>JADGNG010000013.1 GCA_017883585.1 Candidatus Bathyarchaeota archaeon
CTTGGTTTCCCTAATCGTTTGAGCTCCATGGGCGGAATCCTCGCCGTTGTTTCCCACCCCGATGATGAAACTTTCGGGTGCGGTGGCACACTCGCGCTGTACGCGGAAGAGTCGCGAGTTCTGTGCCTGACGTGCAACCCCCGGAATCGTAAGGTGGAGATCGAGAGGGCGTGCAAAGCCCTCGAATTGGCTGAGCCAATCGTTCTCATGGAAGACAACGTCCAATCTTCGAAGGAACTCATTAAGCGGGTAGCCGACGCGATCGTGACGGAGAGGCCTAGGATAGTCGTCACACACCTGCCCTTCGACTACCACGCCCAGCACAGGGCCACTTACGAGGTCGTAAAGGAGGCTATCGAGTGGGCGGCGCACACGACCACATACAAGGAGCCCCACCTCGTCGAGCGCCTCCTCCTCATGGAGATAAACACCCTAATCCCGAGCCCCCACGTGTTGGTCGACATCTCCGAGACAATGAAAAGAAAAAGGGCCGCGGTCGAGTCCTATGACTCTCAGCTGACTAAATTCCACTGGGGTTACTACCAAAGATTCAGCGATAAAAAGGCGGAGCTGAGGGGAGCCCAGGCAAACTGCGAGTTCGCCGAGGCATTCGTCGAGGAATCGGTGGCAAAGAACGGGCCATTTTACGAGGCTAAGACAACAAAAAATCTGCTGAGGTGAATGATGTGAGCGAAAACCCCCCTGTACATATACTGTATCAGAAGTACGCGGAGAAGGACCCGGCCGGTGAGTACGCGACCCGCCTCTGGGGGAGGATACCCCAGAACATGGCTGAGTGCAATAGCTACTTCGGCGAGATAAAGGCGAAGTACGGTGCGCCTTCCCCTGAGCTCGAGGGGCTTAAGAAGGCTGTTAAAAACCAGATGAGAGGGCTTGGGATACTTACCTCGAGGGCATCGAACAGGATCGACTCCCTTGACAAGGGGGCAGTGGAGACGGGTCAGCAGCCCAACTGCCTTGGTGGACCCAGTTTCATCTTCAACAAGATCATCTACGTCTCGACCCTCGCGGGCCTCGGGGGGTACGTTCCGCTCTACTACGTGGGTGACTACGACAGTGTCCAGGCTGAATTGATTAACATCCGTATCCCGAGCCCTTCAGCGAGGGGGATGCTCATCGCCTACCCCTCCCCGCCTGAGTTCGAGGGCTCACCCATACGTCGTCTTCCAAACCCCGACGAGGAGTGGCTCAGGAAGACCCTAGAGAAGATCGAGAGCAACTATCGTGGGCTCCTCAAGGGAGTGGAACCTGCGAGGCAAGATAAGGTGCTCCAGAATCTCTCCCACGTCTTCACAATAATCAAGGGCGCCTACTACTCGACAGAGAACGTCGCCGACTTCTCCACAAAGATACTCGGATCGGTCCTGAACCTCGAGGCGGACATGGGCATACCGATGCTCTCGGCCACGGACCCGGTCATCCGGGGCTTCTTCAGGCACGGCTACGAGATGCTGCTCTCAGAGCCCAATAGGAGTAGCTTCATACGCGCGTCCAACGACGCCGTCGACCTCATCGAGGGGCTCGGATACAGGGCGCAGATCGGTAAGAGGTCGATGGACTACGTCCCCTTCTTCCTGGAGTGCCAGACTCCGAGCTGCCACGGGAGCAGGGTCGAACTGAAGTATCATGCGGGCTCCGGCTCTATATCGGGTATCGAGGGGAAGTGCCCGAGGTGTGAACAGACGTACAACTACTCGTTCTCAGCGGAGAAGCCGGACATCGAGGAGATAGCCAACATCGTAACGCCTAGGGTAGACTCCCGCCAAGTCGTTGTCGACTCGGTTATCCCCATTTTGGGGCACGTCGGCGGGCCTGGTGAGACTGGTTATTACGCTGAGGTCATACCCGGCGTCTCCCAGCTAGGGATACCCTTCCCCACCTACACCCGTTATGCTAGGGTATTCTACAATACACCGTGGAATGAGGTCGCGGGTAGGAACCTAGAGGCGAAGGGATACACAACGCTGGCGCGGAGGGAGCTTTTCGACGCCCTCGCGTCGTGGGTTGAGGCGAAGAAGGCGACCAACGTCGAGAGCATCGCTCAGGCCCACGGTAATATCCGGAAGGTCATCGACGAGACCTACGCTGCGTTGAGCAAGGCGAAGACGGACGCCGAGTCGGAGGTTGAAGCCATTAAGCCAAGGCTTGGTGACCCCACGACGAGGGCCGCCCTTATGCAAGAGATGAAGATGAAGCAGGCGCAGGCACAGGAGTTGGACGGATACCTATCCTACGCCTTCGGCCGCTTCGCCCCCGAGAAGTTCGGGCAGGAGGTCAGCTGGGCGTGGATAGACCTCGCCCTCGCCTCGGGGTTAGGGGAGAATGTCGAAATATATAGGCGGCTTTACGGCGGCTGGACACCGAACTCTACGTATTTTTATGTCAACCTCTAGGTGCTGAGACCGTCTCGAAGGTCTCGATGTATTGGTTGACAACTTTCTCCGCCGTGTATTTTTCTAGAACAGTCTTGCGTGCGTTCTCGCCTAGCTTTGTCCTCAGCATTGAGTCCCTATAAAGACGGAGTATCGCCTGGGCTAGTTTCTCCGGCTGCTTTGAGGGGACTAGTAACCCGTTACTGCCTTCGTCTATGATTTCGAGCACGCCTCCGACCTCGGTCGCCACCATTGGTAGCCCCGTGCTCATCCCTTCAAGTAGCGTCAGCGGGGCGCTTTCCGTCTCGCTGCATAGCACCCCTATATCGCTACATCGCATGAGGTTTGGGATGTCGCTCCTGAACCCAGTCAGGGTCACATTTCTGCGTAGTCCGAGGCTGTCTACCAGCTTCTCTACTCCAGGCCTGTCCGGGCCATCCCCCACGAGTGTCAATCTAGCCTTGGGTTCCTTTTTAACCACGAAAGCCATGGCTTGGACGAGGTCAGGTACCCGCTTCACAGGGCGGAAGTTACTCACGTGGATAATGCGGCCGCACTCGTCATAGTCAGCCTTAGCGGCATCGCATGGTGCTGGGGCGAAGGCCTGGGTGTCGACGAAGTTCGGTATCACCTTGACCTCACGCTCGATTCCAAGCCGCTCATACGCCTCCCTCTGTATGAACTTGGAGACCGCAGTCACGGCGTCCGCCTTCTCGATGCTATGGTTGTTGACGATCTGGTAACTTGGGTCGCTGCCGAGTATTGTGACGTCACTGCCGTGAAGGGTCACAACGTAGGGGACACCTGTTATCTCACGGGCGAGGTAAGCGGCGGTGGCGTGTGGGATCGCGTAGTGGACATTGAGGACTTCCAGCTTCTCCTGCTTCGATACCCTCGCCATCTCTGAGCCGAGCGCCACCGTGTACGGGGGATACTTGAACAGGGGATACTCGAGGACGTTGACAAGGTGGATGTGGACGTTCTCCTGGTCGATGCCCTGGACGGCGAACGGGCGCTCGTAGGTGATGAAGTGGATGTCGTGGCCCCTCTGGGCGAACTCGACGCCGAGCCTCGTGGCGAGTATTCCGCTGCCGCCGACGCCGGGGTAACAGGTTATGCCTATCCTCGTGCAAGATGCCCCCTAACAGATAGGGTGACTAGAAAGGTGAAATAAAAGGGGATGGGTGGCTACTTGGTGCCCTTAATCCTCTTCTCGACGCCGAGGATGGCCGCGATCTGCCCCTCGTGATGGACTATCTCACTCACCATCAGCATGAGGTAGAACTCGCGCGGTTTCTTACCCGCCCAAGCCTCTACTTCCTCGTCGAGCTTGTCGTTAGTCAGCTTGTTCAGGCCAGCATTGAGCTTTCTATGCCCTTTCTCGATGTCGGCCATGATCTTCTCCATCTTGTACTTCGGGTTGCCGACGTAGTCCTTCGGCCAGTCCTTCGGCGGAGCCTCGCCGAGGAACTTTGGGAGGGCGACGTTCAGCTCCTCGCTCAGGTGGGTGAGTATCCACCTGATCGTGTTGGCCTGCGTGCAGCTCTTCCAGTCGAGTTGCTCGGGCTTCAGGGTCTTCGTCGCGCTACCTAGCCTGTCGAATCCTATCTGTGCGAAGTCTTTTATCATCTTCGTCTTTACAGTCATTTAACCACCAGAATTCCGCATTAAAATCAGTTGAAATTGATATATAATACTACGCATTTTTTGGCCTATTTTGACCACTTTCAGCAGTCGGCGAGGAAGTTAGGGTCCTTCGCCGTGAAGCGTTTCACGGTTCCCCTGATGTAGGCTATCTGCCCCTTATGGTGGATGATCTCGCCTATATAGGCAAAGAGACCAACTTTTCGCTTCTTGGTGCCTCCCCACAGCGGGATCTCCTCCTCTAGCTGGGCGTCTGTGAGCTTGCCGATGCCGTCTAGGGTTGCCCCCTTCCCCATGGCCAGGTCCTCCATATACTTCTGGATGCTGTAGTGCCTGTCCTTGTAGTCATCAAGCCATCCAGAAGGCTTGTAGTTCGGGTCGCCCTTGATTATACGCGGGATCGCCGTGTTGCTGATCCTACATAGATGGTTTACGATCCACTCGATGTTGTTTGACTCCTCCGTCGGCTTGTACATCGCCTCCTTCTCATCTAACCCCTTCAGGGCCTCCTCCAACGAGTTGAAGTGGTACTCGGCTAGCTCCTTCAGAATCTGTGCTTTCGCTGACAAGTGATTAACCTGGAGAATCTTAGGCGTTGCGGTTAAATTGCTTATCGCTTCTGGGCGAAGGCGTTATAGGTCATTGGCTTTTCCATATTCAGGAAGAAGGCATGTTTCAGGAGACTCTCGTAATTCTGAAGCCGGACGCACTCGAGAGGAACCTCGTGGGGACTATCATCGACAGGTTCGAGAGGGCTGGTCTACACATCATCGACATACGCTACTATCGCAGGGTGAATGAGGCTATTCTCAGGAAGCATTACCCGGACTCGATGGCGGAGGGGCTCGGTAAGAAGGCGCAGCTCGCCTATCCCGGGATAACCGACGCGAAGGCGCACGGGTTGAAGGTGCTCGAGAGGCTTAGGAAGTACTTCACTCGTAGCCCCGTTATCGCCATAAGGTTTGGGGGTGAGGAGGCCATACAGACCGTGAGGGAGGTCACGGGGTACACCGACCCGACCACGGCGGAGAAGGGTACGATTCGGGGTGACTTCGGCGTCGACTCAATAGCGAAGAGCACCGCCGAGTGGCGGGCTTGCGAGAACCTCATACACGCCTCGGGCAACCCAGAGGAGGCTAAGTCGGAGCTCGCCCTCTGGTTCCCAGAATAAACTTACCGATCCTTTTTACCCGCGATAAAGTCCTCAACCCACTGGTGTGCCTGGTCGTCGGGAACCTGCTGGGGCGGGTGCTTGAAGCTGTAGCTGCTTATCCCGAGGAGTGGGCCGCTTATTCCCCTGTCTAGGGCGATCTTCACGGCCCTCACGACGTCGATGACGACACCACCGCTGTTGGGGCTGTCGTTGACGAGGAGCTTCGCGTCCATCACGAGTGGGAGGTCGCCGAATGCCTTGCCGTTGATCCTGATATAGCAGACCTTGTGATCCTCGAGGAATGGGACGTAGTCGCTCGGACCTATCCTTGTGGGCATGTCGTACGGGATGAGGCTCTGGACAGCCTGCGTCTTGCTTACGCGCTTTGTCTTGAGTCTGTTCTCCACCGTCATGTTTAGGAAGTCTGTGTTGCCGCCGATGTTGAGCTGGTATGTCGAGTCGATCTTGACGCCGCGGTCGTAGAAGAGTCTCGCGAGGACGCGGTGGACGATGGTAGCGCCCACCTGGCTCTTGATGTCGTCGCCTGCAACAGGTAGCCCCGCTTTCTCGAACTTTTTCGCCCAAACGGGGACGCTGCAAATGAACTCGGGGATGCAGTTGACGAAGGCGCAGTCAGCGTCTAGGGCGGCTTGAGCGTAAATCTGGGTGCCCTTTGCGCTGCCGACTGGGAGGTAGTTTACGAGCATGTCCGCGTCGCTCTCCTTGAGTATCTGAGCGACATCGACGGTCTCGATGCTCTTGTCTGCGTGGAAGGCCTCGAACATATGTGGGGCGACGCCATCACTTATTGGGCCGGCGTATACCTTTGCTCCTGTCTTTGGCACGTCACTGAACTTGGCACAGCAGTTGGGGGGTGCCCAGATCGCGTCGGCTAGGTCCTTCCCGATCTTCTGCTGGTTTACCTCGAATGCGGCGACGAACTTGACGTCCCGTATGTGGTAGTCTCCGAAGCGTGCATGCATTACCCCGGGGATATCCTCGTCCTTCTCGACGTTCTTGTAGAACTCGACGCCCTGTACGAGGGCGGAGGCACAGTTACCGACGCCGGCAATGGCTACCTTGATGACCGTTTCAGTTCCTCCAATGGCGCCCGCGTTAACAATAGGCTGAGGCGATACCCGTTTAAGGGTTTCCCAGAAAAGATGGGTGGGCTAGGACAGTGTATTCTTGACGACACGCGTGCGTGTCCGGAAATATCCATGGCAGAGACGTTGGGTGATGGTGGATATAAGAGGCTAGGAGGCGCGCCTGTAGGTCCCTGGACGCGGCGAGAAGATTGTGCCGTCCCTCATCAGGGTACTGATGAGCTTCGCGGCGTCGCTCCTATTTACGCCGTCGTCGGCGAGAGCCTCATAGAGGTCGTCATCTTTCACGGGGCCTGTCCTCTCGAGCTCCGCTATCTTGCCGAGCACCTTCTGGAGCTGCGTCTGAAGGCTCCTCGGCTTGCCCGTGTAGAGGATGTCGATGTCTATCTGGCCAGTGGAAACGTCGATGCCTACCTGCTCCAGGCTGGTCTGCATTAGGGTGATGACCGCCTCGGCGTCCTCCTTGGTTACATCGGTTCTGAGATGGGCCTTGGCGCGTGCTTCTGCGAGCCTTACGAGGCTCTCCAACTGGCGCGCCGTGATGGCGACTGCGGAGGCTTCGCCTCCTTCGACCGATGCGGTCCTCATCTTGACGTAGAAGTCCCTGAATCGGGTGACGACCTCCTCACTCAGGAGGGGGCGAACGCGAGTTTTGGCGTAGCTGATGTATTTCCTGAAAAGCTCTGGGTCGATGGGGGAGGTTATCGTTGAGCCAGCGGATCTGTGGAGGCCGAGTATGTGCTCCGCCATTGTGGCGTCCCTCTCGGCGTCGGGGACGTCCTTGAGGACGAATATGACGTCGAACCTGCTGAGGATGGTGACTGGGAGATTGATGTTCTGCCCGATGGTCTGGTACGGGTTATAGCGGCCAAGTGTTGGATTCGCTGCCGCGAGTATGCTAGTGCGGGCGTTCAGGGTTGCGACGATGCCGCCCTTCGCAATGGGCACGATCTGCTGCTCCATCGCCGGGTGAATAGCGCCGCGGTCCTCCTCCCTCATCTTATCGATCTCGTCGATGCAGCAGATGCCCTGGTCGCTGAGTACGAGGGCTCCGGCCTCCAACACATAGTTGCCTGTTCCCCCCTCCTTTACGACGGCTGCCGTGAGGCCCGCTGCCGTGCTCCCCCTGCCCGTCGTCATCAATCCCCTCGGCGCGATCTTCGCCGCGAATTGCAGTAGCTGGCTCTTGCCTGTACCCGGGTCTCCGACGAGTAGGACGTTGATGTCCCCTCTTATTCGGACGTCTGGGAGTTCCTTGGTTACGCCTCCGAAGAGCAGATATAAGATGGACTCTTTGATGTTCTCGTAGCCGTAGATGCTCGGGGCGATAGATTGAAGGAGCCTACGGTGGACCCAAGGGTCCTGCGCGATCTCCTTGATCTTCTCCTCGTCCTCAGGGGAGATGGCGGTCATCTCCGACTCACGGCCACTCACCTCTATGTGGCTCGCCTCCATCACCATGTCGAAGATGCGAAGCTGACCCCCACGGCCGAAGCGCTGAAGTAGGTCGACGCTGCCCACGATAGTAATCCTGTCACCGGGTCGTGCTTGATCTACGATGTCATCCTTGAGGTCAACATGAAGGCTCCTAGGAAGCTGCCCGGGTGGCAGGTCCTCTGGTCTCTCCTGAATGGTTACCCTCTGTGAGTCCATGAAAACAGAGAGTTTCGGGACAAGGTCGAACCTGACCTTGCTGTCACAATGCTCACACTTTATCGGGGTCTTTATAGTCTCTCCGTCCTGCTCGACGTAATTTAGCTCGTTGCAATTGCTGCATCGGAAGACGGCCTTCATGACCTGGGGCGTCGTGGCGGAGGCGCGAACGATTATTCCCTGGACCATGACGAGGCGCCCGATGTGCTCCGAACCTATTTTCCTGAGCTGTGTGATCGAGGGGAGAGCGCGGATGCGAACGTGTATCTTCTTCTGCGCTTCGGCGTAGACTAGGTCGCGCTGCCGGAGCTTGTCGAAGACGACGCGACCGAAGAGCTCCAGTATCCTGTCGGGATCCTTCATCGCGTCAGTGGCGAGCTCCATATCGTAGTTGTAGAGGTCGTTGAAGTCGACGAGCAGTGATCTGACGCCCTTTATAGGCATCTCCTGTATGGCCTGCTCGTACTTGAGGAGGCCCTCGTCATCTCGGAAGTCCTCGACGAATCGGGTGAAGATTTCCTCGTGGCTGACCTGCTTGGCCATTACCGAGTGCTCAGCCTCCTGATGTCCCTGCGCCACTCGGATACGAGGTGCTCGAGCTCTTGGTAGAACGCTTGCTCCTCTGGCTGGAGGATACCGGGCTGTAAGGCGGTCTCGGTTGTGGCGATGCGCGTGACCTTGCCGACCCTGCTGTCGATGATCTCCCTGAAGCGGGCATGGAGCCTGTTAATCTGCTCAGCCTTTGTCGCGTCTCCCCCCACCGCCTTAGCGGCGAGGGTGAGGCTGATGTACGCCTTTGCGTAGAAGTCCTTAGGCAGTGCTCCGGGGGGGCCACCTGGATTGAACCGTTCCTTGAAGTGGGTTGAGGTCCACTCCTCGGTTGTGAGCCCCTCCTCGCCGTACTTGGCGAGACCTGCCTCGACGAGGACGCCGGCGACCCAGAATGGGGCCGAGAACTCTTTGCGCTCGTCCACTTCCTCGATGGTGAGGCCGGGAGTCTCTATTTTAGGGGTCTTCCTAAGCGCCACCAGCTTGATTGGAGTGTTCTCGTACTCGAGGAGGTTCAAGTCCACAGACAAGCCGGCGGCACCTGCAGAAGAATAGCCCGGTGGCTGCGAGTATAACCGTATCCATCGCCGCAATTTACACCGGGGAGGCAAAAAGTACCCTGTATGCCTTTAAGAGGGTCCTCGCTGGGGTTAAGAATCATGCAATCCACTGAGAGCCTTGAGCGTCTCGCAGCCGTCGTGAGGGCGGAGGTGGAGAAACCTGAGACCCGTCGGAAGGTCGAGGCACGGATCGGGGAGTTCAAGAGGGCTCAGGGCGAGGGGGAGGATAAATGGTTCGAGGAGCTTGTCTTCTGCCTCCTCACGGCGAACTACAGCGCCAGGGGAGCACTCGCATGTATAGTAGCTCTAAACGAAGGAGACACCATTAGCGAGGGCAGCCTTGAGCAACTCAAGATGTGTCTCGAGCACAGACACAGGTTCCCTAACAAACGTGCGGAGTTCATAGTGGAGGCACGCGCCCATAAGGGGGATCTGAGGAAGATCATCACCTCCCAGCAGAGTAGCCGAGCCGCCCGGAAATGGCTTGTCGAGAACATCAAGGGCCTCGGCATGAAGGAGGCGAGCCACTTCCTACGGAACGTCGGATACCTCGACCTCGCTATAATAGATAAACACATACTCACGCACATGATTGAGCAGGGCATCATAGGGGAGCGTCCGAAAACAGTTACGCCTAAAAAATACCTGGAGTACGAGGAGATCCTGACGGGCGTGGCAAAGAGGCTGGGGATGCCACTGGGTCAGATGGATCTCTACCTCTGGGCGAAGAAGAGCGGTGAAGTGATCAAGTAATGAGGGTAAAGGTCAACGGAGAGACACATGAGTTGTGGACCCTCTGGAGGGAGGGCTCCGAGGTGAAGATGATCGACCAGCGCCTCCTCCCACACAGGTTCATGATATTAACACTATACAGCCACCAGGAGACAGCGGAGGCGATCCGAGACATGGTGGTGAGGGGCGCGGGTGCTATAGGCGTAGCCGGAGGGTACGGTGTGGCTCAAGCGGCTCTCGAGGCTCAGGGGAAGAACCAGAAGACATTCAAGGCGTACGTCTCCGAGGCTGCGGACACCCTCAGGGCAACGCGTCCCACAGCGGTGAACCTATTCCATGCGATCGATAAGTGCGAGAAAGCAGCCTCGAAGGGAAGCGTACCCGAGCGGGTAGCTGCTACATGCGCCGAAGCGGACAGGCTTGCGCAGGAGGACCTGGAAGCCTCGAAGAAGATGGGGGAGTACGGGAACGCCCTCATTAAGGACGGTTTCAGGGTTCTCACTCACTGCAACGCGGGGGCGCTAGCTTTCATCGACAACGGCTCCGCCCTTGCCCCGATACGAGTAGCCCACAGGTCAGGGAAGCACATTTTCGTCTACGCAGACGAGACCCGGCCACGCAGCCAGGGCGCTAAACTCACCGCGTGGGAGCTACAGCAGGAGGGGATACCATACGCCCTCATCGTAGACAACGCCGCTGGTCACTACATGCGCCTCGGCGAGGTCGACTTCGTCGTCGTTGGCGCGGACAGGATCGCCGCAAACGGTGATACGGCCAATAAGATCGGCACCTACGAGAAGGCGGTACTCGCCAAGGAGAACGGCATCCCATTCTACGTAGCAGCGCCGAGGATGACCTTCGACCTCAAATGCCCCAATGGAGACGGCATCGAGATCGAGGAGAGGAGCCCCGACGAAGTCAACTGGGTCTGGGGTGCAGATGAAAACGGAAAATACTCGAAAGTCCGTATATCCGCAGATGGCACGGTGGCCAAGAACCCCAGCTTCGATGTGACCCCCGCTAAGTACATCACTGGGTTCATCACCGACGTTGGCGTCCTGAGACCACCCTACCGGAGGAGCATCAGGGAGGCCCTCCACACACGGAAGGGCAGCGTCGGCTAACCATAGGGCTTATATTTTCCGTGTAGACTCCTTTTGGCGGAGCCCGCCTTAGCTCAATGGTAGAGCATTCGGCTGTAGCTTCCGCCCCGCGGGGCGAAGGCAATCAGGCCTTGAGCAGACACCGAGTGGTTCCAGGTTCAAATCCCGGAGGCGGGACCACTTCTCATCTTCATTGAATTTTTATTTATTATCTATAGTAGCCTGCAACAACGCATGGCAGTGAATGACGCTATACTAACTTCTCTTTCGCCAGCTTCTCGACCGCGGTGACGACCGCCTGCGTACCCTTATCCCTCATGCCCTCCGCGTCGAGGTTCTTGAACATCTGCTGGACCACTGCAGTTCCCACTAGTGGCATCTTGATGCTGTCGCTCGTCTCCATGATTATACGGAGGTCTTTGAGGTAGTCCTTCACCTTGAAGCCGGGCTCGTGGTCACCCACAAGGAGTTTCGCACCGTTGTTGGTGAGCTGCCAGCTCCCCGCTGCGCCAGGCGCAACGGCAGCGTGCACCTTCTTCGGGTCCACACCCGCCTTCTTAGCGAAGACGAGCGCCTCAGCCACGCCAAGCATGTTCATACCGACGAGTATCTGGTTCACCGCTTTGCAGATCTGTCCGTCACCGTTGCCGCCGATGTGGGTGATGGTCTTCCCCATTGCCTGGAAAACGGGCACCGCCTCCTCGAAGGCGTCCTTGTCCCCGCCGACCATGATGCTGAGTGTCCCGTTTCGGGCGCCTATGTCGCCGCCGCTAACCGGGGCGTCGAGCATCTTTATGCCCTTTTCCTTGAATCTAGTGGCCATCTCCCGTGTCCTGATGGGGCTGATAGTACTCATGTCGATGACTATAGTCCCCGGTTTCACGCCATTGATGACCCCGTTTGAGCCGAGGAGAACCTCCTCCACGTCCTTCGAGTCAGTGACTATGTCGATGACTATATCGCTCTGCTCCGCGACCTCGCTCGGTGACTTCGCCACCTTGGCCCCCGCCTTCACGAGCGGCTCCGTCCGAGAAGCCGTCCGGTTCCAGACCGTGATGGGGAAACCGGCCTTTAAGATGTTCATGGACATCCCGCTGCCCATGAGGCCCAACCCGATGAAACCAACACGCTTCAACTGATCACAATACCAGATAAACGCCTAATGCCCTAAAGCCTTTCCAAAAACCGGAACAATCGGTTAAAATTTCAAGCCAAAAAAGGGGGCTTTAGTCACCTTCGTGCCGCAGCTGCGGCAGAACTTTGTCGTGTCGCTTACCTCACGCGCGCACTAACTCCATACGACAGGATTCTATTTCGTGAAATCAATCATCAACGAAAAATCGATAAGGCTGCCCTGACTTAGTTCTACCCTTTCAACAGGAGGAGAACGTAGGCTCCAGCTGTACCTACCATGGCGAGGCTCAAACCGATCATCAGGCTGATGTTAGCCTTCGACTTGTCGTAAAGCACCTGTGCGCTTTTATAGACGAGGAAGAGGCCTGCGATGGCGAAGCCGGCAAGGAACATGCTAACTATGCTCTCGTTTATAGTCTGCTCACCCGCGTAGGGGCTTATGGACGTGTATGAGCCGCTCGACGTCTGGAGAACCGCTGCCGGCCCCACTATAACGTCGTAGACCCCGCCACCAAGCAGGAAGACGATGAAGATCACCATCGCTATGCCTGCGTAGCCTGAGATTGCCTCAATTCGCTTGTTTCTACGGATCTTTAGTACGTCCTTTGCTTTGCCTGCTGGGTGAGCCATACTGGACTCCTTCTCGGAATGATGCACTGGGTAACCATATATCCTTTTGTGCCGTAGGAAGGCGATGAAAAAAGGTTCCACTATAATGAGGTTTATATGTCCTTAGCTTGGAGCTTCTCTAGACGGTGGAGCTTTGCCTCAGAAGATTGTCTGCAAATCGTGTAAGGAGATCCTCTACGAGGGGGACCTCCTAAAGTCTCCGCAGGACATCATAAAGAAGTATGAGGGTAAGTGCCCGAAGTGTAAGAAGGACCTGAAGTTCTCCACGGAGGGCGTCGACGTTCGCCCCTGCGGCGAGAAGTAGCGCCGCCCACCCCAGATAGGGTTTTAACCTTCCCCCCATTGCATATCTAACCGGTAATCCGGTTTGGAGCTCAGGAAGACACACATTTACAAATACCACGCTGAGCACGGCAACGTTGTTGACTTCGGCGGATTCGCGATGCCCGTCTGGTACGAGGGCATCATCGCCGAGCACAAAGCCGTTCGAGAGGCGTGCGGCATATTCGACACGAGTCACATGGGCAGGGTCTACGCCGAGGGTCCCGAGGTCGTGAAGTTTCTCGACTACGTCGACACGAACGATATCGGCGCCCTCACAGACGGGAAGGGCGTCTACGGCGTCATGTGCAAGCCAGACGGCGGGATAGTCGACGACCTCATCGTCTACAGGAGGAACGCCGAGAATTTCCTCGTAGTATACAATGCGGGGAACCGCGTCAAGGACTTTGCCTGGCTGCAGAAGAACACGAAGGGGTTCAAAGTTAAACTCACTGACATGAGCGACAAGATCGGCATGATCGCTGTCCAGGGCCCCAAGGCGGTCGATGTGCTCGCCAAGATAAGCGCGACCGACCCGAACGCCATCGAGAGGTTCAACATCGCCCCTCTCAAGGTCAGTGGCATAGACTGCCTAGTTGCCCGAACCGGATACACGGGCGAGGACGGCTTCGAGCTCTTCATACTCGATGACCCAGTCAATGACCCGTCGAAGTCGCTGAAGGTCTGGAACGACCTCGTCGCAGCCGGTGCTAAGCCCTGTGGCCTCGGCGCCCGTGACAGTCTCCGTCTAGAGGCGGGCTTATGGCTCTACGGAAATGACATAGACGAGACCACAAACCCAGTCGAGGCTGGCCTCAAGTGGGTGCTAAAGATGAAGAAGCCCTACTTCAACGGCAAGAAGGCGCTCGAGGGCATAATCGAGAAGGGCGTCACTAGGACACTTATCGGCATCGAGTTGACCGAGCGCGGTATCCCCCGCCACGGCTACGAGGTCTACGACGGCGAGAAGAAGATCGGCGTCGTAACCAGCGGAGGAGTAGCTCCCACCCTCGACAAGAGCATCGCCCTTGCCTACCTGCCACCAGAGTGCAAGGAAGTCGGCAAGGAGGTTCAGGTAAAGATCAGGGCAAACCTCGTCAAGGGAAAGATTGTTAAACACCACCCATTTTATGATGAGTCAAAGTACGGTTGGAAGAGGGTTAAAGCATGACAGACGAAGTCAAGGTTGAAACCGGATTATTCTACACGAGCGAGCACGAGTGGGCGAAGCCCGCCGGCGAGGTCGTAACCATTGGTATAAGTGACTACGCACAGGCACAGCTCCATGAGATAGTCTATGTGGAGCTGCCGAAGAAGGATGCATCCATCGCGCAGGGGGAGGCCGTCGGTGCTGTCGAGTCCGTTAAAGCAGTCTCCGATTTCTACAGTCCCGTCACGGGCACAGTCATCGAGGTCAACGAGGCCTTACTTGACAGCCCTGAGAAGATCAACAGCGACCCCTACGGCGAGGGCTGGATCGCGAAGGTGAAGCCCAGCAACTGGGAGGCCAACGCGGCAAAGTTGATGGACGCCGAAAAGTATAAACAGCACATCGCGTCGCTCAAGCACTAGCCACCCAATTATTGTGCAGGGGTTCCCGAGTGGCCAAAGGGGTCAGGTTCAGGACCTGATGGTTAGTCCTCCGTGGGTTCGAGCCCCACCCCCTGCACCAACCAACTCAACGCCTCTTTGCTAGGAGTGAGACGCCGCGCCCATCCATCACCCGACCCAACTTCATGCCATCCAACCTCATGATCAAGACCTCAGCCAGATATAGCACAACGCAGCCGGGTTCAACATGCCCAGAGTAAGTCCGCTGATCCCTGCAGCCCGCCACCATGTGCAGGTGGGGCTCGTAGTCCGCGATCAATCCACAGATCGAGCCCACTTCGAGGGGATCATCAACGACGTATAACTTGTTCTCCGCCGGGAACGTCGTCGTGTTGACGTAATGCATGTGGCACCGCTTCAAGGTGCCTATCCCTGAGACCACTACACCATCGCGGATGTCGTGGCTCTTGATAACAGCCTTAATCGATTCCAAGAGCTCCTCGTCAGGTCCCAACCCGATGGCGACCAACTTCGGTTGCCCATTCGACTCGATTACATTCATGGATGAAGAAACGACCAAAGCTACTTCAATCCTTCTGGTGCATCGTTCGCTGAGAAGTGTCACCATAAAAAATAGGGCAGGAGCTCACTATCCAGACCGAATTAGGGCACCTATGAGAAAAATACGCCTGAAAATTGCTCCGATTGGGTTAGATTATGTATAAAAACGTGCACTTAAGCCACTTAGATGAATTAAAAAAGTTGATGAAGAGGGCGATCTTACCGCTGCTGGCCCCAGGCCTTCGTCCACTTGAACTTCCTAGGGTCCCTCTTCAGCTTTAGGCTGCACTTCCTGCACTTGCTCCCGCAGAACCTTAGGACACGCCCGTCCCTGCGGACGAAGCCTATCCCTGTGCCGGGGGCGATGTCGCTCCCGCAGAACGCGCACTTGTAGACAGTAGGCATACACTATACCTACCTGATCTTCCTAGCCTCGCGTTCAGTCTCGCGTAGCAGCAGCAGGTCGTCTATCCTCACCGGGCCCTTTATGTTCCTGGTGATAATGCGGCCCTTGTCTCTGCCATCCTCGATCCTGACGCGGACCTGCATGACCTCGCCGGTCAGACCGGTCCTACCCAGTATCTGGATGACCGTCGCTTGCGTCAGGCTCTCCTGTTCCTCGGACACTGAGGTTCACCTTACTTTACTATGCCCTTGAGCTTCTCGACGATCTCGGCGACTAGCTTTTCTGAGTCGCCCGTCTCCTCGATGGCCGCGGCTGCGCTGCCCACCGTTAGGCCGAGAGCCTCACCGATGCGCTGCTTCTCAGGCACGTAAACGTAGGCGGCCTTCCGCTCATCGCAGAGGAGGGGGAGGTGTGCTACAACCTCTGGGGGCGAGACATCCTCGGCTATGAGGACGAGCTTCGCTTTGCCCCTCTCGATCGTCTTGGTCGTCTCGTTTGTACCCTTCCTGATCTTACCCGTCTCACGGGCGACCTTCAGGGCCTCGTAAGCGGCCTCGGCTATTTCTTTTGGGACCTCGAACTTTACATAGAACGCTTTCTTCGGAAGATCGGACATTGTCATTTCCTCCAGTTGTGCATAGTAGACGCCGACTCTTTCTTTTTAAACGTTATGTAAAAGGGTCTAGTCGTGGGCGTAGTAGAACCTTAGCGGTTCCTTCGAGTCGACGCGCACGAAACCGAACCTCTCGAACTGAAGCATATCGTCTACATTTAGCCCGGTAACAAGGCTCTCTGCCCTGCCCTTGGCGGTCGATGCGTCCGGCATAACGACCTCGGCCTCCACCGAGTTACCCTCGGTTAACCAATGTATGAAGGGCGCACCCTTCTCACGAGCGATGTGGTGCTCCTTTGAATGGAACTTCGCCTCTGCCTTCTTCCCGGTATTCGTCACTTCAACATTAACTAGACCCATTAGACGGATTAGCTTGCCCTTCGCGTCCTCCAGGTCCTTAGTGGAGATTAGGAAGACGCACTTTCCATCATCCGGCACGACGGTATACTCCCTGTACCCCTTCTCGGGGTGGTCAGGGTGAAGAGGCAGCTTAGCCTTCAAATTCTCCGTTACTCCCTTCACCTTGAGCTCGATTGGCTCGTTTACGAAGAAATACCTGTTCGAGCGGGGGTCGATGATTTTCTTGTTCGCCGCGGCGAAGTTCCCCCAGCTGATCATGACGTTGATCGGTTTGGGCCCAACTTGCAGCATTATCTCCCTTATCGTCTCAGGCTGTAGGCCCCTTCGCTTTAATGCCCTGAGGGTGCCTAGTCGAGGATCGTCCCATCCGGTGTAAATGCCCGAATCCACTCCTGCCCTGATCTTCGACTTGCTCAGGATCCCCGCCTCGAGCCCGAGGCGCCCAACATTGATGACCTCCGGGAACTGCCACCCGAAGTGGTCATAAAGGTACTTCTGGCGGGCGCTGTTTACCTCATGCTCTTTACCCCTGATCACATGGCTGACCCCCATCAAGTGGTCGTCGATGGCGCAGCTGAAGTTGTAGAGGGGCCAGACGCGGTACTTCTTCTTCTGGAGTGGGTGGGAACGTGTTGATATTCTTAGTGCGGGCCAATCCCTTACGGCCGGGTTGGGGTGGGTGATGTCCGTCTTCAACCTGACTACGGCCTCACCCCGCTTGAAGTCGCCGTCGAGCATCATCTGCCAACGCCTTAGGTGCTCCTCAGGGGACATGTCCCTGCAGGGGCACGCCTCCTTCGCCATGTAGAGCTTCTTGAATTCCTCCGATTCGCAGGTACACACGTAGGCAGCCCCCATACCGAGGATCTTCTCGGCGTACTCGTAGTAGGTAGCAAGCCTATCGGATTGGACGTACTTCTCGTCCACCTTTACATCGAGCCATTTGAGATCCTCCTGAATCCATCGGTACATCTGGGGGATCGGCGGCTTCACATCAGCGCTCGTGTCCTCGAAGCGGAGTATGAAGTGTCCATTGTACTGCTTGGCATACTCGTCGCTGAAGATGATTGACTCGGCGCTCCCGAGGTGAAGTGGCCCGTCGGGATTGGGAGCGAACCGAACTTTGACCATTGGCCACTTATCAACGTTCTTGAGCGGTGGGAGGGTCTTCTTCTCCTCGGCCTTCTTAGCCTCGAATAGCTCAGGCCACTGCTTCACAGTCTCCAATATCTTCTCGACGGGCCAAGAGTTGACGTCTGCGACGACGCCCATTATAAGGCGCTGGACGTCCTTGGCGTTCGCCTTTGCCTCCGGATACTCGGCGAATATCCTACCCATCACCGAGCCGGGGTTCGCCTTCCCACCGTACTGGGAAGCATTAAAGACGGCGTACTTGACCGCAGACTCTCTCACCTTGTCTAAATCTAACCCCACAGGAGACCACTACGCCCCATAAGGCAGATGGAAAACACTTATCCTTTTCCCAATTCGCCGAATTTTAATTGGAAGTTCTACCAACTTGCTTAGTATTGCCTAGCCGTGAAATAGTCGATGAGTGCCAGCAGGTCGCTCTTCGCCTCGCTGTCGGGGAGGGTGTTAATGTGTTTCTTGGCAGTCACAATGTACTTGCCGGCCCTCTTCAGCGTGTAGTCTATAGAGCCGATTTCCATGAGTAAAGTGTTCATCTCCTCGATCTGCTGTTTTTTCGCTGAGGGATTCCCGAGAACTGCGAGTATCCTCTCTCTCTGGCGTGGCTTCGCCTTCCGGAGGGCATGGAGGATGATGAGGGTCTTCTTCCCCTCCCTGAGGTCGCTACCTACCGGCTTCCCGAGGGTCTTCTCGTTGGCCGTTGCCCCTAGATAGTCGTCCATTAACTGGAAAGCGATCCCCGCATCCCAGGCGAACTGGCCTATCGCCTTTACCTGTCTCTTCTTCCCACCGCCGACTATAGCACCCACCTCGGCACAAGCCTTGAAGAGGGCGCTCGTCTTCCCTCCAACCATCATTAAGTAGTCCTGCTCGGTGACATCGGCCGTGTTGGGGAAGGAGATGTCTAGGACCTGCCCCTCGCATATCTCGATTGTCGCAGTTGTGGCAATCTCTATGCAGTCCTTGACGCGTCTGGCGCTCATACCCTCGGGAGCGTATGTTGTCATCGCTTCGAATACCTTGGCGAAGAGTAGGTCCCCAGCGGCTATCGCCATGGGGATGCCCCACTTCGTGTGGACGGTCGGCGCGCTGCGCCTCATCGCATCATTGTCCATCACGTCGTCGTGGACGAGAGTGAAGTTGTGAAGCATCTCGAGGGCCGCGGCGAAGGGGACCGCGTCCTTGGGGTCTCCCCCGACGGCCTCGCATGACTTCAACGTGAGGAACGGGCGGAGCCTCTTCCCACCCGCCATAACAAGGTGCCTCGATGCTTCATACAGCACCTCGGGTCTCCTTGGCTTGAGTATCTCGTCGATGAAAGCATCCACTGGTTTGACGCTCAGCACCAGCTTCCTCTTTATGACGTCGCCGCTGGACATACTGACCACTTGGTAGCAAATCCCCGACGGAGATAAAAGCTGTCCTACCTCCCCCTTGAGGCGAGATGAGCGGTGTCGAAGTCCCTCGCCTTGAGCCACTCCGAGGTCCACCCCGTGACAACGACGGGGACTCCCCTCATCTCAGCGACGTTCCGTGCGCCGACGAGAAACATACAGATCTTAGCCTCGGCGATGATGGCCTCGACGTGTTTCTGGAGAGCCTCCTCACCCTCAATGGCCTTCTGGAGGAAGGGTTTGGCGATCCCAGCGGTATCTGCTCCCAGCGCAAGGGATTTAGCGACGTCCAGGCCGCTCCTGAGTCCACCGGAAGCAATGATCTTCCCCTTCGAGGCTGCCCTGACCTCGACTAGACTACAGGCAGTGGGTATGCCCCAGTTCCAAAGAGACTTACCAAGATATTCCTGACGGGCGTCACCGACCTCTCTCGCGATGTGGTGCTCAACGGCTGCCCAGCTAGTACCCCCGAGGCCGCTTATCTCGAACCCGGAGACACCGGCTTCCTCGAGCCTCGTGGCGTCCTCGTATGAAATACCGGCGCCCGTCTCCTTCATGATTACTGGAACACTGAGGGACGAGGAAAGGGAGCCTATCTTCTCCACCAGGCCACGATAGTTCGTGTCTCCGCCGATCTGGATTGCCTCCTGTAGGGGGTTCATATGGACTGCGAGGGCGTCCGCCTCGACCATGTCGACGGCCTTCTTTGCTTCCTCTATACCCCATCCGAGGCTAAGCTGGGGGCATCCGATGTTACCGATGACTAGGACGTCCGGAGCCTCATCCCTTACGACACGGAAGGTCCCCTCGACCTCTGGCCACTGGATCGCTATCCTCTGGCTGCCGACGCCTATCCCTATCCCCGTTCTCTGGGCGACTCTAGCGAGGGTCCTGTTTATTTTCTTGGCCTCCTCGGTGCCACCAGTTATGGAGGAAATGATGAGGGGCGCGGAGAGTTTTCTACCGAAGAGCTCAACGCTTGTATCTACGTCCTTGAGGTCGATCTCAGGGACGGCCCTGTGAACTAGGCTGATGTCGCCGAAACCCGTCGGTATCTCTGACTCGACGTTCTCCTCGAGGCTTACCCTGATGTGTCTCTGCTTCCTCTTCCCTATGCTCATGTCTTTACCTCCTGAGCCACGTGCACGCGACCTTTTCACCGCGGAGCGCGTCGTGGATGACTCCCGGCTTGAGTGCGTTGACCAGTTGGACCTCGACGCCCGCCTGGACAGCGGCCGCAGCCTCCATAATCTTACCGAGCATCCCGCCGGTGACGTCTGTGGATAGTGCCTCCCCGATCTTGATAATACCCTTCATTTGTCCGAGGGATAGCTCCTCAATCAGTCGTGCCTCCTTTACCAGCTTAGGGTTAGCAGTGAAAACGCCGTCGACGTCGACGCCGAAGATTATCCTGCTTGCACCGAGGTCGGTGGCGAGCCTCGCGGCGAGCTGGTCCCCTGATAGGATGGTAAACCTGAGCGCGGTGTCGAGAACCGCGTCTCCATAGAGGACGGGGACGAATCCAAACTCGACCGCCCGGGAAATGAGGGCGAAGTCGACGGTCGTGATTCTTCGGTCCTCAGTTGTGATAAATGAGGATGGTGCGATCGAAACTGTGGGCACGCCGGCGTCAAGGAAAGCGTCGACTATCAGTTTGTTCAGCTCAACCATTGCCTGATGTGTCAAGGAGAAGCCAGTCATCTGGTTGGGGGATTTATAGCCCGTAGATATCGAATACTCCTGGGCGAGGGGGTGGCCGTAGCTGCCCCCGCCGTGTACTATTATAAGTCTCCTCGGTCCCGCAGTCGCGACCTCCGATGCTAGGCGGGTTATAGCTTCGGTGTTGGGTGTCCTCGGTTTCTCCTTGTAGGTGATGACCGAGCCACCGAGCTTAAGAATCTCCATTCTCGATCTTCCTCGTCTTCACGCCCTCGTCGGTGACGTTGACTCTCATGGATTGGCCACGTGAGGCCCTAATACTCTTCTCGATATTGCTCAGGTTTTCCTCCTCAGCGAGGGCTATCATGCAACCCCCTCCCCCGGCGCCGGTTAGCTTAGCGCCGAGCGCCCCCTCTTGTCGGGCGGCGTAGACGAGATCGTCGAGCTCGATCGTCGAAACGCCGATGGCGGAGAGTAGTCCGTGGTTGATGTTCATGAGGTCGCCAAGCTTATGCTTGTCCCCCCGGAGGAGAGCGTCTAGGCCGGTCTGAGATAGACCCGCCATAGTGTAGATAATAGGGTCGACGACCTCCGGGTTTCTATCCTTGAGCACCTTGACGCCCTCAACCATGTTGCGTGTGGAACGCTTCCTACGTGTGTTGCCGATGACAAACGGGAGGGCGTTCTCAAGCCGTAGCCTCTTGAGGCCTTCACCGCGCTCGTATCGCATTATTCCCCCGTAGGTAGCGATGCTATTGTCGGCGCCGCTGGGGTTGCCGTGTATGACCTTCTCCCCCTCGAAACTGAGCTCGGATATCTTCTCCTTTGTGAGGTTGCCGTCGAATAACTCGCCTACGGCTGCAGTTGTTGCTACACATACCGCTGCAGAGGAGCCGAGGCCGACTGCGATGGGTATCATGCTCCGAACCTTTAGATTGACCCCCGCGTCGACGCCAAGGTGTGCCATGACCTTCCGGGTGGCGACGGCGAGTGCCATCATGTTCCTCCCCCTCCACTCCTTTCCCGTGACGGCCGTATACTCGCCGTCGTCAAAGTAGCCGGAGAATCCGAGGTCCTCAGAGTCAATGTAGATTCGTTTATCGTCGCGTCTCGAGGCAGTGACGGTTGCGCGCCTGTCGACGGCGAGGAGTATGGCGGGTCCTTTGTAGACCACGCTGTGTTCTCCGAATAGGATTATCTTCCCTGGGGCCGTCGCCTCTGCGCTCATCTATTGCACCGTTCGGGTGATCTTCGCAGAGGCGTATCCGACCACCGCTCCACGGTCACCCGTTATATCCCCGCTCGTGTGGTATGATAAGATTTCTGCCTTGTCAGCGCCGAGGCGCTTCGAAGCGACGAGCGCGGCTGAGACTGGACCATATCCGCACATGGTGATTCGGTGGCTCTCGACGGTTTTCTGGACGCTCTCCTCGTCCATGGTCTGGATGGCGTCGAGGACGAGTCGGTCCTTGCACGTGGCGGACTGCTGGGACTCCTGGTGGGTCATGTCGGTCGAGGCGATTACGACTATGTTCTTCGATTTGGTGGCCTCGGCTATGGCCTCGCCTAGGTTCCTGCTGACGTCGAGGTCCTGTAGCCCCATGCAAATCGGGACTATGCGAATAGTTGAACCATATAGGTATTGGAGGAAGGGTAGCTGGACCTCGATCGAGTGTTCGTAGGCGTGGGCGGTCTCGTCCATGTCAATCATCCTGGAGGCGTCGAAGATTGCTTTCGATATCTCCTCGTCGATGTTTACCCTGCCGAGGGGGGTCTCCCAGATACCTTTCCCCATTAGGGAGAGGGCGCTGCCTACCCCTGTGTGGTTCGGACAGAGGATGATGGCGGTGTCCGGCTTTCTCTCCTCTGAGAGGGCTAGATAGCTGTGCGCCGCGACTGGACCGCTGTACATGTAACCGGCATGTGGGCAGACGATTGCGGTTATGGTCCTTGGTTCGTTGCCCTTTGTGGGTAGTCTACCCGGTCCTAAAGGGTGTTTAAAACAACCTTCAATATCTTGTATGAGGCGCTGGGGTTCGCGGGGGTAAAAGCTCCCCGCGACGTAGGAGCGCCTCACCGACAACTGGAGACCTCCTAACTGGTCTCGAAGTCGTCGATGCTGTGTCTCATCTCGCCGCTCGCGGGTAGCTCGTTGCGCTCCTTTAGTATCTCGCGCGCAATGAGCCAGAAGGCGATGGCAAGTGCACGGCGACCCTTGTTGTTCATGGGTATTACGACGTCGACGTTGCTCTTGCTGTTGTCCGTGCTGGCAAGGGCGATCACCGGGACGCCGATCTGGCTTGCCTCGATGACGATCTGGTCGTCGGCGAGGCTGTCCGTCACGATGACTGCCGTCGGCTCGAAGAATCCCGCGTAGACTGGGTTCGTGAATGTGCCTGAGGTGAACCTGCCCGTGATGGCCTTGCAGCCGACGGTCTCGCAGAACATCTCGACTGGACTCCTGCCGTAGCGCTTGCTTGAGGCGACGACTACCTTGCTGAGGTTCATTCGGCTGAGGAACTTCGCGGCAACCTTGACGCGCTCGTTCATCTGCTCCATGTCGAGGACGTAGAGGCCGTCTGGGCGGACCTTGTAGATGAAGGGCTCCATGTCCTTTGTCTTCACACGTGTCCCGATGTGGACACCCGCTGATAGTAGGACCTCCTGTGGTAGCAGTAGGTTCTCGTTGATCGGCTGCTGTGCCTCATTCTCCGGCTCCAACTAGTTTCCTCCCTTGACCTCTAGACCTTTCTGTCCTTCGTGGAACTTGATCACGTCGTCTATGATCTCTACGTGGGAGAGTATCATTCGGCGGCAGCAGTAGCGGGTGACGCCCAGGTCATCGAGGACCTTTCCGGGCTCTTCGCCTGCCTCGACGCGCTTCTTGAACGGCTCCCACTTGTCGCCTATTACCTTCCCGCATGAGAAGCATCTCACGGGTATTATCATTCTTTCAGTCTCCTTCCCACGTCTCTGTGGCGATTCCACCTTGTCAACTATCAGGAGGAATAAAAATACTTCTCTATTCACTTAGCCGCTTCTTTTTTCGGTTTCTCGATTCCCGCCTTTTTTCGGAGGGCCTTGATGGTGCCGCTGGTCCTTTGGACCCTGAAGGCGACGGGAGAGCCGGATACGTTCATGATTGAAGCTAGAGAGGCTCTCAGGAACCTCTCTGTGTCGTGTGTGCACCTGATTATCCCGTTGCGGGTCTCCTCGTTGTACTCTATCAGGTTGGCGTCGATGAGTGAGAGCCCCTTAGAGCCATATAGAGTGAGTATCGAGTCCCTGATCGTCTCCCAAATAGCCTTCTCTATGGGCGCGTGTTCACCTGCAACATCGAAGAGAAGGTATCTGCGCCTGACTCCCCTGACCGGCATCATGACTCCTCCGCTCTGAGCTTGGATCTATTCCTCTCGAGGATCACGTCAGGGACTTTGGAGATCATGTCAACGGCGTATTCCTCTTCGATGTCGAGCAGGCTCGCGAGTGCGGTCAGTGCCCTCGGCTCCCTCATCGCGAGGGGCGTCGTCGCTCCGCTCGATAAAACGATCGGTATATCATGCCTCATTGCAACAACGAGGTCCCGCTTGAGCTGTGTAATCACCTTGGCTAGGTGGGTCGGGCTTGTCGCCAGGAGATCCGAGGCATTAACCTCGTAAGCGCGCCCGGTTCCCTCGATCAGTTCAGCCTCGTGATGGTCGAGCCAGTTGTACTTCCTTTGTGCGGGGTCGTCGGGGAAGAGTAGTATATCAACGCGGTCGTCCTTTGCGGCTTGCCTAGCCACCTCCTTGGAATAGCACCTGACAGCGATTACTTCGACTCTCCGCCTGTATCTCTTGAGACCGTCGACGAGTTCCTTGCCCCACCTCGCCTCGATATCGACGCGGGTAGCGGCCGTGATTTTATAGTTTGTACCAGTGGGAGGCTTCAGGGAGGCGACATGTGTGTAACCGAGCTGATGGGCGAGGTTGACCATCTCGAGCGCCTGCTCCGAGGAGGAGGGCCTGATGTGGAGGTCGAAGTAGTGCCTCATTCTCCCGTGTCCTCCTCCAGATTGATTATGCACTCCTTTATGACGGCGACCGGGTCAGCCTTGTGTGGGAGCTGAAACTTGATTTTGACACGAATTGGGTCGTTCTCCTGTATAGATACCCTGCCGTGGAAGGCCCTCTGCTTGTCGAAGCGTAAGTACAAGTTGCCCTGAGGGTCAACGTGGTTGGGGAGCTCGTCGAAGAGAGTCTGCTTGTCGAGGCTTGATAGTTTCCTGACGATGTTGGCGAGGAGGTCTGTTGCCTCCTTCTTCTTGGTCGTCTTCGAAGTGATGAGGATTATAGGGTCCTCATAGTGACCGGAGAGGCGCTGCGACTCGAAAACGTGCTCGTAGGGGGCTATTCTTTTGACGGCTTGCTTGACCTTCTCCTCGTCCTCGGTGGCGTGTGCGAAGACGCTTATCTCAGCGGCCTTGACGAGTCTCTCCTCTTTCATCGGGGCTCCCTTTTCGTTGTATTCGTCCGACGCTGGCTTATTATGGGTTCGCCCGATTGGGTAACGCTTAATTGCGTTGAGGCGTCCATCCCTGCGGAGTGCGGCCGTAGCTTAGTGGATAGAGCGTGGGCCTTCGGAGCCCATGGTCGCGGGTCCGAATCCTGCCGGCCGCGCCACCCATCAAACAAGCAAGACCCTCGCAGTATTTTATTACCGAAAAAGCGACATCTAGCTAATCTGTATAAGGAGAACTGGTATGAAAATGAAGATCATTAAGTGAGCGGCCAACCTGATGTACCCCTGTCCAGTCACCCTTGTGACCTGCCGGGACTCTAAGGAAAACGATAACATCCTAACGTTCGCCTGGATCGGTGTGCTAGGCGCTAAACCGCCGATGATTGGCATAGGTCTAAACAAGTCGAGGCATTCGACCGCGATGATCGAGGAGTCGGGAGAGTTCATCGTGAACATCCCCGGTGAAGACGCCCTCGAAGAGTCGGACTGGTGTGGATGCGTGTCGGGAAAAGACGTTGACAAGTTTGGAAAGGCGAAATTCACGAAGGAGCCCGCGTCGAAGGTCAAGGCTCCATTGATCAAGGAGTGCCCGGTGAACATCGAGTGTGTGGTGAAGGAAAAGTTGGATTTGGGTGCTTACCGACTATTTATCGGGGAGATCGTTGAGACACATGCCGACGAGGGCGTCCTGAACGAGGAGGGTAACATCGACTTCGCCAAGGCTGCTCCGTTCCTGTATAACGTCGGTGAATACTGGAGTATCGGTAAGAAAAAGGGACTTTATGGCTTCGCCGTGAAGAAGTTTAGTGATTAACCTCGTCAATGTTTAGAAAAAATTTCTTTCCGCTACCCCAATCAACTTATCCCTGAATCACTTAGGCAGTAATGGTGGATGCTTTTGGAGAAGACGATTCTATACTGTGACTCGACAGGCGTGGGGAGTACCGACCTCGTCCTCGCCGCGGCGAAGAAGCGGGCGAAGGAGTTGAAGATAATGGATATAATCGTCGCCTCGACGCACGGGGGAACAGCGATCAAGGCGAAGGAGGCCTTCGCCGACCCCAAATTAAACCTAGTCGCTGTCGGCATAGCTGAGGGATACAGAGAGAACGGCTGGTGCTTCACGGACGCAGAGAAGAAGCGGCTGGAGAAGGAGGGGATCAAGCTTCTAGTCGCTAGCCACGTCCTTGGAGACGGCGTCGCCAGCAGTTTCACCGAGAAGAGTGGCGGGAAGAGCATCGAGGAGGTCGTGAGGGACACCCTCTACCGCTTCGGGCAGGGGATGAAGGTCTGCGTCGAGATTGTCATGATGGCTGCCGACGCGGGGTTGATCCCTATGGATAAGGAGGTAATGGCCATAGCCGGGACCGCCGCGGGCACCGACACATGCATCGTCGTGAAGCCGGCGTACCCGAGGAAGTTCTACGAGCTGGAGATCAGGGAGATAGTGGCGAAGCCTAGGAATCTCGCCTAGACATCTTAAGGTCTCACTTTGGTATATAATCTAGGGACAACTGGCTTATTTTATAGCTTCTTTCGGCGAGCGGAGTCGTTTTCTGGCTCTTTCGTGGTACCCCCCCTGTTTTTAGAGGCGCCAAAAAATTGTCAGCAGGGTATTGGACTTATGGCTTGTAGAAGTAGGGGAAAGCCCCGTATATCCTGACGCCGAGGACGAGGTTCTCGACCGTGATGTATTCGTTCGGTTGGTGGGCGACGCCGCTTATGCTGGTGCCGTAGCCGAGACTGGGTATGCCTGCAATCTTGCTCGTGCTTATACCATCGGTGCCTCCTGTGAGTATCTTCATGCCCGGCCTCTTGCCCGTTGCCTTCTTGATGGTCTTTGAGAACTGCTTGGCGAAGACCGTGTCGGGGCTCTCGTAGAAGCCAGCCTGGTCGGCGAGCTTACCCGAACCCCTTGCGTGTGTCTCAGTGCTGGCGGCTATCTCGACGCCAGGGACGCCCGCAGCCTTCACAATCTTCTCGATCTCATTCTTAACAGCTGAGACGCTTGCGCCTGGGGTAAGGCGGATGTCGAACTCTGCCTCGGCGTAATCGGGGACGACGTTGATCTTTACTCCACCGTTGATAATATTGCAGGTGACTGTGGGATAATTGAAGAGGCGTCTCACGGCCTTTTTGAGCTCAGGAGTGTTCGCCTCGCCAATGTAGAACTTTATGCTGTCCCTGACGGGCTTGTTGAGGTCCTCGGGTAAGGCGAGCTTGTAGTTGCCTATCTTGTAGACCTCTGGGATGACCTTGATGAGCTTAGTTATGGCGTTGTCTCCGAGGAAGGGTGTGCTGCCGTGGGCGGTCTTGCCCTTGGCGATGAGGCGCGTCTGCGCGCCACCTTTGCAGCCGAGGTCGATGCTCGGGTTCTCCGCGCCGCCGCCATTGCCGTCTCCTATGACGCATACTTCACCTTTGAGGCGTCCCGACTCGGCGAGCCACTTTGCCCCTGCTCCTCCACCGATCTCTTCGTCGCTGGTGAACCAGAACTCGACAGGGTGAGGTAGCCTCATCTTGCTGAGTATCCGGGCGCTTACCATCGCGGCTGCGTCGCTTCCCTTCATGTCGCTGCTACCCCTACCATGGACGATGCCGTCCTTAATGATGCCCTGGTAGGCGGGGTATTTCCACGCCTCCGACTTCCCCTCTGGTACGACGTCTATGTGTCCCACCCATAGTATCTTGTGATTCGACTTTCCCGGGAGCTTCGCAACTATGTTCGGCTTCTTGGGGTCCGTTACGTGTACCTCGTGCTCTATGCCGTATTTGTCGAGGTACTCGGCGATGTAGGACACAATCTCGTCGGTGCGCCCTTCGGGGTGGGCGCTGTTGAACTTCACAAGCCCCGATGTGAGCTCTGCTACTTCCTTCGAGGCTTTATCGGCTTCTGCAAAAACCTTAGCGATACTCATACAGGAAAAATGGTGGAAGGTGGCTTTACCACTTTCCCCGAGTCTAAGTGATGCTCTGTCTCTTAGAGGGGCTTTATCATCAGGAAAACGATAAGCGCGATGATAACGAAGTTGATCAGCAGCCACGTGTGCTAACATAACAAGCTAGTTTTGTATAAGGGGGGAATGGGAAAAAAGACCGTAGTCTAGGGTATGCTCCGCTCCTCAAGGCGCTTGAGGAGAGCGTCCATCTTCTCGGGGAGGAGCTTCCTTATCGGTAGCTGGTATGGGCAACGTGTCTCGCATGCGCCGCAGTCGAGGCAGGCAGCCACCTTGGGCGCTGTCTCCTTAGTCTGCTTTATAGTTCCCTCCGTCCAACCCATGCGGCGTAGGGTGCTCATCTCCGTGCGGAGCACGAAGCTGATCGGGATACCGACGGGGCATGGCTGGCAGTAATCGCAGGCTGCGCAAAATTCGTCCCCAAGGGCAGCGCGGTCAATCTCGATGGAGTCGAGCTCGTCCTTCGACAGAGTGAGGCTTCCGCCGCAGACGGCGACGTTCTCCTCGACCTCAGCGACGCTCTGCATACCGGGGATGGTGCAGTCAGCGTTCTTATCCGCGAGCACGAACTTCAACGCGGTTCTGGCGTTCGTGAATGCGCCTCCGCCGAAGGGTTTCATGATGATCGTGCCGACGTCCATCTTCTTACAGGTGGATAGGAGCTCCTTCGACGGCTCGAGAGCTATGTAATTGTACCCCACCATGATAGTCTCGAAGGGACTACCCTCGCCTACAATACGGGTTAGGAACGTCGGACTGTGGCTCGTCACACCTATGTGTCGGGCGATGCCCTCCTCCTTGATCTTCAGGATCTCCTCATAGGCTCCGCCGGGGGCATTGATAGTATTCCAGCTGTCATCGGTGATGTTGTGTAGCTGGTACAGGTCGAGGTAGTCGGTGCGTAGGTTCTTGAGGCTCGTCACGAGGTTCTCGCGTAGCTCCTTCGCTGTCTTAGCGTGGCTCTTCGTGGCTATGTAGACCTTGTCCCTCACGCCTTCCAACGCTTTCCCCATACGCTCCTCGCTCGTCGTGTAGCCGCGTGCGGTGTCGTAGTAGTTGATGCCGAGATCGTAGCATCGCTTCACGACCTTGATAGCCTCCTCCTCGGAGACTCTTTGTATCGGTATCCCGCCGAAGCCCATCTCCGTGACCTGGAGGCCTGTTTTCCCGAGTCTCCTCTTCTTTAGCGCCATGGGGGAGGAAGCGTCGTGAAGACTAATAAATGGTTTCAGCTAGTTAGCTAGACCCATGAGCAATCCAGTCACGTTGGATAAGCCGGGGGAGACGGTACTCCTTATGGGTAACGAGGCGATAGTCCGCGGAGCATTAGAGGCGGGCATAAGGATCGCCGCGTCATATCCCGGGACGCCGGCTTCGGAGATAGGCAACACCTTCGCCGAGGTCGCGAAGGAGATGAGCATTCACTTCGAGTGGTCGACAAACGAGAAGGTTGCCTTCGAGGTCGTCTATGGTGCCTCGATGTGCAACCAGCGGGGTATGGTGAGCATGAAGCACGTCGGCCTCAACGTGGCTCTCGACATCATGGAGATGGCGGCGCTCCGCGGCGTCAAGGGGGGACTCGTCTTCGTTTCCGCCGACGACCCGAGCCAGCACAGTAGCGGGCAAGAGCAGGACCAGCGCTGGCTCGCGAAGCAGAACTGCGTCCCAGCCCTCGAGCCAAGCGATCCCCAGGACGCGAAGGACTTCACCATCTACGCCTACGAGCTATCCGAGAAGTACCAGCTACCCGTAATGCTCCGCACGGTCACACGCGTCAGCCACATGAGGAGCAACGTCAAGCTTGGCAAGCTACAGAAGCTGGAGAGGAAGGCGGAATTCGACTTCGAGCAGTTCAGCTATGTAGTGGCTGGCTTTGACAAGCTATTCTACAGCAGGGAGAAGGAGGCGAACGAGAAGATCATGAAGATCAAAGTCGAGTTCGACACCTCGCCCCTGAACAAACTCGTGATGACCGGGAAAGAGAGGGTAGGCGTCATCGCGACGGGACAGACCTATAACTACGTCATGGACGCCCTTGTAAAGATGGGTGCCAAGGACAAGGTCGCGGTCCTAAAGCTCGGCACCTCGAACCCTCTCCCCGAGGGGCTCATCTCCAAACTCCTCAAGGGCGTCGATAAGGTCCTCGTCACTGAGGAGCCTGACCCCTTTGTTGAGCTGCACGTCAAGGCGCTGGCGAAGGATGTGAACCCGAAGGTTGAGCTATACGGACGCATGAATGGTAAACTTCCGGGCGAGGGTGAGCTGATGCCATTGATGGTCGACAGCGTAGTCGCCGAGATGCTCGGCGAGAAGCTTCCGCAGAATCCACGCGCCGAGGTGGAGAAGGAGTCTACGGATATGATATTCGGGAGGATGCTCACAGTCTGCGCGGGGTGCCCCCACAGGCCGAGCATCTACGCTCTCAAGCGCGCAGTAAAGGCGGTGAAGGGTGATATCCACAAGGTCGTCATAAACGGGGACATTGGCTGCTACGGCCTCGCCTGGGCGCCGCCGATGAGTTACGAGGACACTTACTTCTGCATGGGCGCGAGTCTCGGCGTCAGCCAAGGGATGAGCCAGGTTGGAGTCGACACTATCGCATGGATCGGAGACGGCACCTTCTTCCATGCCGCTATCCCTGCCCTAATGAACGCCGTCCAGACGAAGACCAATATCAAGGTCGTAGTCGCCGACAACAGCGTCACCGCCATGACCGGTTTCCAGCCAAACCCCCAGTCGGGGAAAACGGCAACGGGTGAGCCAACAGTCAGCGTGCCAATCGAGGCCCTCGCGAAAGCCGTCGGTGTTGAACACATCGAGGTCACAGACGCCTACGACACTAAGGCAACCGAGGCTGCGTTCAAGAGGATGCTCCTGACCGAGGGGGTCGCCATGGTCATCAGCAGGCGCGTCTGCGCCACCGAGGCTATCCGTCGGATGAGGCCGAAGCGCCCCGTCCCTTACGAGGTTGACGAGTCGAAGTGCGTCGGCTGCAAATTATGCCTCAGCACCTTCGGTTGCCCCGGACTCAGCTTCGATGAGGAGAAAAAGAAGGCGAGCATCGACCCGATTATCTGCATGGGCTGCGGCGTCTGCGCGCAGGTGTGCAATGTCGGTTGTATCCACGGGAGGAACGAGTGATGAAGACAACTCGCGTTGTAATCGCAGGTGTCGGTGGGCAGGGAACGCTCCTGGCTACACGCCTCATCGCCGAGACGGCTATCAACCAGAAGCTTAACGTCCGAATAGGGGAGACTTACGGTATGGCTCAGAGGGGCGGCCCGGTGATGGGTCACATCCAGATCGGCGAAGCCTACTCCCCCCAGATTAGGCCGGGGGAGGCGGACGCCCTACTCGGGTTTGAACTAGCCGAGGCAACCCGTAGGGGTGTAACATACCTCAAGCAGGGGGGGCTTGCAATAGTAAACAGTAAGAAGATACTCCCAGTCGAAGTAATCAGTGGGATGCGAAAGTACCCGGAGGAGTGGGAGCTGATCAAGCTCCTCAAGAGGGTATCGAGCAAGATCGTCGTCTTCGACGCGACAAGTCTCGCAGAGAAGGCGGGGGACCCCATTGCCACAAACATGGTGATGCTTGGGGCTCTAGCCGCCTCGGACGTCCTCCCCTTCGGCGAGAAGGAGATAACCGCGATGATGAAGGAGTCGATCCCCGCCCGGTTCCTGGATCTGAACACGAAGGCGTTCAAGCTCGGGACCGAGGCGTTCAGAGAGTCGAAGTGACCCCTATTTTTCATCCCAGAGTTTGAAAGCGAGCGGGCTGACCTCATCCGCCGTCTGCTTGAGGTAGTAGTGCTCGGGAATTCGGGCCCAGATCTCCTCCCCCGCCTTCTGGACGTCCCTGAGCAACTTCCTCTCGTCGATGGTGGTCAACTTGCCATCATCAACGACCACTTTCCCGTCAACTATGACCCACCTCACGTCAGATCGCTGGCTACTGTTTATCAGGTTCTTTATCGGGTCGCGGTATGGTACGCCGTTGAATGTCTCCATATCGACGATAGCGAGGTCCGCGAGCGCGCCGGGGGCGAGGCGTCCAAGGTCGTTCCTGCCCAGCCCCTTGGCTCCGCCGAGGGTGGCGCTATTGAATATGTCCCTGCTCGCACCGCTGTGGCAGTCCCAGTCAGCCAGCTTCGACGTGTAACTCGCCATCCTCATCTCGTTGAGGAGGTCCTGGGGAACAGTGTCGGTGCCTATACTGACATTGACGCCAGCCTTGAGATAGGCGGTGTGGCTGTGCATCTTATTGCCGCGTTTTACGAAAACGAGCGGGTCGTGGCTCACGGTCGCACCGCTTTTAGCGAGTATGGTGAGGTCGCCGCCGTCCACCGGTGGATAGTTGATCATCGGGTGTCCAGTTATCGCCCAGCCGTGGCCGACGATGAGGTCGGGACCCAGAAGACCGGTATCCTTCAGGAACTCTATTGGTGTCCTTCCGTACATCCTGATCATGTTGTTGAACTCGACCACCCACTGGCCAGCGTGGATTGTGACGGGCAACTTCAGCTCGTTTGCCTTGATGCGTATCGCTTTCTGAAGATCGGCGCTGCACTTGTCGACTGTGTCGCCGTAGATAGCGGGAATTAGGCGACCACCGCAGGCGCCAGTGTAGGTCTTAGCGAACCTCTCAGCCTCGTCGAGTTTCTTAAGCCCGGACTCTAGGCCGATCCACTTCGTCCGCAGGTCGGCGACCTGAGTCCTGTCCCAGACACCATCGGCCACTATGGGGCTCTCCGTCGCCCTGATGCCGAGCTGTTCGATCGTCTTAACCGCCTTCTCCGGGCCAAGGTTCGGCACCATGCTGATCTCTAAGATGGTCGTGTTCCCGCTCTTGAGGCACTCCGCTAGGCTGAACTTTGCGAAGACCTCGTAGTCGGAGCTTCTCATCGCCTGGCCGAGTGCGGTGAGATTCTCGCCGAGGCTGCTCATGTAGAAATGGCGAGCGCCGGTGTCGTCGATGAAACCCTTGTCTTTGGGAGCCGTAGCGGCGTGTATGTGGGTGTTAATTAGCCCTGGGATCACGAGCCCCGTCGGGGCGTCAATCCACCTGTCGACATTCCCCTCGTAGCCCTTGCCCACATATTTAATCCTCTTACCATCGACGACAACGACGCCGTCGCGTATGATCCTATGCTCGACGCCGTCGAAGCCGACGACGAACTTGCCTCGTATACCGAGAGACATGAGGGGATGAGTGTGGCCTTGGGGTTAAAAGCGTGCGCGCGCGTGCACAATATCCCAATGTCTTGATGAGAATGTCCAATATCTTATAGAGTGGTAATATTACCAATCAGTATAGGTGTTTCAAATTGGTTAATGAGTATCGCGTAATCGTGAAAGATACTGAATCCGCTCTCGAAGAAGAACTAAACAAGGCGGGTGCTATGGGGTATCATGTCGATAGATTCAAAACCATCTCGAACCCTCAGGGAAGCGTTTCTTTTTATGTTATAATGATGCGAGAAAAAGGAAATTGAGAAACGCGTGCGCAATAATTCAATAAATATGTGACAAAAATCTATAAAACCAAAATGCGCGCGCGATATGTGGTAAAAAATACTAGGTCTCGAGAGACATGAGGGGATGAGCGTTACCTTGGGGTTAAAAAACGTGGAGGCATTACCGCTGAGCCATTTTGTTGATGCCTCCTAAAAAATAAAAAAAAGTTATCTACACCTATGCATGCTCGCAGATACACCGCAACGCTTTAAAACCGTCAGCCGACTCCTAGAAGGCGAGTGGTGAACAATGTCCCACCAATTCGATTGCTAGAAGCCGACGAGAAAGACCTCAGGCGGCTTCTACTCAGAGCGTTAAACGAGAACCAGGTCCTGATTCTGAGCAATATAGGCGGAAGGGGTGAGAGGGTTTCGCGCATCCTGCAGAGGATAAGCGACTCCCGTGGCGTCCCCCTATCCACTCTCAAGCTCAATGCGAAGATACTTCGGGAGCTAAGGCTCATCCGCTACGGCACACTGTCGGAACCGGACGAGGCCGAACTAACCCCTCTGGGGAAGATGGTCCTCAGCATAGTGGACGACCCCACGAAGAGGTGCGCCCCCTTCTGCCTCGCCCAGAGTGGCGACGCGCCTCGGGACAGGTATTTTAAGCCCTCCCCGGCACATCTATCCGATTGAAATGCCGGAACCAAAGAAGAAGATGAACGCCGAGGAGGAACTCAAGGATATATACACGAGGCTCCACCCTCAGGTCCTCTCTGAGTTCGAGGAGATGATGCCCAAGTACTGGGGCAGCAAGTGGAAGGCAAACTCCAGCATCGGGAAGCTACGTACGGTACTCGTCCACCGTCCCGGTAAGGAGTTCCTCGACGTCGGCAAGAAGACGCCGTGGCCACCGCACGAGTCGAGCTTCGCTGCTTGGCGTATGACCTATAAGCCCGACCTCAAGGAGCTCCTCGAGCATCATGAGAATCTTGTCATGGCATACAAGGACAATGGCGTCAACGTTATCGTCAGGGACCCAGACCCGTACGACCCGCCGTATCAGGTGAAGGCGATCTACACGGATGATGTCTGCCACGCAGCGGTTTATGGCCAGGTCATCCTTCGCATGTATGACTGGATCAGGATGGGTGAGGAGAGGCCTACTTTCCAGACGCTTGCGAGAATTGGATGTCCCGTCGTCGGCATGATCACCGGCAACGGCATGGTCGAGGGCGGACCCTGCGGTTGGCTCGACGAGAAGCACCTCCTTATAGAGGTCCACTACCCACGCGGCAACACCGGCGACCCCGCCATTCACCGCGCCAACGAGACGGGTCATGAGCAGTACGCCCGTATCGTTAAGCAGCAGGACCCGGAGGTAGACATACGCCTCGGCCCCGGTTATGGCACACGCAAGGGCACCATCCACTACAGCATGATAGACCGCCACACCAGCGTCGCCGACCCCAGCTTCTACGATCCCTACCTCGTAGAGTGGATGAAGAGGGAGATGAACTGGAACTTCATCACGCCCCCGGACGACCTCGTCAGCATCGACACGAGGGGCTTCAAGAAGGGCCCAGACACCGGTGTTGTCCTCGGCCCCATGAAGATTATGGTGCCCACGGGGAGCCCTAAGAACGTCAAGTATCTCGAGTCGATCGGTGTTGATGTCGTGCAGGTCGAGTGCAGCAGTCTAGTCCGCCCGCGTAACAGCGGCAGCATCCACTGCACCAGCGGGAGCCTCGAGCGAGACCCAGAGCCCTGCGACTAACACGTTATACAGCACAATTCTCATCAACTTCCACAATCACTACGCTGCCACTATTTACTCTGCTATCTTTCCCTGTGGTTGGAGGCATGCCCGTGTGGATGTGGTTCACCGTCTTTGCGTCGATGACCTCCGTCTTCCTATTAGGCTAAAAAACGTATAGAAACGCGATAAAAGCTGCGGAGTTTATTAGCGAAGCATCACCGTATCTCGTTATATGACTCAAGCTGGAAGGTACTACTTCTCTACGCGGGAGCTGGCGGTTATTGTTCTCATGGCCGCACTAGGCGCTGTAGTAAGCGTCCCTCTTGGCTACCTAAGCAGGGGGCTGAACGCGCTCGCTATCCTCCCCTTCGGCGCACCGCAGATCCTCGCAGGAGTTCATATCCTCTGGCTTCTCATCGCTGCTCTCTACAACAAGCGCCGAGGCTCCGCCCTTGCGACAGGCGCATTAAAGGGTCTAGTCGAAACCACCCTGTTCAGCGCCCAGGGCATAACCGCGATCCCGATATCACTGCTCGAAGGAGCCATCCTTGAGGCGGGTCTGATTCTTCTCGGTAAAAGAAGGATATCAGTCGTCATCTCGGGGGGATTATCCGCAGTTGGCAACGTGATAGTGTTGAGGCTCTTCGTCCTCTATGCGCTGCCAATTTGGGTGATTGGTTTCATGGCGGTCCTCGCGTTCATTTCAGGTGCTCTGGTTAGTCTGCTTGGGCTCAGGATCGAGTCTGTCGTCGATAAGACTCTTCACTCGGCTTAACCGTACCTAGCTTTCATCTTAGCGGCCTTCCCACAGCTGAAGCGTCCCTCTGGGCATTTACCCAGCTGGACGCAGTACGGGCCTGCCACGCTGAAAAGCTCTGGCTCAGTAAGCCGCACCTGGCGCAGCATCTCCTCCGCCATCTCCCTGACCTCCCACTGAGCTCGGTTGCACAGTCTCAAGCCGAAGAAGTGCATGAGGCTCCTCCCATCCATTGTCATGAGAAGGCTGGTCTCGGTCGCGTTTGGGAGGACGAAGCGGGCATCCTCCCTGGGCACTCCCCCCTCGACCATCTTAGAGTAAACATCACTGGCAACATTGATGAATGACGCAAACTCGTCGGCTGCCTTTTCAGTGATAATCAGAGGTGTCACGACGTGCTGATTTAACCTCTTGACTTGGATATACCTCTGGCTCTGCTGACTGAAGCTCGCCACCCTGTGCCGTATGAGTTGGTGGCTGCAGGCCCTGCTTATTCCCTCTACAGCGAATGTGAATGATAGATGGCCAAGAAAATCCTTTTCGGATATCTCCGAGGCGGGGAGTGCGGCGAGCAACTCTCTGCTCGATGTGTGTGCAAGTAGCTCCACTATCACGCCTCGCGCCTCCAAAACGCGTACGCAGAGGGAATCAATTTCTCGATAGATGACATTAATAACCCCGAGAACTCGTCCCCTTCAACCTGATACTCGAGGATGGTTCGAAGATTAGCGCTCAGGAGCCAACTGTCGGAGCCGAGTCTAGTCACCGTAAAGAACCTGTTTGCGAGGAGTATCTTGAGGACATCTCCCTCCCTAGCCTCTAGAAGCCAGTCCAGCCGGTTATGCTCGAGTATGCTCCCGTGCTGCACCTCGATCCTCCCCACGGTCTCAGCCACCTTCGCAGGGTTGGCTGAGAGTCTGTGGAATATACTCGATGGCGACGCGCCGCTCGTGGTCGTAAGCATCGCCGTCGCTATAAATGTCTCCACTGCGGGGGTCGAGGCTAGGAGCCTGAGCTTCAAATTCTACACCGGCGGCATGCTGCTCTTCTTCGGCTTCGCCTTGATCTCGGTTGGGATGTCGATCGCCCTTACGACATTCATCGAGTTGATGAGGTAAACGGGGGTCCCATCAGGCTCGAACTGGTTGAGCCTCTTCACACCCCTGATTACGAGCTTGACCTTCAATTTCGTCCCATCACTGAGTTGATAGACGTTCCAGTGCTCCTCGATCTCTGTGAAGTCAAGGTCAACACTGTCGTTTAGCGCATCGGCTGGTAGTGTCATGACTGTGTCCCACCCCAAACTATAGGGGTCGGCAATTTATCTTTAGCCCGAAGGGAGGCGCTCGATCTTCTTCGCGACCTCACCGCAGAGGTCGACCAGCCCTAGAAAAGCCTCGATCTTCTCTATCTTCTCAACCCTACTTGTCGTCGCTGGTGTGGATGGCACAACCTTGCACCCCTCGACCTTGTGGGCGGTCAACGAGTAGGTGCCTATTATTCTCGCCTTGTCTTCTATCTCGACCTTGTCGAGCCCTATGATGGGGCGCAGAACTGGGATGTTCACTGCAGAGTCGAGTACGAAGAGGTTATCGAGGGTCTGGCTCGCCACTTGCCCCATACTCTCGCCAGTCACAATCGCCTTCGCCTCCTTGTGTCTGCAGAACTCCTCCGCTATTCGGTACATTGAGCGCTTGCAGAGGACGCAAGTGAATCTGGGCTCGGGGGAGTCGAGTATCCTCTCCATGACGGGCCCCATGGGGGCTGAGTAGAGTGAAAAGCCCTCCGAAGGGGCGTACCGCGACATCCAGGTGAACGCCTCCTTGGCTCGAATCAGGTAACTCTCCCCCACATACGGGGTCTGGTCCATGAATAGTGGAAGGGTCTCCACGCCTCGCTTCATTATCAGCCAAGTCGCGACGGGGCTGTCGATGCCGCCGCTGAACAGGGATACGGCTCTTCCCTGGGAGCCATACGGGAGACCGCCTACTCCATCGACTTTGCCTGAGTAGGCATAGGCATCTCTGTCCCGAACCTCTATCCCTATCGTGACGTCAGGAGAGGTCAAGTTCACCTTCACCCCCTTGTTCTTCTGGGCATCGTTTATCGCCGACCCTGCCTTTATGGCGAGGTCCCGACTTCCGTATGGCTGCTCGCCAACGACCTTGGGCCGGACAGCAAACGTGGAACCGAGTTTCAACGATGCGTTTGCAACCTCCACAGCGAGTGCTATGACGTCATCAATCTCAGAGCTGGATTGCTTCGCAGGGATTGCGTGGACCACACCGAAGATGTTCGCGACGATCTTGGCTGCCTCTGCGGGTGCGCCGCTGACTATTATCCTTCCGAACTGCCTCCTAGCCCTAACCTCACCGTGACCTTCCCGCTTCAGGACGTATTCGATCTGATTGGCCAGTCTCCGCTCTAGCGTCGCGCGTACATACCTGCTCTTGAGGGCTATTTCGTTGTAGGCCACGAGTATCGGCATCGCAGTTGGCTCTACGCCGCGGAGCCTCTTAAGTTGCTCGGGATACCCTTAAAACGGGAGCCTCTTCACACTCTACATGGTGCAGTAATTGTCTTTCTGGGAGGAGTGGGAGAAGCGAAAGAAGCGTGGGTCACCCTTCTTCTTCCCCGACCTTGAGCGGATGGTCGAGGAGATGGAGAAGGAGATGGCGGACTTCTTCAAGGAGATAGAGGCGGAGGTACCCGAGGACCTCGCGCAGGAGCACGTCCTCCCCGACGGCTCCGTGAGGAAGGAGTACGGCCCATTCGTCTACGGCTACTCGGTAAAGGTAGGGCCGGACGGGAAGCCAGTGGTACGGGAGTTTGGGAACATGAAGCCAAACCCGTCGGTAGGGGAGGATAAGAGGCAGCTGAACCTCCAAGAGGCTCGTGAGCCCCTAGTAGACGTAATCCAGGAGCCGGAGCAGGTGAAGGTTATAACGGAGCTACCTGGCGTCGAGAAAGAGGACATCCAGTTATTCGCGACTGAAAGGTCCCTCACAATCGACGTCACGAACCCAGAGCACAGATACCACAAGGAGCTTGAGCTGCCCTTCGAGGTCGATGACGAATCTGCGACGAGCACCTATCGAAACGGTGTCCTAGAGACTATTATCAAGAGGAAGCGTGACCGGGGCTCCGGGCGGAACATCGCGATCCAGTGATCAGCGCCAGTGCTCCATGACGTACTTTGTAGTGTTGGAGAGACAAATGGTGAGAGTTGTTACCCATCCTGACGAAAGAACTGCTCCCGGGAACCCACTTTATGAAAACGTGCGCGCTTGAGGCTGCTCATATGGGTTATAGAGGAAGCTATTTATCGGTCGGCTCGTAGAGTTGGTCGGCCGATGATGTGAAGGCATTAGAGCGATCCGTGAGCGATCAGAGTTACACTGAGGCTATGCTCCGTCTAAAATAGAATTAGACGGAAAAGCATCCATTTCGAGAAACATGCGTGTTTTCATAACATAGAATTCACCAATATTTATTAAAATTCGCGCGCTCACGAGAGCGCCTATAATTCATGAAATAATATCAGTGCGCGAGAATTGGGAGGATTTCGTCCAGAGATAATCTGGTTACGCTTATCACTGTATCAGCCGCCCCATAGGAAATCAAGACATCATTTCCACGACGAACTGCACCACAGCTAAAAACTACATTTGGAATAAACCCATTACATTCGTAATCTGCCTGAGGCTCAAAAATCGGTTTCTTAGACCGATATAATATTTTTTCAGGGTCATCCTTCTGAAGCAGTAAAGCACCTAATCTGTAAACACGGTTATAATCTACTCCATGGTAGATCTGAAGCCAGCCCTCATCGAGGAGAATTGGAGGTCCCGCTATTCCAACTCTTACACAATCCCAACTGTCTTCACGCGGAGTCATGACGATCCTCGAATCATTCCAGCTAAGCATGTCATCCGAGTATGCGACGCATAGATTCGGATCGATTCTATGAAACATAACAAACCTGCTCTTCAACTTAACGGGGAACAACGCGCTATTTTTATTCGTGACATCAGGGAATGGATATGTCCTGTCGGCCCAATTCCAATTGTTTTCCAACAGATCTTTTCCTTTAATTGAGGTAATCCCGATCTGTGACGTTATTGCGTATGCTGTGTATGTCATGTAACATCGGTCTCCTATCACAGTTACTCTGGGGTCTTCTACCCCGCGGACTTCTAAGGGATTTTTTGGTTCGAAAACTGGGTGATCAATTCTTTCATCAATGTGTTGACCATCAAGAGAAGACGCGTAACCTAGTCGGGAGATCATCTCGTCCCCCATTGCTCTATAAATGTAATGAACTCTCCCTTCTAGCTCGAACATGGCGGGGTTAAATACGAGTTTAGACTCCCACCCGTGTTCAGGTATGGGTTTCAGTATAGGATTACCCTCGAAGCGGTTCATCCTCTCATTCACCATAAGCGACACTATTTAATGATTATGAATTATAGTTACATTACATCCTCCCCTAAATTTGGATTTTATTTTTGGGTGTTATAACGTTAAGATTGGTAGTGATAACTCTGCTAATAGGTACGAGATCAACGATTCTGCACCTTTATTTTGATTTACACCTGTAGGTGTCAATCCATCATAGCATGTGTAGTTACTTGTGTCGATCAGGGATTGTTGGACCGTGTTTTTTCCTTGAAACCATTGGAATGCTTCGTATCCTCTCTGCTTGTATGTTTCATCTGCTAAGATCTCTGCAGCTTTAAAGGCGGCTTCAGTCATGCATGCGGATTCAATGGGTTGCTGATCGTAAAGCGCCTTTTTCTTTCCTTTGTGGTACCATCCTTCGGTGCCTATTGGAATGAAGATTCCATTACTAAACTGTGATTCGATTAAGAAGTCGAAGGACTTCTTTGCAATGCTAAGGTAATTTGTGTTCTTCACGATTTCGTAGGATTCGAAGAGTGCCTGTGGTATCCTAGCGTTTGCGTATGTTACATATGGTTCGAACCATTGCCATTCTGGTTCTTCTGTATCCAAGTATTTCTGGATCAGAAAATCCGAAAAGTCGATGATGTCTCTGATTAAATTTTCGTCTTTGGGATAGGCCCTCGAGTAGCCACATAAACCGAGGAGGGTGAAGGCTTTTGCCCTAGGTGAGGTGAAGCTTCGCGTGAGGGGCAGGTTTTCATCAAATAGCCACTTAGACAGCTGTTTCAAGTACAGGGGGATGGTTGAATTGAGTGTACATCCCGTTGCCCATAGGGCCTGACCGATGCTGTCTTCGGTTCCATTCTTATCTAGGTATTTTCTGTCGTAGCTAATTACGTTGTGAAAGCCTCCTCCATTGATGTTCATAAAGAGGAGAAACTCGAGGTATCTCTTCGCCAAGTGAATGGGCTCATCTCCCCCAAACCGACTATGGAAACGTACAGCTGCCAGTAGAGCCCTAGAATTGTCATCTGTAGTATACCCGTGTCGTTTATCGATTACACCAAACTTCGAGTGCTGCAGAATTCCTGTTTCATCGGTGAAGAGACTTAGGCCGCTGAGCCCACTCTTTTTGTTTGGCATCGTGTCACAACCCTAGGTCCTTGTAGAATTCGTTGATGTACTTCATTGAAATGGTTGGCCATATCAGGTCGCGACTATAGTCATATGCTCTCTTCTCGTATTTTTTTCTCATCTCTTCATCTTTAATGAAGGCGTTTACATTTTCAGCGATTGAGTGCGGATCTTTAAACTCGCATTGTAGAGCAGCGCCCTGATCTATGACCTCCTCCGCGTGAAGGAATGGAGTTGTTATTATTGCTTTTCCGGTACAGAGTGCATGGAGCATGGTCCCACTGCTTATTTGATCCCTATTCGGGTAGGGGAGAACGTAGGTATCTGTTGCCTGAAGGAATCTAATTAGATCGCTTTTATTTAAGAATCGGTTAACGAATCGGACGTTTTCAACGACTCCGAGAGAATTCACAATGTCATATAGGGATTGCCGATAGGATTCCCCCTCTTGTTTCCTGACGTCGGGATGCGTTTCTCCAATGATAATATAAAGTACCCGTGGTTCAACGGAGATTATCTCAGGTAGGGATCTGATTGCATATTCTATCCCTTTTCCCCTGCTTATGAGGCCGAAGGTGGATATTACGTATCTATCCTTAAGGCCTAAATCCCCTTTTGGTATTTCACTCTTTATAAATGGAACATTTGGGCAACCATGTGGAATGTATCTTATCTTATCTGGTGCACAATTGTAGCGCTCCTCAAGTATCTTAAATCCCGCCTTAGCTAAGATGATGATTCTGTCACTAAGCCTAATGATCTCTTGTAGAACCCTCGCTGCGTCAATGTTGGGATCGGGAAGGATAGTGTGGAGAGTGGTTACGATTGGCTTTTCTAGCTCCTCTAAAAAGGATAGAAGATAATCACCCCAGTTCCCGCCAAACAATCCGTATTCGTGTTGAATATTTACGGCGCTAATGCCCGAGTTGTTAATTTTTGATGCTACGGATTTGTAGCTCTGTTTGTCGTCCTTTTCTATTTGGAACTTCACTTCACTGGGATAATCATAGTATTCTCCTTTATCATTGATAGCGATAATAACGGATGGAGATAGAGCCGCTTGATGGTTAATGGAGTCGACTAAATCAGATGTGAAGGTCGCTATACCACATTCGCGTGGAGGATAAGTACTAAGATAGGCGATAACCGGCTTGTTGGATGTGAAATACGTGATTTCAGTATCTCTGCTTTTGGCTCTGTCCACATATGTGTTATGAGCTATGTTTAGTAAATTTTTCTCAGTTGTTAAGCCTATGAGTTTTCCTTTCTCTGTTACGCCTAGACTCCGGATATTTCTCTCCTTTAATAGATCTATAGCTTCCTTTATTGAACTCTTAGATTCTATTGAGATTAATGGAGAGGACATTATTTCTTCGACACGGGTATCATCAAGGCTTTTCTCAAGTTTTAGAACTCTTTCAACTATATCACTTTCGGTAACTATACCCACAGGACCCAGGTTATCTGTTACGACTGCCGAGCCCAAGTCATATGCAACTAAAAGATCAATCAACTTTGAGACTTTTTCGGTTCTGGAAATCTTTGGTGGCTCTAAATAGGTGCTGGTTAAGACCGGTAAATCTAATAGAATTTTAAAATATGAATTAGTATCTTCCACGAATAATCATTGAAAGCTTTGTTTATATTCCCTTATGACCTGCCCACTTCTAAAGAGGCGAGTTTTCTAGTTCACAACACAATTTGCTTCACAGTTACCTAATAGAGAATGCAGTTCGAGACTCAGGTACACCTACGAAATACGTGAGATATCCTAGAGAAACTATGCACTCGCATCCTCTAAGGACATATTATCAAGAGTTATGTGTCAATGACGATTCTATATAATGAAAATGGAGAGCCAATACACCAATTCGTACGGGCTAAAACAACCGGATCAAGATGCCCAACCAAACCATCAACGTGTGTGTGCGCTCTTAGCGCTTACAAAAAACTTACGCACACACAAATATTACCTTAACACGAAGAGGAGAAGATTCATTCAGCTCTAAGTTGAGAGGGCTGAGCCAGTGAAGCGCTTAACCTATTATCTGCTCCAAGTGAACCCGAGAACTCAAGATAACCAACAACCATCTCCCCCCTCCCCGTA
>JADGNG010000064.1 GCA_017883585.1 Candidatus Bathyarchaeota archaeon
ACATCGTACCCGCTGTCAACAATCACCTTCTTGAACTCCGCGATCTCGTCCAAGTTGACGTGCTTTCTCAGCCCCTCTAATCCACTGAGGGCTTCCTCGTGGGCCCTGACCTTCTCATGGGCGAGCTTTTCACTCCCCTCGGCCAGCCGGATCTTCTCGTTCAGCTGATTCAGCTCAAAGGCGAGTCTCGTCTTCTCATCCTCGAAGCCGAGCTTCGGCTCCCAGTTATTCTCCAGGTCCTTGACGAGCCACTCAATCGACTCCTTGACTCCCCCGCCGTGGAGGGGGCCAATTCTACGCGTGGTCTCGATGATCGAACCGAGCTGCGATGGGCTTACCCTCAGGGCCTCCGCCTCCATTACCCTACTCAGCGGCTCAGCCTTCGACTCCAGGGTCTTACCCATCTCCTCCAGCTTCTTCTCCGCATCCGCGTTCTGCACCGACAGCTCTTCGGCTCTCCGCTGAAGCTCCGAGGTCCTCTTTTCGAAGCCAGTGGAAAGACTCCTCTTCTCGCTAACATTCGCCTCGAGTGCCAGGTAGTCCCTCTGCCCCTCAACTTTTATCTCGTACATCCCCTTGGCAACCCTCACGAAGACCTCCGGCGCGAGATGCTGTGCCAGGGCCTCCCTGAATACCTTCTCGATGAAGCTCAGGGCCTCACCCGAGTCACCGCCGAAGGTCTTGATGGCCTTGACGACCCTGAGTGCCACCACAGCCTCGGAGGCATCAACCTCAGCGACACGCGGAGAGGTCCCTAAAGTTTTAGAGCCCTCACCTTCCTTCGCCGGTCTCTCCGTGATTTCCCCGATTATTGTCCACGTCTCGTCACTATAAGGTCCTAAACTCCTCTCCTCATGATTGCGCCTAATCGTGATGTACCTTTTTCCCTTAACATTTTTAACATAAAACTTCCAGCCCTGGTCACGATAACCAATCAGGCTCTCCAGAGATTGTTTCCCCAACGTTTCCACCACGGGAAATATCTTTCCCATGTTTCCCATGTTTTTCCACGGGATATAAAATTTTTCTCTTAACCACGCCTGAACTTTCTCCATAAGTGACCTCCCTCCATGGATTTTACACTAGTGTAAACTCAAATTTGGAGTTAGAGTAAAATAGGTCGGGTGTGGTGGAGCAACTGGTGGAAACTATCTCCGAATTCACATGTCCTCTATGCGGGCATCTCCACTCGATAAGACACTACGATCCCGAGGATCTACCTCTCGATATCCTGGCGGTTTTGAAGGTGGGCTTGGGGCATGGGTTGGGCACCAAGGTCGTGGATAGGTACTCTATCCTGGGGGACGATGATGTGACCCCCAAGGTTGTGAAGAGGGTGCTGACTCTCTGCAGGCTCTTCCTGGACGAGAAACTGGTAACGCAGAGCGCCGTGAAGAGCAGCCTGGGATTGGTTGATGCGCCGCAGCCAGAGACGGTGAGTTTGAGGGATTACAATAGGCTGAGGGAGGATTTGGAGGCTCTGAAGGTTCAAGCAGAAGATGATAGGAAAACAGCGGAAAGGGAGTCGGTTAGGGCGGACAACCTGCTTGCGCAGGTGGGGGCCTTGAATGGAAGGGTGAGGAGCCTTGAGGCCCAGTTGTCAAGCTCCAAGTTGGAGAGGTCGAGGATTGGGAAAGAAGTCGAGGAGATGGAGGCGAGGGCGGAGAACTCGAGTGAGGCTCTTGATGATTTGATTGAGGTGATAGAGGAGCGTACAGATTTCGAGTTTGATTCAGAGGTGGACACCAGGGAAGAGTTTTTAGCGGGGGTTATCCCAAAGATTCTTGAGGACCTGGAGGCCCTTAAGGCAGCTGAAGACGAGTGAGTGAGGAAGACGGGAAAAAGCTCAGTAAAGTCTGCCCAGTCATCCTTAAGCCGGGTGGTGAGAGGGCTTGGAGCCTGGAGATCGCATCTAATAGTCCTGAGTGCCGGGATGCGCTCAAGGAGATCTATGGTAACTTGGGGCCCGAGTCGAGGAAGTTCCTCTCTAAGAGGTTGGTTGTGGATGATGCTGAGCTGAGGAAATTAGTGGACGAATCCGAGTGAAGGGTGAACAATTAAAGACAAACATCACGATTGTTCGCCGATTTTTTCGTCCACGAAGGTGAATTATAAGTTTAGAAAACTCGCAGATGCTACCCCACTTAAGAAAAGCGAGACATCCCCATGTCCCGATTCGCGCGTTTAATAAATTCATAAAATTAGTCAAAACAACAAGAGTAATTTGAAGTGAAGATTTAAAGAATACAAACTTGATTAATGGTGGGCCCGGTGGGACCTGAACCCAAATTTTTATTCTATTAGGGCGCGTGCGCCTAAAAAGGAGCAATAAAATTCCAAGCCAAAAAGCTGAGTTACCTAACTGGAAAATAGATTGGAGTCGAAATCACACTGGATAGTATTAGAAATACGCGCGCAGATAGACGTCTTGGTCCAATTATTTCACTTGCCTGCTTTCCGTCTAAGCTCAAGCAGTTCGTCTCTGCTCTTTTTTGCTTGGATTGCAGATGCCTCGGTGAACCTCTCCCAACTCCATCCCATCACTTCGTAGGCGTAGTTAACGGAGCGACTCGAGGAGACTAAGATCCCCTCACCGTCCGCGTTAGATCCGAGTTTGATTGCAGTGGAGGGGTCGCCCCCCTGAGGACCGAGTCCCGGGGCAAGGATGAGTCGCTCTTCGCCGATTATCCCCCGTACGATCCCGAGCTCCTCTGAGGCGGTGCAGCCGACGACGAAGCCATTTGAGCCGTGTTCGGTCGCGTCCCTCGCGAGCCGCTGATAAAAGGGAACTCCCTCCATATCCTTCGACTGGTAGTCGTGGGTGCCGGGGTTAGACATCCTGCAGAGTGCGAATATACCCTTCTGCTTCTCCTCTGACCACCTATAGACGGAGTCTACGCCGTTCTCATAGCCTGGGAACGGACTGAACGTCACCGCGTCATAGCCGAGGTCGGCTATCCAATGGAGAGCTGCATCCATCGTGGTCCCGATGTCCGAGAGCTTGCAATCGAGTAATGCCAAGCATCCCCCCTCGTGTATAGCGTCAGCGATTGCCTTTAGTCCATCGTAGCCTAATGGATAGACGAGGAACTGGGCGTTCGGCTTAATTATCGGTGTGTAAGGTGAGACTGCCTTAACAAAGTCGACACAGAACCTCTCAATACCCCCCGCCACCCCATACCTATCGATTAGAGGCTGCGGGACCACATACTTGTCCCTAAAGGCTTTAATCGCCGGATCAAGACCTACGCAGAGAAAACTCTCCTTTTCCCTGCTAAGCTCGTAATACTTCTCAACGAATCTTCTCCCGAGCATCCGAACACCAGAGGGAAAAGACACTCACATGAATAAAAAAGGGAGGCACCAAGGGGGCATGCCTTTAAACGTCTAACACCCCACTTCATTCAGAACCTCCTCCAAGTTGGGACCAAGGATGAGCAACGAATCGGATATACGAAAGCTACTGAAGATCCGCGCGGACCTCGAGGAGCGCGCCGAGCAGCTTCAGACCGAGGTGGACGACCTAAAGGTGGCGATGTCGGAGATCGACGAGGCGATTGTGCAGCAGGGGTTCAGGCAGCCGGGTGCGGGCTTCCAACCAATGAAGCTTGAAACCAAGAAGGAGGAGCCGAAAACCGTCGAGAGGCCCCGTGAGGCTCAACCTGAGCCACAGGTCGATGGCTCATCCATCCAAGCGAAGGACGGAACGGTACTCGGTAGGGTCCAGATCACCGGAGACGACATTGTTTTCACCCCCCGCGATGGCCTACCATTCACGACCTCCACGCCCCCATTCCAGTCCTTTCTCATCGACCGCGTACTCGCCAACATGAGGACGTCCGACGAGGCGAGGGCAACCACCGGCGAGATAACACCCGAGCAGGTCCTCAGTTACAAAGTAGAAGCAGATGGTGAGGTCATAAAGTATGTGTCCATCCGCAACGTCGGCGGGGAGAGGCGCCTACGCGAGATACAGAGCAGCCTCCGCTGGAGCCTCGACAAGATGTACGATAAAGTGAAGCGAGGATAGAGCCGTGGACAGCGAACTAGAGAAGAGCCCACTATGGGGGGTACTCGTCGAAGCAGTACACTGTTTACCAACCTACAAGAGCCACAAATCCTACGTGAAGGAGACAATCCTCCAGCAAAAACCGGGGGTCGCAGCCGAGGAGCTGTCGGATAGGCTCGGAATACCCCTAGGCGAAGCTATGGTCATACTCGAAGAACTGAAAGCCGAAAAACCTAAGGCTGATTAAACGACGTACCTATATGAGATTGCCGTGCCAGCAGTCTCACTCTTCTGAGTGATCTTTACAACATCCCCCCTCTTGGCCCCAAGTATAATCGCGATAGGGTCGTTCACCTTGATCCAGGGGAACTGGAACGGCTCAGCGTGGTACTTCTTCGTGACCTCGGTAAGCTCCCCCTCGGATACAATCTCGTGGCGAGGGACCAAGGCGTGCTCGAAGATGTCGAACGTCGGAAGAGTCGGCGGGATAAGCTCGATGCCTAGCTCCTCCGCACTACTTCTGGCCGAGTAGGTGTATTTGCCGTCCCCTACAAGGATGCCCTTCGCTGCCCCCTCCTTCTCCACTGCCTCCTTGAGCTCCCTGACATAGCTGATTCCGATCGTCTTCTGTCCCAGGATGGCGTGCATGATTATGAGCTGATTCTTCGGGTCGTGCAACCTGTAGATGAGCTTATCTTCCTCTCCGACGGGCTTCTCCGACTCGGTTGTGAATTTCCTGTACTTTATAATGAGGTTGGCGCGCCTTTCCTCAAGGGATAGGTTTTTGCTCATCCCGCTTACCTCGCCTTGACCCTCTTCACTATCGGGGCCCGGACCTTCCTGAAGATCCTGTAGCCGCAGTAGGGACAACGGAAGCTAATGTACTTCTCGAGGTCCTCGTAACTGACTCGCCTGCCGCACTGGACGCACTCGTATACGGGTCCCTCAGCGGGCGCCTGCTGCTCCTTCTTAGGCTCGTCGACAGACAAGAGGTTCAACCAGCATTAAGCACTCGATCAGGTCCAATTAAAACATAGCGACTGGGCGCCCGTTCACTATCCTCTCCGAGGCGACGCCCGTGACCTCGACGTCAATGACCCTCCCCTCGAGGGATTCCGGTGACTCGATTAGCACGACTGGGCCGTGTTTGAGGGGGTAGGCGACCAGTTGCCTTCTGTTCCTGTCGTATCTCTCGGCGACGACGACGCGTATCACCTTGCCCACCATGCTCTCCTTCGCCTCTATGTTTGTCTTGACCGCGGCTTCGTGAATTCTCCTGCTCCCCGGGTCGCTGACGTTTGGGGGCGCTGAAGGGTACGAATGGAAGGCCGACATCGGCAGGGACTGGAACCTGTAGAGAATGATTCGCTCCGCTCCCTCCTCCCTGCTGTCCTCGATGGCCTTCACAGTCTCGTCGACCGTTTCCTCCGACTGCCCGGGTAGGCCATGGATGAAGTAAACGTAGGGCTTCATCCCCGCTTTTTTGAGCCTTTTGATCGCCGTGAGCGTTTCCCTTGGCGTCGAGGGCCTGCCCATGAGCTCGCTGTGAAACTTCGACCCGGTCTCGAACCCGATGCTAACGGGGGTACCTGCCAGGTACTTCCCTAGTAGCCTCGCTGCCTTCTCGGTGACGAGTGAGGCTTTTATGTTCTCGATCATGATTGCTGCGGTCTCGTCCCTCATCCGTGGAATATCCATCAAGGAAGACAGCAGTTCCTCGATCTCACCATAGTTGGGCTCGGGGTTCCTAGGGTCTGTGAGTGGCTCGGGCTCGACGAGCAGGTCCCTGCCGTAGTCGAGGAAGCATGGGGCGCTGAGCACGACCCGGCTCACCCCCTCTTTTAACAAGGCGACAATTTCGTTCTTGATTCCGTAAGACAAGCGGCTCTTGGGTGGACCATAGAGGCTGGGGACGGAGCAATAGCCGCAGCCAGGTGGCGTACCGATAGGGCAATCGTATCTCTCAAGTAGGGTGCCCTTCCGACAAACGCCGCACGATTCACAGTTCCCGCCGAGCAGCGACCTATGGTAGTTGCTGCAGCCCCTCAGCACCTCGACGTAGACCCGAGCCGAGCGGTACAGTGTGTACCCCTTAATGGTTGAGGTGGATGGCTTGTAGCCGTCGAAGGTCTGCCGGGGTATGACCCTCCGAAGCTGGGTCATCTCGACGCTGCTTCCCGTTTTGAAGGCTAGTCCCCTGATCTTCCTCAGCGAATCCTCGTCAGGCAATTCCCCACCCGCGAGCCCCGCGTCCAGCAGTTCCGATAGGGTTTCCTCCCCCTCGCCTACGACGGCGAGGTCGCACCCCGTCCTCCTGAGTGCCTGCTCCGGGTCGGAGGTGACTGGACCACCGATCAAGGCCGGGCCACCTTCCCAATGTGATACAACCTTGCGAATCGAGGGTATGTCCCCCGTCATCCCGCTGACCAGTAGAAGGTTGAATCCAATCGGGAGGTCACCGGTCAGGATTGTCTCCGCCTCTATAATCGACGCCTCAATGTCATTGGACTCAAAGATACCGGCTACCGTTCTCGGGCCGGCTCCTATGGCGTCCTTCGTCGCCTTCCTCTCCCCCTTACCTGAGGCAAGGGCGTCGACTATCAGAGCCTTCACGTATGAGCCCCCACGACATCTGGTGATAAACGTTCCCAGCACAGGATAGTGATAAATCAACGCTTCATAATACCCTTAGCCATGACGGCCGTCCCCCTCTCCCTAATCGCCGCCGTAGCCCTCTCCTTCGCTGTCTCCTACATCAGTATACCCGTATTCAACAGGTTCATGGTCGCTGCAGGGATAGTCGGTAGGGACATCATGAAGCGCGAAATGAAACTGATCCCCGACATGGGTGGACCGGGCGTGATCACAGGCTTCCTAGCGGGTATATTCATCTTCATTGGCCTAGAGGTCTTCGCACTGAAGAACTCGACCGACCTCATTAACATCCTCGCGAGCCTGAACACAATATTGATCGTAACCCTAATCGGGATATTCGATGTGCTCACCTCCCTCATGAAGCAGAAGGAGGGACTCGGCATCTTCGAGAGACTGAAGAGGCGAGGCATCCCCTCCTGGTTCTACTTCTTCATACCCTTGCCAGCAGCCATACCTCTGATGGCTGTCAATGCTGGTGTGACCTTCATGTCACTGCCCTTCATCGGTAGGGTCGAGTTGGGGTTGATCTACCCCATCGTGCTCGTCCCGCTGGCGGTCCTCTGCTGCTCGAACGCGACCAACTTCCTTGCCGGCTTCAATGGACTAGAGGCCGGCATGGGCGTCGTCCTGCACCTTTCTCTAGGGGTCTTCGCGCTGATGAGCAACAGGCTAGCAGCGGCCGCTCTCGCCCTCGTTTTCGCTGCTGCCTTAGCATCATTCCTCAGATACAACTGGTACCCGGGCAAAGTCTTCCCCGGGGACCTGAACTATACTATCGGGGCCGTCGCCGCCTGCGTCGCCGTGCTCGGTAACATGGAGAAGTTCGCAATCCTATGCTTCGCGCCTTGGGTGATCGAGGCGGTGCTGAAGGCGTTTTCCGGTTTCAATGCAGAGACCTTCGGCGTACTGCAGCAGGATGGGACCGTTAAACCGAGGGAGTCAAAGATACGTTCCCTGACACATGTCGTTATGAAGGCGGGGCGCTTCACCGAGAAGCAGGTTACAACTATCCTAATTGGGCTTGAGGTCGCTAGCTGTCTCGTGGCGTTCGCGGTGATACACCTCATCTAGGTGCTGAACTTGGGGAAGAGGGTTCTGATTCTGGCTGGCGGTGGCGGGCACACTAGCATAGCCCTGGCCCTCGCCCAGACGCTGAAGGGGAAGGCGGAGACATCCTTCCTGATCCCTCAGGAGGACAGTCTCAGTCGTGAACTGCTCTCTCCTTATGGTCCGGCTAAGGAGTTGATTAAAGGGAGATACCCACAGACTTCTAACCTCCTCTTCCCATTCCGATTAGCTGCGTCGTTCTACCACTCGTTTACGTTGGTCAACGGAGATTACGATGTAGTTGTTTCCACTGGGAGCAACTTCTGTATACCACCCGCCCTTATCGCCTGGCTCAAGTCCATACCAGTTGTGAACATCGAGAGCCGGGTCGCTATAACCAAGCCCTCCCAGACCGCCCGACTCCTCCAGCACTTCTCAAAGAGGACGCTGCTCCAGTGGGAGGAGCAGGGAGAGAATATCAGGGGCGTCGTAATAGGGCCGATCTTCCCCGAGAAAAGGTACGAGACGCGGGACCTGGGATACATCCTCGTGACAGGTGGCACTGAGGGCCATAAACAGCTCTTCGACGCCGTCGCGGGGCTTGATTTGGAGACGGTGGTGATTCAGACAGGGAAGGTTGACCCAGCGCCGTATCGCGTGAAGCACCCGAGTTGGACGATCATCCCCTATTCGACCGAGTTCGAGAAACTGATCGCCGAATCATCGGTCGTGATCACGCACCAGGGCGGGGGAACCATCTTCGAGGCACTCCTCTACGAGAAGCCGCTCATAATCGTCTTCAACCCCGAGCTTACGCGGACAGCGAACACGGAGGACATGCTCGTGTTAGCTAGGAAGGTAGAGGCACCCTTCCTCGAAGTTGCGGACGGGGCAAAAATAAAATCGTTAATACAAGAGACCGAGTCTCGTACGAAGCCCCGCTTCGAGAACGGCCGAGAAAAGGCAGCGGAAGTAATACTCAAATTAGCCTAGCTTTCTACGTACCTTCTCCCGTTCGTTGACGTATCCCTTCAGCATGAAGGGGCTGAGGTACAGGACGCTGGAAACAAACACTGCTGGGAGCGACTTCTTGCTGATCCTGAAGGCTGAGACACCGCGAAGGTATTGATCCTTCGCGTCCTTCCTGTGCCGTAGGTGGACGATGTTCAGCCAAATGTGCTCGGTGATATATTTTTTCTTGATGGAGTTTGAGAGGAACGTGTCCTGCGCTTTCGGTATCCTTCTCACAGCCTCCTCGTCCTCTGTCTCCATCCACGCCTTTTTTGAGAAGATGAAGACTCCGCTGAAGCCCCTTGCGGGGAAGATCAGCGTGACGAGCCTCTTGACGAAGTAAGTGATATCGACGGGGTAGTACTTCAGCCCGAAACTCACCAGCTTTACGTCACTGCCCTGAACGGTGGAGACATAGTTCTTCACCCGTGGGTCGAGGACGATGTCGGCTGCCATTGTCAGGATCGAGTCGTTTGTTGAGAGTTCGAAGCCCATCCTGAAGAGTAGGGCGACTCGGTATCTCCAATCTGGGAAATCCTCTTCAACATCGACGAGCTTTAAGTCACCCTTATAGTCAAGCCGTCTCGACGAAACCTCTATTATCTCTCTGCTCCTGTCGCTGCACCTGTCGAGCAAGATAATGACTTGGTCTGGCTCAAGTGAGAATAGGGAGGGTAGGCTGTATCGTAGGTTGTCCTCTTCGTTGTGTACGGGCATCACAACCGAGAAGGGTAGCAAACTCTACATCGATATCATAGTGACCCACTTTTCTGAAAAAGGTTTTGAGTAGATACTCTCGCTGTCGAACACAAGTCGAATTTTATCCTAATTCATGTCGTTTATAGACGTATCACATAAAAGCATGCGTATGAATTGAATATGCGATGTGCGGCATTTTCGGTCTAATACAGCGCTCCGGTGACGTCGCTCCCACCATTCTGGAGGGTTTGAGCCGGTTAGAGTACAGGGGGTACGACTCGACTGGCGTTGCCACCATAGATAACGGCATCCTCAAGATTAGAAAGGACGCCGGCAAGATCAAGGATGTGGCGGATCGTTTACACATCGCCGAGATGAAGGGGAGCATAGGGATAGGCCACACGCGCTGGGCGACCCACGGCGCGCCAAACATGATAAACGCCCACCCACACACCGACCAGCACGGCAAGATAGCGGTCATCCACAACGGCGTCATCGAGAACTTCCTAGAACTGAAGCAGGAGCTTCTCGACAAGGGGCACAACTTCGTCTCGAAGACTGACACCGAGGTGATTCCGCACCTTATCGAGGAGGAGATGAAGGGGGAAGTAGGGCTTGCGGAGGCCACCCTAAGGAGCCTCAGACGCATAAAGGGCTCATACGCGGTCTGTGTCTTGTCGAGCCTTGAACCCAACAAGATAGTATGCGCTAGACTCGAGAGCCCACTCGTCCTGGGCGTCTCGGACGGCGCAACTTATTGCGCATCCGACGCGCCTGCTATCCGCCCCTACACAAACAAGGTAGTCTACCTCAGAAACGGGGAGCTCGCCACGATAGATGTGAATGGGTACAAGATCGTGAAGGTCGCTGACGGATCGGTTGTTGAGCGCGCGCCGGAGGAAATCACATGGTCCATCGAGATGGCGGAGAAGCAGGACTTTCCTCACTACATGCTGAAGGAGATCTACGAGCAACCTATCAGCCTCAGAAACAGCTTAAGGCTGCAGGAAAAGTACATGGATCTCCTCACGGCTTTCCTCGACCGTGGAAAGGAGGTCTTCCTTGTGAGTGCCGGCACCTCCCAACACTCATGCATAGCCGGGTCTTACATCTTCTCCCAGATCGCCCGACTCACCACGTACCCCGTCGTCTCGTCAGAGTTCGTTGAGCGCTACGGGTCAACGGTGGGTATAGACTCCATCATCTTGGCGGTGAGCCAGTCGGGGGAGACCTACGATACGCTAAAGGCCGTCGACCACTCCCGCATGAGGGCAGCTACCGTCTTAGGGTTAACCAACACGGTCGGCTCTACGTTAACGAGGGTCTCGAGGGCCTACCTGATCCAGCAGTCAGGGCCCGAGATAGGTGTTGCAGCCACGAAGACCTTCACGGCTCAGGTGCTTGTGCTCGCCCAGCTAGCCCTGAGATTGGCGAAGCTACGCGGGAAGCTGTCCCAAGACGAACTCGATGAGTACGGAGCGAACCTACATAAGATACCCGATCTGGTCGAGACGGTCCTCGAGACGACTCACGAAAGGGTGAAGGAGATAGCGGCGCGCGAGAAAGATTCACGGCTCTTCCTCTTCCTCGGTAGGGGGATCAGCTCGGCGACCGCGATGGAGGGGCGCCTCAAACTACTTGAGATCACTTACGTACCATCTCTAGCTTACCCTGCTGGCGAGAGTAAACACGGCCCTATCAGCATCATCGAGAAGGATACGTCCTGTGTCTTCGTCTGCCCGCGTGGCGAGACACATGCCGAGATAATCGGCAGCATCATGGAGATGAAGGCGAGGGGGGCGAGGATAATCTCCATTTGTGAGGAGGAAGACACGAGTATCATCGGCTTATCGGATGAGGTCATCGAGATGCCGAAGAGTATACCTGAACTCCTTTCCCCGGTGCCATACATAGTGCCGTTGCAACTCCTCGCCTACGAGCTCGCCATCTTGAAGAAGCTGGACCCGGACAAGCCGCGTAACTTGGCGAAGAGCGTGACCGTCCCGTAGCCTCTGAAAGTCTTTAAACTAACACTCCTCCCTAATTCCCAGACCCGATTTGCTAAACGTTGACGCTATCCGTCGGGACTTCCCAATCCTCAATAAAGGCTTGACCTACTTCGACAGCGCCGCTAGCAGTCTTACCCCTGAACAGGTAGTGCTCAAGGAGATGGAATTCTACCACGACTACCGCGCTAACGTGGAGAGGGGAGTACACCGCTGGAGCCAGCGGGCTAGCGCGGAGTTCGAGAAGGCACATGAGGAGGTGGCGAGGTTCATCAACGCACCGGGTCCAGAGAACGTCGCGATGCTCCGAAACACGACTGAGGGCATTAACCTCGTCGCTAACAGCCTCGACTGGAAAAAGGAGGACAAGATTGTGACGACTGTTATCGAGCACCACTCCAACTTCATCACGTGGCTCAGGGTGGGCAACAGGCACGGGTGCAAGGTTGACGTCGTGAGGGCGACGTCGGAGGGTGCGTTCGACTTGGGTGACTTCGAGAAGAAGATCGATGACAAGACAAAGATAGTAGCCGTGACGGGCGTCAGCAACGTCTTGGGTGTTATTGTGCCTGTGAAGGAGATAGCAGAGATCGCCCACGAGCACGGCGCGAAGATGCTTGTCGACGGGGCCCAGAGCGTCCCCCACATGAAAACGGACGTCAGGGGGGATAAGATAGACTTCCTCGCCTTCTCGGGCCACAAGATGCTCGGGCCGACTGGCGTCGGCGGCCTCTACATAGCCGAGGAGGAGCTCTACACGACGGAGCCCCTCTGCATTGGCGGTGGGACAATAGCTGATGTAACCATCGACAGCTACACGCTGACCGAGCCGCCGCTTAGGTTCGAGGCGGGCACACCTGCAATAGCCCAAGTCATCGGCTTAGGTGAGGCTTGCAGGTACCTGAACAGGGAGGGGATGGAGAACGTCACTCGTTGGGATCACATTCTCGCGGAGAAGATGGTCGATGGGCTGTCGGACATCGATGGAGTCACCATTTATGGTCCCAAGGATCCGAAGAAGAGGGTCGGTCTGGTCACGTTCAATATCAGGGACCTGAATCCCGTCGACGTCGCCCTGACACTGGACAACGATTACGCCATCGCCGTCCGCTCGGGCCACCACTGCGCCCTCCCCCTGATGAAGGAGCTTTTTAATCTCAACGAGGGCAACGTCCGTGCCTCATCCTACCTATATAACACGAAGGAAGAGGTTGAGGCTTTGATCTTCGCGGTCACGGAGATCGCGAAACAATAAAAAGAGTTTACACCGCAAAGCGCTTCGGGTTCTTGTCGAACGTGATCTTGCACTTCTCGTTGCAGAAGTAGTACTTCTTCCCGTTGTAGTCGCTCGTCCACTTCGCAGTCTTCTCATCCACCATCATTCCACAGATCGGGTCTTTCGCCATATTGGTCAATTTGACATCAGTTTTCCCTCTTATAGAATGTTGCCCATCGGCGAATGGTCTTTTATTCAGTGGCGAGCCCTATTCTTGCATGAGTTCAAGCGTTAAAGACCTGTTCGGGGCGGACCTTCTACTCGTGAACGGGAAGATTCTGACTATAGACAAGAATGACTCCATAGTGGAGGCCGTCGCCCTTAAGGGCGACCGGATCATCGCCACAGGTTCCACGGCGGAGATGAAGAGGCTTGCCGCAAAGGGGGCGAAGATCATTGATCTCGAGGGTAGGATAGCCCTCCCCGGCATAATCGACTCCCACACACACCCCCACAACGCCGCGATGAACTTTCTCGAGATCGACTGCAGGGGCATGGACATCAAGGCTATCAAGGACATTCAGGCAGCCGTTATGAAGAAGGCTAAGGCCCTAGGGCCCGGCAAGTGGGTCCGCGGCAGCGGCTACAACGACTCGAAACTAAAGGAGAGGCGCCAGATCACAAGGTGGGAACTGGACGAGGCCGCGCCGAAGAACCCCGTCTACATAGTCTCTGATACGGGACACCAGGCCATCGTGAACTCGGTCGCTCTACACATTGCTGGGATAACGAAATCGACACCCGACCCCGCCGGGGGGCAGATAGACCGCGACGCCAAGGGGGAGTGCACCGGCTTACTCTACGAAACAGCGACGAAGCTGATGTCCGACAAGATCCCCCAGTACACGGTTGAGCAGGTCAAGGAGGGTCTAAGGCAGCTCTGGATACAGTTCAACGAGTGGGGGATCACATCGACGCACGACGCGAGCGCTCAGTTGCTAGGCATCAGGGGTTACCAACAGCTCCTCGCAGAGGGTTTCAGAAGGATGAGGGTCTCCCTCATGGTGAGTATCAAGCCCTGGAGGGCTGGCGACGAGGACATGCTCGACGCCTTGGAGGGTCTGGGAATTGAAAGCGGCTTCGGGGACGAGTGGCTCAAAATTATGTCCCTCAAGATCATGGGAGACGGCTCCGGCGCCGGAGGCACCTGCGGCGTCTATACACCCCAGCACAGGGGGCCGAAGGGTCTGGGACTGATGACGACGCCCGCTGAGGAGATGGATAAGATTGTGATGCGGGCTCACCTAGCTGGGCTCCGCGTGAGCATCCACAGCATCGGGGACAGGGGCGTCGACATCGCACTCGACGCCATAGAGAAGGCGCAGAAGGCCAAGCCCGTCGCGGACATGCGCCACCGCATAGAGCACAACAGCTGCTGCACATTGAAGCAGCTTAGCAGGATGAAGAAGCTTGGCGTAGTGCCGTCCAGCAGTATTGGCTACATGTATGGTCTCGGGGATCAGTACGCGGAGAACTTTGGCCAGGAGAGGGTCCGATGGCTCCACCCGCACAAGACCTTGAAGGAGATGAATATAATCGCTGGCGGCAATAGCGACTGCCCAGTGACTTTCTACAGCCCCTGGGTGCAGATATACGCCGCAGTGACGCGAAAGACGAGCAGCGGCCAGGTCGTAGGACCCGAGGAGGCTATCAGCATCATGGACGCCCTCCGAGTCTACACGATCAATGGCGCATACCTTTCCAAGGAGGAGGCCCTGAAGGGCAGCATCGAGGCGGGTAAGCTCGCGGACATTATCGTGCTCGACAGGGACGTGACAAGTATCCCCCTTGATGAGATCAAAGACATTAAGGTGCTGACGACGATAGTCGGCGGGAAGATAGTCTACGAAAAGTAGCCGGGTCAGTAGGGGAACTCGCACTGCCAGATCTTTTTCTGGTCGAGGTGCTCCTCGAAGAAATTATCTATGATGGCGTCGCATGTTTTCTGGGCGGTGGTTAGAGCCTTCTTTATGTCGATTGTCTGCATCTCACCATCCTTCTTGAGCCACTTACCATCGCAGATGACGTTGTCGATGTCCCCCGGGTTGGCGTATAGTAGTACGCTGGTGAGGGGTTCGCGGGTCGGTGTAAGGTAGGGGTTTAACATGTTGATTGTGATGATGTCTGCCTTCTTGCCAGGTTCAAGGCTCCCGACCTTGTCGGCTATACCGAGTGCCTCTGCTCCGCCCCGCGTGGCGCGTTCAAGGAGGTCGTAGAAGCTGGGGCGGGCGGTCCTTCGGCTATCGTTGATCATACTGTCCGCGCCCCCGACGAGCCTTGCGCGTGTCATCTGGCCCTGTCTAACCTCACGGAGGAGGTCATTCATGTTGTGGAAGTAGTCGTCCGTGCCGAAGCCGACAGGGATGCCGCGATCGATCCACATATTTAACGGATTCTCGACAGCGTGGCAGTGGAGAATGGCCATGCCCGTCTTCTGAACGAGCTGTATGTCCTTTTCGGTAGCATAGGTGAGGTGGGCCCCGCTGAGCTTCTCGTCCATTACACCTAGGTCGTATAGGTGCTGTGGTGGCGTCTTGCCATAGAGCTTCATGACCTGGCGGTACTCGCGCATGCTCTGGCTGAGATGAGTGGTCATGCGTAGGTCATGTTTCTCGGCGAAGTCCTTGCACTTGTGGTAGACCTCAGGTTCTGCCATATCAGGGGCCTTAGGGCACATGATTGTGGTTATCCTGCCCGCAGCCTTGCCATGCCAGTTCGTATAGAGGTCGGTAGCGCGCTTGATGGCTTTGTCCCGCTTGTCAGGCAGGTACTCGAAGACGCCTACGCTGAGCTTCTCGAGGTCGACATGCTCGATGTCCCCGGCTATAATGCAGCGGTTGCCCGCCTCGTTGACAGCCTTAGCCCAGCCGTCTGGGTAAGTGTAGACAAGCATGCTCGTAGTACATCCGCCGTAAATGAGCTCAGCGCAACTGGCAGCCCCGAGAGTGTCCATCTGCTCCTCCCTGCGGTATCCCTCGAGGGGGAGATTGGTCTCGAAGAAGTCGCCCATGAGCTCATAGACGCCCCGGAAATATTGCTGGAGGTGGGTGTGAGCGTTGATGAAGCCGGGCATGACGACCTTATTCTCGGCGTCTAGAGTGTACTCAGGGCTCCGGGGTGGCTTCACTTTCTTGCCGACCTCGACTATGTGGTCGTCCTCGATGAGGACCTCGCCGCTTGGGTAGACATGTTTCTGTTTGTCCATCGTGGCCACAAAGGCGTTCTTGATGTGGATGCTGGTCACGGTTTACACCTGTCGGTTGTATGTGTGCCTGGTCCTGTTTTTGAGGTCTACGGCATGCGGATGGTTCGGCGGCTTACGCATGGCGATATTTATGAAAAATATTCTTTTTTAGTCAGCGTCTTCGGTTTTCTAATAGTTGGCAGACCCTGCAGGTGTCCCCGACTGATGGCTCGCCACAGGTCTTACAAGTTTTCATCGCATCAGCTTTTTTTGCCTCTGGGATGAGTTTGAGAGCTGTGTTGTAGGTTGTGAAGAGTGTGCCAGGGCGCCTTGCCTCCATATCGTTGAGGAAGGCCCGCGTGTCCCCCCTCATTGCCTCCCCTGCGTAGGGGCAGGTCGTGGACTGGAGCTCGAAACCCTGTAGGTAGGCGTAGAGTGTCGTCTCCCTCTCGGGGACTTCGCATAGGGGTTTGATCCGCCTGACGAAGCCGGGGCTCGTGTAGCCCCCAGGGTCGAGACTTGTCATCTTACCGACGTCGCCACGTAGGAGGTTTAGTAAGGCGGACTGCGCCATGTCGTCGAGGGTGTGACCCGTGGCGAGTCTGTCGGCGTCTACGCTTTTCGCGGCCTCGTTTAGGGCCCGGCGTCGGAGGACTCCGCAGAAGCTGCACGCCCCGAGTGTTCTCTCAGAGGCTGCTATCTCATCCATCGTGTACCCGAATAGGTCTGTGAAATTGACGCTCACCCACTCGACCCCCATCTCTCGGCAGCTCCGCTCCACTATCCCGGATGCCTCGTCCCTGTACCCCTTGATCCCCTCGTCCACGGTGACAGCGATGAGCTCTGAGCCGTGTGTCCCCTCTTCGATCCCCTTGAGTATGTGGAGGAGAGTGAGGCTATCCTTGCCCCCGCTGACGCCTATTGCGACGCGGCTCCAGTGGTCAAGCATATCGAAACGGTTTATCGCGCCTTGCACACGTTCTTTGAGGCTCACCTTGAAGCAGGTGGGGCAGAGCCTTTCCCCGCTATAGGTCCTGTGATAGACCGAGGAGCGCTCATGGCACTTTGTGCAAGTAGGCTGCGTTCTCAATCAACCTCCATGTGTTACTGGGACGAGTACGACCTCCGAGCCTTCGGTTATAGGTGTGTCCAAGCCGTTTAGATTTCCAACCTCGATTCCGCCTAGCATAATCAGGTTATTAGTGGAAGGGTTGTGCAGTGAAGAGGCGATTTCAGGGTACAGTCTTGATAGCTCTTCAATTAACGTTGTCATTTTAGAGTCGGCTGGGAGCTCTATCTCGATCCCCCCACGTACTTTGGGTGGTCTGAGTGAACCGAGCAGCCTGACCATGACCCGCATGGGTTTCTCTCAGCCCTACGCGCCCTATTAAGCCTCATCGAGTCTAAGAAGGGTTTAAACCGTAGCCCACTAATAATGGGACGAATTGCGCCTGCCGCAGGCGTAAAGCCATGGGAGAGACCGGAGAATGTCACCTTATTGCCCAGACTGTGGTGGAAAGTTGAACTGGGACCGGAAACTCAAGCACTATAGTTGTTCTAGCTGTGGCGTGACCCTTAACGAGGCTCAGCTTAGCGACGCGATGGATAAGAAGTATGAGCGCACGATGACGGACGACGAGAAGACGCGCCAGAGACACGATGACTATCTTGAGTGGTGGCTCAGCGACAAGGACAAGAAAAAGAAGTAAGCCGTAAGGTCCCTATAATTTTTTTATCTACACCCCTCCGAGGTGTCTCTCGCGTAAATACTGTAAGAGTTCTATCAAACTACCGAGCATCATCATTTTAAACAACGGCTTACATTAAGCACAGTGGACCGTTTCAGGGTGCATTTCCCATGGTATTTCCCGTAGAGAGCGAAGACAGGACACTCCGTAACCTGTTGATGCTCTGTCAAGATAACGCTCGCCTCGTGGTCGAAGCTTATCGCAAGTCCCTCATCGTCTTCGACCGGATAACCAAGGGGAAGCCGATGGTAAGCGGTAACCCGCTAGCTGATATACAAAAGATCATCGATGACTCGAACAGGGTCAAGGGTTCTACTGTTAAAGAGCTTGGGGAGATTGGCGGTATCCTCGTCAGCAGGGACGACTTCCTTCGCCTCTCAAGCAGCTTCTCGGGCATGTTGGATTCGATCGAGGTCATCACGATGAGGCTAATAGAGGTCGAGGCTCGTGGCTGGAAGCTTAGCAAAACACAGGCAGAGGACATGGGGGCGATGTCCGACCTCGGCTTCGATGCCCTCGTAAAACTGAGGGACAGCATCATGAGCCTCGGATTCAATAGCGAGAAGGCTACAAACTTCGCCAAGGACATCGACGAGATAGAGAAGAAGCTCGACCTGCTCTACATCAAGCTGGATCTCGACATCATTACGAGTAAGAGCGAGCTACCCGCTATCCTAGTCAATAGGGACGTGGCGCGCGAGCTTGAGCGACTAGGTGACAAGGTCCACGACGCGAGCGATCTCGTCCGAATCTTGGCACTCTAGGTGGGCTAGCGTTGGCGGCCCCCGTCGAAGTCGAGCTACTCGCCGACGGGAGACTTGTGGTCTGGTCCACCGAGGACAGTAGGAATCTCTTCAACTCCGATTTCTACGGTAAGCCGTTGGGCAACCCGAAGCCTAAGGAGGACTTCGACGAGCCACTCATCCTCGACCTCATCGAGGGCATCTACCTCCTAGAAAAGAAAGCCGTCATGGTTCACTCGGGCAAGCGGAAGCTGACCGTGGCTGCCCTGAGGAAGGTGGCACGGGAGAAGATGGAGGGCTTCGATGCGAAGTACAGCGTCTACAACGACCTCAGGGAGAAGGGGTTTGTAGTGACCCCAGGCCTGAAGTACGGCTGCGACTTCGCCGTCTACGAGCACGGCCCAGGGATCGACCACGCCCCCTACATCATACAGGTGATGTCGCGGGGGGATCAGATGTCCGCGCTGGATATTGTAAAGGCGGGGCGCTTAGCCTCGACTGTGAGGAAGACGTTCATAGCCGCTATTTCCGACCGTGGCGGTATCGAGTACCTCGAGTTCAAGTGGTGGAAGGCCTAAGCGGTTTTGTAACCTCGTTTTATCGCTCCATTAATCCTTTATTAGCACGGGTAAGTGGCGTCTTGGGCGTGCTGGATGCCTCCGAAAGGCACGTTGGCGGCTGAGCTCCGGGAACTAGACAAGATGATGGAGAAACGGCACGAAAAGCTCCGAAAGGTCCTAACCACGCTCAAGGATGGCATCTCGAGTCTCCCAGTCAGGGACCCGAGAAGCATCAGGGAGATTGAGATCCACCTGCACCTCATCGACCTCTCGTTCGAGGATGTCGACAGGGAGCAGAGGAGATACAGGGAGTGGTTGGACCGCGCATCACAGAACCAGAATGTCATATCCGACGAGGCTCTCGAGCGGCTGAGGAAGTATTGTCGGAATATTGGGACGGAGACCGACGAGGAGATGATAGAGGAGCTCCTCAGGGTGGTAGAAGTGAGGTCTCGGTAGAACTTATTGTTCCGAGTGTTCCTCGTCGGGTTCTTCAACCTCGACCTCGGTGGCTGTCATGTCGTTCTTCATGTACTCCCTTAGAACGACCGTGGCGTATCCACCGGCGGGGAGGGTGAATGAGAGCGTCACACCCTCGGGGTGCTCGCTCACCGCGATCTCTGGCAGTAACCTACCGAGGCGCCTCGTCCCGTCGGCCCCGACCCTGCGTAAATCATCTAATGTGACACCAGCCTCAGCGAATATTGAGTCCTCAAGCTCCTTCGCCTCATATTTTGCCTCCCTCATCTTATACCCGTAGATGGGGGCAGTGAAACTTATCTCCCCCCTCTCGAAGCGGGGCTGTTCCGACTGCGCGTTCTCGACGGTGAAGACACCACCGGTGTCGTGCTTCTTCGCGAGGTCGCCGTTGAGTAACTTTGTAAAGTTGTCCTCATTCAGCCTCTTGGCGAGGTAGCGGTTGCATAGGTGGCTCAGGTAGCTGGAGACGAGGAACCGGCGGAGCCACCTGTTACGTTCCCTGAAGTTGCCTTTAATGAGGTCGTAACCATCGAGGACGTTGCCGCCATTCTTTCCCGTCCTCTGGGAGCCGAAGTAGTTAGGTATCCCGAGATGGGCGATGGTGGACTGTATTCCCTCCGCCCTCTTAAGAGCGATCTTCTGGGAGGGCTCGGGGTCCGTGACTGTGATGGTGAAGGTGTTGCCCTTGAGGTGGCCCGACCTCAGCTTCTTCGGGTGTCTCTTCGCCCAGTTTACGGCGACACCGAGGTTCGATTCTATGATCTTCGCCACTTCCATTGGTTCGTTCGCGGGCATGAGGATACTGAAAGTCTGAGTGGAGACAGCGTTCTTGTCCTTGAGTCCCGCGTGGCCCACGTCCTCCCGCCTCAGCCCGAGGAGGCTCGCTATGGCGATCTGAGTGTCCCTCGTAGTCTTCCCGCTCTTCGTTACGCTGAGGTAGATGTGGTCCCCATACCCGAGCGGCTCGTAGGCGGGCACCTCGACGACGGTGAACAGCTCCGGCCTCGCCCTAATGGCCCCACCGATCCCTGGGAGTTCCGGTGTCACATATGGGAGGCTGAGGTCGAACTCAGGGGGTTGGGCCATTTCGGTTGATAGAGAATAGGCTAGGGAAAAAGGGTTTAGGTGGACTGTGGGCTCCAGTCGGGAATGGTCCAGGGTAACGGCTTCCCCTTAGAGTAGGCCCGCAGCGGTTCCCTGTAGGGGAATAACGCCACTGCCCCGCCCGTGTGGAGGAAGAGGACGTTGTCACGCCTCTTGAACTTCTTTTTCCGGCAGAGGTCGATGAGGGCCGCCATCGCCGTCGCGGTGTAGACGGGGTCGATGAGGATGCCCTCCGTCTCTGCCAGCACTTTGACGGCCTCCGCCTTCTCCTTGCTTATGACACCGTAGCCTCCTCCGACGTACTCGTTGTAGACGATGATGTCCGACATGGGTATCTCGACGTCGAGGTCGAGGACGTCGTGGCTGTCTTTAATAATCTGGTTGACGCTCGCCTGCATCTCCTCCTTCGACGTCCACCCGACGGCGGCTCCGATGATCTTCGTGCCCGTGTTCAGGGTCCTCGCGCCCATGACGAGACCGGCCTGCGTCCCCCCGGACCCGGTTCCGTGGACAATGTAATCAAAGTCTACCCCTATCTCGGAGGACTGGTTGAAGGTCTCAAGCATCGCGTTGATGTACCCGGCGGCGCCGAGTGGCACCGAGCCGCCGACTGGGATGAAGTAGGGGTTCCTCCCCGCCTTCCTCTGCGTCTCCATCTCGGCGTCGAGCGCCTCCTTGAACTTCTCGGACCTAACGATCTTGATCTTGGCCCCCATGAGTTCGTGGAGGAGGTGGTTACCGTCCCACTCCTTCGGCTCCCAGCCGTCTGTGGGCCCGTTCTTGA
>JADGNG010000065.1 GCA_017883585.1 Candidatus Bathyarchaeota archaeon
CTTCTCCCCATTCTCGTTCTTCTCGTCGTGGGGGCGCCTGTAGACGACCTTGTCCTCAGGCTTCAGGCTCTGGCCACAGTATGGGCAGAAAACCGCGTCCTCTTTAACCTCTTTACCGCACTTTGGGCAATATGGCATGGCGCTTCACCTACTCGATCTGTGAGATTTTCCCTCCGCTTAAAAGGATATAGACTCTCCCTCAGTTTCGAGTAATTCTTATCAGGGAGATGAGGGCCGTGCCGATGAGCATTAGGGTGCTCAGGATGAACCATCCGAGGTCGTAGCTAGTCGTGGTGTCTTTCACGACGCCGAGAAGTAGCGGGAGTGCCAGGGCTCCGAGGCTTGCGAATGTGTTATGCACGCCAGAGAGGCTGCCTGCGGTCTCGGTGCCGAAGAGTCGTGGGATGATGGTGAACGCGGGGCTGCGAACGAAGTTAATCAGCCACCCGAGCATGAATGTGGCTACGAGGATGAGGCCCCCGCTTGGGAGGACCTTGAAGGCGAAGATGTTCACGGCGAGCAGTAGGAAGCTGCCGCGGAGGACCCTCTTCTCGCCGACGATGTCAGTCAACACGCCGCCAGCCGGGTTCGACACCATCCCGGCGAGGTTGAACAGACTCATGGCTGTGCCCACGAGCAGGACGCCGAAGCCGAACTCCTCCTTTAGCATCAGTGGCAGCCAGGCGAGGAAGGTGTAGTAGCTCCCGAGGCGGATGAACTGGGCGACGGCGAGTACCCAGAAGCTCCTCGCCCTTAGCGCTATGAAGACGGCGCGCCGCGAGACTCCACTCGACTTCGCCCCGTCCTTCAAGCAGAGGTAGATCAAAGCGGCCGACGCGACACCGGCTATCCCCTGTATGATGATTGATGCTCGCCATCCGTAGACGAGAGCGAGCAGAGGCGAGACCCAGGTGACGATTATTAACCCAATGCTTCCGCCAATATTCAACAAGCCCAGAGCCGTCCCCCTCTCCCTTGACTCGTACCAGCCGGCGATCAGCCTGACCGACGGGACGAAGACTCCTGCCCCCAGTAGCCCGGCGAGGAATCGGGATAGTGCGAGGCTCGTGAAGTCGCTACCGAACCCGAACAGGACGGTCGCGGCGGAGACGCCCGCTATGCTGAGGGCCATAATCCTCCTGCTCCCGTACCGATCCGCCAGTAGCCCCCAGGGTATCTGACCAATAGTGTAGCCGACGAAGTAGGCCGACATCAGGGCCCCACTCTCCGTGTAGCTGAGGCTCAGCTCCCCCTTGATCGACGTGAGGACGTAGCTGTAAGCTGAGTTCATTATGCCAAGCACCGTGAGGGCGAGGAATCCCCCGAGCAGCACCAGTGGGTGCCTCAGCAGGCTCCTCAGTCGATCAGACGAGGACAATATGCTGAGACGGGCACCCAATGCCAGATAAGCTTTAGCAGAAACGTCTCAGCTACCGCTAGGCTATGAAAATTGAAAAAGGGGTTTGGTAGCCTTACAGGACTACAGTCTTCATCTCGTCTGCCTTGAGCAGCCTCTGCCAGTTCGTCGTGACGTTGGTCTGGACCTCGTTGACCTCGACCTCCGTCATGTGGCGGAAGCGGCTCTGAGGCTTCAGGTACTCGCTGACGGGTTTCAGTTCCTTCGGCTTATAATTAAGCTTGAAGCTGGTACCGTGCTCGATCTCGTAGAGCGGCCAGACGCCGGCTTGGACACCGGCGCGTGCGAGTTCGATCGTCTTAGCGGGGTCGAAGCGCCAGCCGACTGGGCACGGGGCCTGGATCAGGATCAACCTGAAGCCCTCAATGTCCTTGGCGTACTTTACCTTCTGCATAAGATCCTCCGGGAACGCGACCGAGGCCGTAGCGATGTAGGGGACGTAGTGGGCCGCGAAGATCATCGGAATGTTCTTCTTGGGCTCGTTCTTTCCCCTGCTGTTGGGGCCGACCGGGTTCGTAGTGGTCTCCGCGTATTTCGGGGTGCCTCCACTCCTCTGGCCACCGGTGTTCATGTAAGCCTCGTTGTCCTTCGTGATTACGAGGATGTTCTCGTTGCGCTCAGCTGCGGCGGATAACCCCTGGAAGCCGATGTCGTAGGTACCGCCATCTCCGAAGAAACCGACGGCCTTGACGTCCGTCCTGCCTAGGGCCTTGAGGCCGCGGGATGTCCCGGTTAGGGATGATCCGCCGCCCTCGAAGACTGCGCCTGCGCGCGGGTGCTTCGTGACGTGGTCTGGGCAGCACGGGATACCGTGCCTGATGAGATTGGGGCCTAGGACCTTGAAGGTGAGCCTCGCGGCCATGGCGGCACCGCAACCCTGGCAAGTGCTGCCAGGCGCTAGGATCATCTCTTCCATGGGGACCTGGGCTCTAGTCATTCTTTGCGTACTCATTTTTCATTACCTCCTAAACCCACTGGATGGGAGCCTCCGGCTTCCCACCCTTCGCTATCTTCAGGGTCTTCTCACCGATCTTGTACATGTCGTCGACACGTACCTCCTTTCCACTGAGGCCGCCGATGAAGCCGAGGATGGGTGTCCTCTTCGCCTCGTCGTAGAGGGTGCTCCTCATCTGGTGGTAGACTGGACCCCACATGCCGGGCTGGCAACTGCGGTCGAAGACGCCGATGGCGCCTACGCCCTTGGCGATCTCCATGAAGTCGTTCCTCGGGAATGGCAGGAAACTCCTGATCTTTACGAGTCCGACCTTCTTGCCGTCGGCCCAGAGCTTGTCGATGGCTGCCATCGCGGTTCCGGCGATCGTACCCATCGCAGTGATGACGCAGTCTGCGCCTTCTACGCGATATGGCTCGATCATGCCGTTGCCGTATGTGCGTCCGAACTTCTTGCCCCAGTCAGCGAATACCTCTTTGATGACTTTTTCACCGTTGAGGACTGCCTCGTTGTGCATCTGCCATGGCTTCATGGGGTCGCCCTCACCCCAGCCCGCGCCGAAGGTCTTGGGGTTGGCCTCGAAGTCACGCCATTTATCAGAAGAATCTGATACGGGAAGGATGCCTGGCATAGGCTTGTATGGGGGTAGGAAAGCGTCGATGTCCTCCTGCGCGGGGATCTCGACGGGCTCAGCCGTGTAGCTGAGGACATAGCCATCGTAACCCATCGCGACTGGAAGGCGGATCCTCTTGTCCTCGGCGATCTTGTACGCCATCACTGTGGTGTCGAGGATCTCCTGTGCGTTCTCCACGTAGAGGTGGAGCCAACCCTGCCACTGCTGCGACATAAGGTCGCTGTGGTCAGGCTGCATGCTCTTCACGCCGCGGTGGACGACCGCCATGACGAGTGGTAGCCTCTTGCTGGCGGTCTCCTGCATCGGGTGGTGCATGTAGAGGAGTCCTGGGCCCGAGGTGCATGTAAAGCTGCGTGCGCCGACAGCCTCCGCCGCCTGGGCGATGACCTGAGAGCTTAGCTCGCCCTCGGCGTTGATGAACTCAAAGCCGGGTAGCTCGCCCGAGGCATGGATCTCCGAGAGGTACTCGGTGATCGTGGTCTGGGGTGTGATGGGGAATACCGCAGCAACTTTGACGCGTGCGAGTTTACAGCCGACTGCTGTCGCCTTGTTACCGACCATTACTTCGTATGACATTTCATTATCCTCCTTACGCGCCCTCGACCCTTTTCATCTCGATGGCCTTGACTGGGCACTCGTTTGCACAGACACCGCAGCCCTTGCAGGCACGGTCGACCATTGCGGGCTTGTTGTTCGCCTTCCACTCGAGAGCGGCCTCGGGGCAGAAGATCCAGCACGTCTTGCATCCGATGCACTTCTCCTCGTTCACGACGGGGTAGAAGACACGCCAGCTGCTGACGTCCTTAAGGGTACCGTACCCGCCCACCTCGAGGTCGACCTGCATCTTGGGAGCGACCTTGTTCTTCGCGGGGACCCAGGGGGAGACCTTCTCGTAGCTCATCCTCACGGCGGCGATGTTCATGTCGCCTAGTCTGCCGGGGAAGTACTTCTTGATGGCCTTCTCGATGGACTCGAGCTTGACGACGCCGGTCGCCTTGGCGAATGCGCCAAGCATGGCGGTGTTCGTGATAGGCCTACCGAGAGTCTCCAGCGCTATGCTGGTCGCGTCGACGGTGGCGATGTTAATTTCGCCGGCGAGCTCGCTCTTTTCGGGTGCGAACGGTGCGTTAAGTAGAACCTGGCCATTTGGCTTCAGGTCGTTAGCAACAGCCTGTTGTAGGCTGATCAGTGGGTCGAAGCAGAGGCTGATACCAGGTGTGTGCACCAGCTCCCTTTCCCTGACACGCACATTGTCGATCCTGACATAGGCGGTAAGGGGTGCTCCGCGCCTCTCGGTGCCGTACATGGGGATGGCCTGACTATACTTGCCCTCCTCATAGGCTGCCGTGGCGATAATCCTAGAGGCGGTGACGGCCCCTTGGCCGCCCCTGCCGTGCAACCTTATCTCAATCACGGGTCATTTTCCCTCAGTGATTCGTTACCACTTAACTCTTGACTGTTAAAAGAGTAACGATTCCGTAATGAGTCAACGGAGAAGGATTTAAAGCTTGACACCAAAATCTCCATTTGATGAAAAAAACCGCCCCCAAACACCAAAATATCAAGGATGAATAATAATTACGTGTTAAAAGGATAATATGCTCAGAAAATGTGAGGTTATTCAATCAAACAACTTAAAACACGCGTAAGTATTTATTTGAATTTATTAGAAAATATGATACTTATTAACAATCCATGAATATTGTCTATTTAGGTTGACCTATAAGAGGAGTCATTTTTACCAAGTCTTGGTTGAAGATTTAAATTAGGGTTTGTTAATGGTTTGTGGACCAAGCTTGATGGCGGAGAAGGAGCAGGGCTTCCGCAAGATGCTCGAGAAGAGCATCGTAGAGAACATACGCATCGAACACCCCGTCGTGCTGAAGGGTCAGTACGAGACAGCATATAGCCTACTGCAGGACGCCCTCGATACAGGGATAACCCCGTGTCTCGTTGGGCCGCCAGGAGTCGGAAAGAGCCTCCTAGCCCGCAAGGTGGCGGAGGACACCGCCCGTAGCTTCCACGAGGTATTCTTCGACGAAAACGTCACGCCGAGCCGCCTCATCGGCAGCTTCGACCCCGCCCTCGTCGTTCGCAGCGGTAGGAACATCAGCAGCTTCGAGCCAGGTCCACTCATACGCGCCATGGTCGAGGGCGGCCTTTTCGTCGCTCACGAGCTCAACCGCGCGACAGAGTTCTGCCAGAACAGCCTAATCGCCCCCCTCGAGGAGAGGCATTATCACCTCTTCCCCCTCGGGATGGTGAAGGCGCAGGAGAGCTTCGCCTTCGTCGCCACGCAGAACCCCATCGAGACCGCGGGAACCTACAGGCTGAGCAGAGTACTAGTCGACCGCATCGGTTGCTGGATCAGGCTCACCTACCCGACGAAGGAGACGGAGTTGTTGATACTCAAGGAGAACACGCCAGCCTTCAGCCTCCCGGTGAGCGCCCTCGACAAGATATACGAGATCGTTAAAGCCACTAGGGAGAATCCGGTGCTGGAGATACCGGCGTCGCCCCGCAGCGGCATCTACCTCACACGGCTCGTCAACAAGTACCTAGATCGCTTCGAGACGGAGGACGCAGCCATCAAGTTCTTCGCCCCAGCCGTACTCGCCAAGGAGATGAAGGTCCGTGGCGAGGAGGGCAAGACGGTGTCGAAGGTAGTTGACGAGATAATTAAAAAGGTTCTGGGCTGAGATGTCCGCCTCCTCCCTGGAGTACCCCTTCCACTACGCGAATTACTTCATACCAGAGTTCATAGAGCGGATGCGGAGAAGCAGGGATGTAATCGAGAAGCCTAGCCCCCGACAGAGCATAAACATGGGGAAGATTCTCCTCCCCGGCTTCATGAGACATGGCTGCTTGACATTCAGCGACCTGCTCCGCGCAGCCGTTATCACTAGCCAAGTCGACAACCAGAAGATGGCGGAGAAGATCGCCCTCGACATCCTAACTAACATCAATGAGTTCGAGGAGGAGCCCGAGGACGACTTGGACGCGGACCAACTCCTCAGCCTCCTCAGCAAAAAGAGCGAGGAGGTCTATGTGACCCCCCACGCGAAGGGGCTGGAGCAAAACATAGTCAACGACAACCCCAGCATCACCGGCCCAGATCAATTTACCAAGTTCAAGAACAAGCCCGACATCGGAGTGGGCCCCGGAGAGGACAGGATACTAAAGTTCGGCGCCAAGACCTTCAAGGAAGAGCGGGACGAGAAGATGCGCAAGCTCCTTGCCCACCTTCTCAAGGAGAAGCTCCTGAAGCTTGGCCGCGATCTTGAGAGAAAGGACGACTGGAGTAGGATAGCCTCTGTCCGCCCATTCCAGCCAGGCGAGGACACTGACTCGATCGACGAGGACCGCAGTCTCGAGAACATCATCGATCTCGGTCGTAAGATTGATGAGGTCAGACCAGAGGACTTCATGATGCTCAAGAGGAAGAAGAAGAACCGTAGCATCGTATA
>JADGNG010000066.1 GCA_017883585.1 Candidatus Bathyarchaeota archaeon
ACTCAGCAAGGAGTTCATGCACCACCCACTCAAGATAATCGTGAGCCGCGACGAGATCGCTGTCACCCAGATAGCACAGCGCTTCGTCGAGGTCGAACCCCGAGACAAGTTCCAGGCACTAACAGCCGTACTTGACACCCAGCACGTCGAACGCGCCATAGTCTTCGCCAGGACCCAACGCGGCGCCCAGAGACTCGCCAAGATGCTCCACGACCGTGGCTACGACGCCAAACCACTACACGGCGGCCTGACCCAGCCCCAGAGAGACTCAGTAACCGAACAATTCAGATCAGGCAAGCTACGCATCCTCGTTGCCACCGACGTCGCCGCCCGTGGCCTCGACATCAGCAACATCACACACATCATAAACCACAACATCCCCGAGGACCCCGTCAACTACTTCCACCGCATCGGCCGCACCGCCCGAATGGAAAAGGAAGGCACATCAATAAGCCTCACCGCCCCGGACGAGCTCAAGGACCTAAAGCGCATAATGGCCATGACCAAGACCCGCATCACCCCCTTAGCCCTCAACATTACCCCAACCGAAGCTCCCGCAGCAACGAAGTGCGCCAAGTGCGGCAAGAACTTCGTACCCACATTCACCCCCCCACCAAACTCCCTTCCCTACTGCCCCACATGCTACAAGAACCACCAGAATAAGCGAAGACCCTCTGAGCCTAGCGCAGAGCGCAGAACCCAATCCGGTCCACGCCGCTACACCCCCAGGTCAAGTAGACCCAGATTCTAGACCTCGGGCTTCACGAAAAAGAAGGTCACGCCTGCACTGAAGAGCGCCGACGCGGCTATCACCGAGTACATATAGATCGGAGGCGCTCCCGACTGGAGGATCAGAGGCGCTACGTACATGCCGAAAGCCATCCCAAGGTATCGGGCCGTGTTCATGAGTCCCATCCCCTGCCCAGTCCTCCCCGCTTTACCCCCGAGAAGATTCTGTGGCAGCCCAGCCTGCACCACTCCGATTGCCACCCTCATCACGATAAAGATCACCGGACTGAACGCAAAAGCGGCGGCCTCGATTAGCACAGCCGTCACCACCTGCCAAGCGATGATCTTCCTCCCCGACGACAACCTCGTCAAGATAGGAGTAGCCACCGCGTAAGCGACTCCGTTTGCGATAGTCGTTATCGTCGTCCACGTGAGCAGGTCACCCGAAGCCACGCCAAGAGAGGAGAGGAAGAACGGGACGATTGGCGTTATGAAGTTGAGTCCAGCATATGCGCAGAAGAGAGCCGCCGCTGTCGGGAGCAGCAGGCGCACGTCCCGGAGCCCGAAGGACTCTCTTTCCCGCCCTTCCGGTCTCGCAGTCTTCATCACTAGTATGAGTGGGAAAATCGATGCGAAGACTATAGCCTGAGAGAAGATCGTCCACCTGTAGCCGATGATTGCCGCGATGGCGCCGCCCAGCCCCGGGGAGATGATACTGCTGATCGTAGACGCTGCTATCTGGTAGCCGAGGTACTTTTTCAGGTCCGCCGCTGAGGCTACGATCCCTACGACGACGAAAAGGATGGTGCTTAGACCCCCGAAGAGGCTCTGGATTATCCTCAGCAGCACCAGTTGCGTCACGTTCTGGCTGAATGCCATCCCCGCGTACGTCGCGATGTTCCCTATGAGAACGAAGATGAGTACCTTCTTCGTACCTACCTTGTCGCAGACCCAGCCCCAGACGGGTGCCGTGAACGCGAGCCCGCCGTACCAGGCGAGGTTCGAGACCCCCGTCCAGTACGTCGCGTTGACCAGTGACTCGCCGAGGTCTCGGTTTATGAAGAGGGGCATGAAGCTGCCCATCAGCCCGAATGCGAGGGAGCACAGGAATTGCGCCATGATGGAGGCCTTCAACGTGTCCTCCACGACGCCCTTCAGATCAGCGAACCTCGGTAACCGCAACTAAGTATGCCTTCTACTCTATCTGATTCCGCCATCCGGGGGGACGGTAGCTGGATTTAAGGAGAGCGCCGGGGCAAGACCCATAACCACAGATTATTCAGTTGAGACCATGGTCTGCCTCATCTGTTCTATAATCGAGAGACGAATACCCGCCAAAGTTGTCTACGAGGACACCTACTCCGTGGCCTTCCTCGACGCCCGTCCCGCCGCCCCCGGCCATACAATGCTAGTCCCCAGAGCCCATACCTTAAGGGTAGAGGATCTGACCCCAGAGCAGGCGCAAGCCCTCTTCTCCTCATTGCATAGGATACTCGCTCCGATACGGGAGGCGGTCGGGGCCGACGCCACAACGATCGGGGTCAACAACGGCCCTGGAAGCGGCCAAGAGGTACAGCACGTCCACATCCACATAATCCCACGACATCGGGGGGACGGAGGAAGCATAGTCCAAAGCATCGGCCCCGGTGGGAGAGCTAACCCTGAGGAGATCGGGGAAAAGATCAAGCAAGCTATCAAACCTACAGGGGGCTAATCCTTATTCCACCAAAGCCCCATCCATCACAGGAAACAAGAATGGGTCGAATAGTCGTCATAGTCTCAGCCGACGGAGAGTGGAGGGCCACAACTCCCCTCTTCCCCAAGGCGGAGCTGAAGTCATCTCCCCTCGGCGAGTGGTTCACAACCAGCTCTGGAGGGGAGGAGGTCATTGTCTATCACGGTGGGTGGGGGAAAGTACACGCTGCCTCCTCAGTTGAGTACGTCATAAACACTTGGCACCCCAACCTTATCATAAACCTCGGCACATGCGGCGGCTTCAGAGGCGCCATCGAACGATTCGACACCGTCCTCGTCAAGAAGGCCATAGTCTACGACTTCGTTAGCCTCATAGGCCCACCCGACGAGGGCATAAAGAAATTCACAACAGACATCGACCTCACCTGGGTCAAGAAGCCTCCGACGCCCGTCAAGCCCGTGACCATCCTCAGCGGCGATAGGGACCTCGTCCCCGAGGACATCCCCAAGCTAAAGGAGAAGTTTGGGGGCATGGTCAACGACTACGAGTCCGCCCCCATAGCCTGGGTCTGCGCACGAAACAACGCGAAGGTCCTCATACTCCGTGGCGTCTCGGATCTCGTCGACAAGAGCGGTGGCGAGGTCTACGACGGCACGGCAACACTCTGGTTCGAGGCGACAAAGCGGGTGATGTCGGACCTCTTCAAAGTCCTCCCCGCGTGGATTAGCTACTTCAGGGCCCAGAAGTAAACCTAGTCCTTGTATCATTTCGTGATCTCGAATATCACCAGAATGGCATTTCTCGTTGACTATTCGGAGAGGATCTCTCTGAGCATCAAGGCCGTGATGTTTCCCCCGCTGAGGACGAGCCCCACCTTCTTCCCAGCTAGCTGATCCCTAATCTTCACCGCCGCAGCTAGTGGTGCGGCCCCGGCTCCTTCGGCGATGGTATGAGCCTTTTCCACGTAGAGCCTGATTGCGCCGCGAAGCTCCTCCTCGGAGACGAGGACAAAATCATCCACTAGACGATGCACTATGCCGACTGGTAGCTCGAAGCTCTGCCTGACCGCCAGCCCGTCAGCGAACGTCCTAGCAGAATCCGTACATTCCGTCCTCCCACTCCTCCAGCTCTTGTACAGACTAGGCGCTGCCTCGGTCTGGACAGCGATGACCCTCGTGCGTGGACTCATCCCCTTGTAGACTGTGGAGACACCGCTGCTCAGGGTCCCGGCTCCCGCTGCCACGATGACGACGTCGAGGTCGGGCCTGTCCTCCAACATTTCGAGGGCGAGTGTCCCTACTCCAGCTATGAGGTCGGGTTCATTCGCTGTGTGAATGTAGCGTAGGCTGCGTTTTTGTGCGAGCTCGACGGCGTGTAAGCGCGCATCCTCGAATTCGTTTCCCCCTTCCAGAATCTCAGCACCGAGGGAGCGCATCGCAGTCATCTTATCCGGGTTGGCACCGGACTGAACGCAGATCGTAGCCTTAGCGCCGAAGAGACGCGACGCATAAGCGATGCTCTGTCCGTGGTTCCCTGTCGACGCTGTGATCACACCTTTGGCCCGCTCAATCGGACTCATTCGCGAGAGCAGATTGATGCCCCCACGTATCTTGAAGGCGCCGATGGGCTGGTAGTTCTCGTGCTTAACCCAGATCTCACAGCCCAGCAGGTCAGAGAGCCCGTGATAATAGGTTAGTGGTGTCTTGAGAAGGTGCGGTCGGATTCGCTCACGCGCCGCGACGACGTCGAGCAGAGTCGGTGGCACTAGCTCAGCCAAGAGAAGCCCCCGTTCGACCCGAGGTGGGTCCAGTTCCTGATTTCAGGTTCGAGCCTGAGAATTTTTCTTGTCGAGGTAACTTAACTAATAAAGCAATACCCCATGACTTACCCCTCCCTGAGGGACACGATAAAGCGATACCCCATCACGTTCAACTCCACGTGCGTGAACCCATTCAACCTCGCTATCCCTTAAAACGTTTCTTACCCGGGAACTTGGGAAGGAATAAATCTGGCAATGGCTTAGCACCTTCAACATGGACTCCAAGCAGCAGAGCGAGTGGCTCATGAGAACGTTGAGCCTTCAGACCCCTCCAGTGGCTGTGAAGTACATCCGGGATTGGAGCGAAGAGGCGGAGTGGGAGCTAGCCGACAAGGGCTACTACCGCCCAAAGGCACCGCTCAATGTCTGCCAGTTCGTCGGCCAGGCTCGCCACCACCTCAGGAAGGTCGTCGCCACCGCAGAGGACCAAGTCTGCAACATAGGCGCACTCGTCACCGGGGCTCACCCCTACGACGAGTCGATGGAACACGGGGAGATCGCGAAGAAGGACGGCGTCAGAAAGACCCCCGAGCTTTGCGAGGGCATGTTCCAAACCCTACCGAGGGCCCAATTCGGTGAGATAAAGGCCATGGCGTTCGCCCCCCTTGAGAAGATGGAGATGACCCCCGACCAGGTCATAGTCTACGGCAACCCCCTCCAGGTCCTCAAGCTCGTCCAGGGCTACGTCTACGCTGAAGAGCCCCGCTTCACCATCACCACATGTGCGAAGTACGGCGTCTGCGTCGAGGGGATGGCGGAGGCCTATGTTACCGGAAAGCCCGCAGTAGCCTTCCCCTGTAGGGGGGAGCGCGTCTCCAGCATCGTTCAGGACCAGGAGTTATCCATCACCATCCCATACACCCTCCTCGACGAGGTCATCGAAGGATTCGAGAAGACTAAGCACCTCTTACCCACCCCCATCCCATTCGGTGGGGTCGATCAGGAGCCGAACTTCCTCCCCGACTACTACCTGACGGAAGCCGCGAAGAAGCGCCGCGCGTGAGAATTAAATTCGAATAAAGTTATGGATCGTCGGGACCTACATCTTCGCGCCGGGGAGCCCCTGGTGGAGCCCGAAGACGTTGCCCTCCGTATCGACGCAGTAGGCGACCCAGCCCATGTTGGGAATCTCCATCTTCGGCCTCATCAGCATCCCGCCCGACTTCTCGACCAGCTTCATGGCCTTGTCGATGTCGTCGACATCGGCAGTGATCCAGACGCTGTTGGGGCCTATTCTCTTCATGATGGCGCCGTCTATTCCGGGTTTCTTTTCGTCCCCAGTCTTCGCAAGGTAGTACTCCATCTTGGGGTCCCCGTATTGATCCATCTTCCAGCCGAAGACCTTCTTGTAGAACTCGTTCGCCCTTTTCACGTCGTCCGCATGTATCTCAAACCATGTTACTCTTCCCATATCAATCCCGTTTTCTCGACCGGAACCGTAGTTAATATACCCGAAATCGCACGCGTGCATCAGGCCCTGTTTCGTTAAACTATAACTAGTGGGCTTCCCCGCTGGAGTCCATGAGCGGCAGGGAGGAAACAGTAACACTCGGCGGTGGGTGCTTCTGGTGCACAGAGGCCGTATTCGCACGCCTTAAGGGGGTAACGAGTGCCTTCCCCGGCTATAGCGGGGGCAAGATACCCAACCCGTCATACGAGCAGGTGTCCACGGGGAAGACGGGCCACGCGGAGGTGACCCAAGTCACATACGACCCCTCCCTCATCACCTTCCGCCAGATACTCGAGATATTCTTCGCCACGCACGATCCCACGACCCTGAACAGGCAGGGGGCCGACGTTGGCACCCAGTACCGCTCAGTCATCTTCTACCACACTGATGAGCAGAGGAAGGAGGCGGAGACCTACATCAGGGAACTGACTGAGAAGAAAGCCTTCCCCAGCCCCATAGTGACGGCGGTCGAGCCCTTCAGAGGTTTCTACCCCGCCGAGGAGTACCATCAGAAGTATTACGAGAGGAACAGGGAGGCCGCATACTCCCAGTACGTCATAGCCCCCAAGGTGGAGAAGCTGGAGAAAAAGTTCGGCGACAAACTAAAACGCTGAGAAAAGAGTAACCAAACACGCGGTATTCAAATGCTTGAGGGATCCCGCCTGTTCTCAACGGCATGTTCTATGCTCTTCGCCAGATTCTGGTAGTGCGCAAGGTTCTCCTGCTTCCTGATATAATAATCGACCCCTGCGGCGAGGGCCGCCTTGGCGACCTTCTCGCTCTCCCAACCAGTGTAGATGATGAATGGGATGTTGCTTGTCTTCCTGATCTCCCTGCAAAGCTCGATCCCGCTCATCCCGGGCATCTTGTAATCGGAGACCACGCAGTCAAAGCTCTGATGGGTGAGAAGCTCCAGTGCCTCTGATGGAGTAGACGTCGTGGTGACCTTCAGCGACGCATTATCGAGGTTGAGGTGAACCAGTTCCGCGTCGTTCTTCTCGTCGTCGATGAAGAGGACATGAATGATGTTCTTCGTGTTTCCTGTTCTTTTCTGCACGATGTCCACCACGCGCGTTGATGATGTAGCAAGAAGAAGGGATAACAAGTAGTTAACAATGATCAATTAACAGTTAGAGGGCATCGGG
>JADGNG010000067.1 GCA_017883585.1 Candidatus Bathyarchaeota archaeon
ATAACACATGTTATCGAGCCAAGAAATACACTCAACCAATAATTCACGCGACTAAAATTAAAAAAGGAGTTAGTACTCTACGACTCTCTTTAGTTTCTTAGCCTGCTCTACCCAGTCCTTAACTGCGTTTAGCGGGGGAGGCCTCCTAATCAGCTTCTTAGTCTCATTCACCTCAATCATCTTAGCGTGCAGGTGCTCAGGCACCCTCTTACCGAGCTCGACGACTGTATCCACCCCAGCCTCCTCGAGGAGATCAGAGTACTCCGACCCGACACCCTTGATTCTGTAGAGGTCGGCGTGGTTAACCCACTCAAGTATGAGCTTATGCTCGATACCCGTCTTCTTCCCGAGTTCCTCTCGGCCCTTAGAGGCCGCACCCACCTTGAGCAGGTCTTCGGTCGTCTTAATACCTGCCTCAGTCAGCTTCTTAGCGTAAACTGGTCCGATACCTTCAATATCCACTATTTTCGGCATAAACTCGCCCGATTAAATCAGTACTTACAGAAGTAGATAAAATCTTGGAGAATTGTATGCGATTTCATTCATAAATCTAGATAAATGATACTTCGTATCAATTCTATATGTTTTCATAAAGTTTTACACATACAACTAGTACAAGGTTTATTTTAACGGGTCCCGAAGGATCAACTGATTCTGGAGTTGAGTGAATGAAAGAATTTGTTCTACCCAAGCTACCGTATGCCTACGAGGCGCTTGAACCAGTAATCGACGCAGCGACAGTCAACCTCCACCATGATAAGCATCACAACGGCTATGTCGTTGGGTTCAACGGGACCCTGAAGAAGATTGTTGAGGCGCGTGAGAAGAGCGACTATGCCGCGATCAAGGCGCTGGACAAGGACCTCGCCTTCCACGGGAGCGGCGTCATACTCCACAACATGTACTGGGAGAACCTCTGCCCGAAGGCGGATTGTAAGGAGCCGGCTTCTGGTGCCTTCATTGATCAGGTGAAGGCTGACTTCGGCGACTTAGCTAAGCTCAAGGCTGAGATTGGTGCGTCTGCGAAGGCCGTCGAGGGCTCCGGGTGGGCCGTACTGGTCTGGGAGCCGACATCCAAGCAAATGATGGTACTTCAGGCTGAGAACCACCAGAAGCTTACCATCTGGGGCGTGGTGCCGCTCCTCGTCATCGACGTATGGGAGCACGCCTACTACCTCAAGTACCAAAACAACCGCGCCGCCTACGTCGACGCCCTCTGGGGCATCGTGAACTGGGCGGCTGTCGAGAAGAGGTTCAAGGCGGTCAAGTAACCGCCTACATTTTTTTTAAAAAGTCACGTTCTTCTGCTCGGGCACCGTGAATGGCGGCCTCTTTCCCTCTAGGAAAGCTTTGATGCTCTCCGCGCATCTCTCCGCCATCTTGCGGCGTGTCTCCCATGTAGCCGATGCCATGTGAGGGGTAACGATGACGTTCCCCAGCTTGAGCAACTCCTCTGTGAGTGGTGCTGGCTCGACCTCGAAGACGTCAAGGGCAGCGCCAGCTATCACTTTCGCCTTGAGCGCCTCGGTGAGTGCCTTCTGGTCGATGACAGGGCCGCGGCTCGTGTTGATGACGATGGCTGTCTTCTTCATTATCTGGAACTGCTTGGTGCTGAGTATGCCCTTTGTGCTTGGGAGGAGGGGGATGTGAACGCTGACGACGTCAGCGGTTTTCAGCAGCTCCTCGAAGGGGACGTATGTGATGCCGTGCTGGGCTTCGATGTCCTGTCGGCGGACGACGTCGTAGTATATCATTTTCACGCCAAAGCCCTTGCCCCTCTTCGCAACCTCGACACCTATCCTACCTAGGCCGAGGAGGCCGAGGGTCTTCCCCCCCATATCCCAGCCGAAGGGGAAGCCCTTCTGCTTCTTCCCCCACTCCTCGCGGGTATACCTGTCCGCCTCGGGTATACGGCGCATCCAGCCGAGGATCAGGGCCCATGTGAGGTCTGCGACGGCGTCGCTAAGCACGTCGGGCGTGTGGCAGACGTAGACGCTGTGGCGTGTGCAGGCGTCGACGTCAACGGAGTCGTAGCCCACGCCGAAGCGCGAGACGAGCCTGAGCTTTGGGGTCTTCTTGAGGAAGTCCTCGTTAACGTTCTCACCTGCGGCGAGGAGGACGGCGGCGTCGCGCAGCTGGTCAGAGTAGTCGCCTGAGACGCGTACGACGTCGGCGAGTGGGCGGAGCCCGTCGGTTAAGTCCTCTGGGAAGTTGTCGCTCTTGTAGCTGATGAGTACCTTCGGCTTCATGGCAATCGTGTTATGGTTAGGCGTGCCCCCGTTAAAGGGTGTTGAGAGGCCTACTTCCTGCGAGTGACGCGGAACTTTACGTCGTTCCACCTGTCGGGGCACTCGTATTTGAACTCAGCCGGGTCAACCCATGGAATCTTCCCCCCGTAGCAGCAATTCATGAGGGTTGGGAAGAGGTCGTGGTAGCAGTAGCCGCAGATGCCTCCCGTCTTGTGGGTGTTTATCTCGAACCTGTCACCGATATTGTGGCCGGCGCTGCAGCTCTTTGCGACGTGTGTTACCTCGGCTATGTAGATTGGTTCCTCTGACATTGTCCTTCACTGGGGGAACCTCGGCTGCTGTGTTGAAAAGCTGTTCGAGGGCAGGGGTTTTAGCCGCCGGATTCCGTTCATATCCCATGACGCTTTACAACGAGATTGTTAAGGAGACGAAGGGCTTCGAGAGGGTGCTCGGGGTCGCAGTGAAGCACCTTGGCACCGGTGAGGAGGCGGGCTTCAACGGGGACGAGGTGTTCCCGACAGCGAGCGTCTTCAAGGTCCCTGTCATCATTGAGCTATTCAGACAGGTGGAGGTGGGTAAACTGAGTCTCGACGACCGGTTGGTGTTGAAGGACTCGGAGAAGGTCCCCGGCTCCGGCATACTCAAGGAACTCACCGAGGGGCTCGAGGTCACCATCAAGGACCTGAGCCGGTTGATGATGATCCTTAGTGATAACACGGCGACGGACATGATCGTTGAGCGGGTCGGGAAGGAGAACGTCAATGCGACGATGCGGAGGTTAGGACTTAGAAACACAGTCGTCGTAGCTGACTGCAGGGACCTTCTCTTCGACCTCGTCGGGGAGAACAGTCTACCGGATGAAGAGAAGACGCTCGATATCTACCTGAAGTTGGCGAAGGCGGGGGCGACGAAGGGGACGTGGAGCCTCGGTACGGAGAGGAACAACGTGACGACCCCAGTCGAGATGAATAAGCTTCTGGGCTTACTCGTCGACGGTGTGGCGGCTGGAAGGGCAAGCTGCGATGCTATCCTCGCGACGATGGGGAAGTGCCAAACGGGCGAGTACCGGGTCCCCAAGTATCTACCTACGGAGAAGGTGAGGATGCAGAGGAAGACGGGTAGCCTGCCTGGGATCCGAAATGATGTGGGTGTGATCACAATCCTCGCGACGGGGGAGAGGTACTACCTAAGCTGCTTCACGAAGGGGGCGGAGGACGTCTACGCGGCAGAGGAGGCCATCGCAAGGGTCAGCAGGAACGTCTACCAACACTTCGCTGGAAAGTAGCGGTTCCGTGGCATTCTACCGTGCATAACGATCGCGCGCGCGACCAAGAAGGGGGGATTTTGGCTTGGACTCTACTTCATCAGAATGGCTGTTGAATCTCACGGGGGCATTGTTGATTTTGTGTCTAACCCCGGTTTTGGAACGACTTTCGCGTGCGCCACAAATTGAGTAGATTGAAACCAACTCAAGGTAGATTTGTCACTCCATTCGGCCCAATTCATCTAGGTTCTTTATCAAAGCGAAAAACGCTGATTGATCTTTGGAATTAGAGACTTTATTTTGCACCGCAGTAACGTGAAACAATTCCTTAGTTGGATTGATTTCCCCTATACTGAGGTATCCTTTTAGTCGAAGCCTCCCTTAATCTATTGATATTTGCATGTCTCAGGTTGAGGGTCGTAACCCGGTTCTGGAGACCCTGAAGCGGGGCGGGGTCCGTAAGCTGCTGATGGTCGAGGGGACGATAAGCGATCCGAAGATGAAGGAGATCGTTGAACTCGCGAAGAGGCGGGGATCGCCGGTCGAGTTCGTAGAGAAGATGGTGCTGGATAAGATGACGGAGACGAATCACCACCAGGGGGTTATCGCCCTCGTGGAAGCTCCTGGCTACGTCTCCCTCAACCGAGTAATAGAGAAAGCAGGTAGGGAGCCCTGCGTGGTCATCCTCGACGGGGTGCAGGACCCACAGAACTTCGGCAGCATACTCCGAACAGCGGATGCTACTGGGGTCGACGTGATTCTCATCCCGAAGAAGGAGGGGGTCGGCCTGACGCCTACTGTGCTCCGTGTTAGCATGGGTGGCGGTGCCTATGTGCCGGTGGCGCGTGAGAGCATCTACCCCGCCGTTAAGTTCCTCAAGGACGAGGGATTCAAGATAGTCGCCGTTGACACAACCGGGGACAAGGACCTCTGGGATGAGAACCTATCCAGCGCTGTGGCCTTCGTATTCGGCGGCGAGGGGGAGGGGATAAGCCCGACCCTACGCGATAAATGCGACTCCATCCTCAAGATCCCGATGAAGGGTCACATATCTAGCCTCAACGTCGGGGTCTCAGCCGCCGTGGTGCTCTACGAGCGTCTACGCCAGCGCCAAGCTAAGCCGCAAAAACGTGCGTGAGGAAGTAGATGCTCCCCGCCACCATGGCGAAGACACGGGATTCTATCTTCAGGAGAATAATTCACTCTTTCTCTCACTCCGCTTAGCGAACGCGAACGCGTGTGCGGCCTCGGGGGAGATGTGGTGCTCGCAGGAGGGCAGTCTACAATGTGAACACCTCTAACGGCGTATAGCTAGAGCCCGCAGTGGTAGCATACCTCCAACTGCTGAACCTCATTCGCCGCATTCGCCCAGTGGAAATAAGGGATTTATCGAATCCTGATGTGGACTAATCGTGGGGCACGCCCTCGGATTCAAGGAGCCGCTTCTTCCTATCGATCCCCCACCTGTAGCCACCGAGGCTCCCGCTCTTCCTGACGACGCGGTGGCAGGGAATTATTAGGGAAACCGGGTTAGTGGCGCAGGCCCTGCTGACGGCTCGAGCCGCCGTTGGCTCCCCTATGGATCGCGCCACCTCCTCGTAACTGCGTATCGAGCCCCTCGGGATGGCCTGCAGCTCCCTCCAGACGCGGCGCTGGAAGTCCGTCCCCACCACGTCGATGGGGATGTCCCCGAGCTGGGTCACCCTCCCCGCGAGGTAATCGAGTACCTCCAAAGTCCAGTGGTCGGATTTACCCTCTTCCCTCGTTATCTCAGCAGCCGGGTACTCGCTGCGGAGCGCCTCCTCCTGCGCAGCGTCACCGTCCCCGAGGCTCAGGTGGCAGACACCGTGGCTCGTCCGGGCGACGAGGAGCCTCCCGAGGGGGGAGTCGACGACCCTATACCTGATCTTCATTCCCTCACCAGCCCGCCGGTAAGCGCCTGGTGTCATGCCGAGCTTCGCCTTTGCGTCCTTATAGAGCCAGCTAGTCGAGCCGTACCCGACGGCGTACACTGCCTTGGTGACGGGCTCCCCCTGCTTCAGTCTCTGCTTGAGACGCTCGACCCTACACGCCTCTTGGTACTGGCGGGGGGTGAGGCCTATCACCTGCTTGAAGGTCCTCTGGAGGTGGGTCGCGCTTACGCCGACCTCGGCAGCGAGGTCATCGAGGGTTATCTTCTCCACCTGGTTCCTGCGAATGTGCTCGCACGCCTTCTTCACCCATGCAAGCTGAGGGGTGTCGCGTTCCCGGGGCCTGCAGCGTAGACAGGCTCGGTAACCTACGGCTTCGGCCGCCTCTGGCGTCGGGTAGAAGGTGACGTTCTCCCTCTTCGGGTGCCTGCTGGGGCAGGAGGGGCGACAGTAGATGCCTGTTGTTCTGACCGCGACCACGAACCTTCCGTCAAAAGAAGCGTCTCGTTTCTCTACAGCCCTCCACATCCCGTCCTCGTTCCCATCCACCCTCTACCACCTTCGACCACTCCAGAGGCGGGGCTCTTTTAATGCTTTGAGTCTGAATCCTGCGGTCAAAGCCGGGCCTGGGAACGTTTTTAATCGGGGCACCCGGGTTTGAATCCGGGTATGTCTAAAGGACCGCGTCCCAGCTGCATAGGGATGCTCAGCGAGGACGAGGATTGCCAGGAGTGCGAGTGGAGGCCCGAGTGCGAGACCCTGCTGAAGCAGGTTGAGGCGGACGTCTATAGGGGCGGAACACACGTCCGCTTGACCGGGAAGTATAAGGAACGAAAGTACAAGCCGAAGAAAATGCCTTAGCCATAGGCTAGCTCCTGGCTGACCCTGCTCTCCCCGTCGGCCTTCGTGACCCTTATCAGGTTGACTCCTTCCTCCTCCCCCTGCCCGTGGTGGGTTACGAGCAGCACCTGCCCGATCTCCCTGCTCCCCTGCGCTATGTACTCGATCAGGTGGGGGACGTTCTCCGAGTCGACGGCATCCGTAGGCTCGTCGAGTATGAGGAGGTAAGGGAAGTTTCGAACCCTGAGGAGGGCGAGGCGCTCCGCGAGGGCGAAGAGGCTCTGATGGCCGCCACCCGCTCGCCACGCCGGCAGTGGCCTAGGACTTCCCTTCGGCTGAACTTCCAGTGTGTACCTCTCCCTGTCGATCCTGCACGCGGAGTAGAGCTGCTGGTCGGTGAGTCGGCGGAAGTACTCGAAAGTCTGGTACTCCAGCAGGCGGAGGGTGTTCTCGCGGAGGTCCATCTCGTATGCACCGTAGCGCTCCACGACGCCGTCGAGTGCCCTTATCTTCGCCTCGTACTCTGCCACCCTACCAAGTCGCTCCTTTGATTCCTTGAGTGTCTGCTCTACACCCACCAGTTGGGTGCGTAGTCTCTTCTCTGCCTGATCTGCCTCCTGTAAGCGAGCTGCCCTATCCCTGACCTCCCCGACGAGTTGATTCTCAGTTGCGCGGAGCGTCTTTAGCCTCTCCTCGACACGCTTCCTGGCATCCTCCAGCCCCTTCACGGAGCCGAACTCCTTCTCCACGAGTTCGAGGACGCCCTCGCTCCCAACCTCTAGCCTCTCGCTGAGCTTGCCACCAGCCTCGTCGAGCCTCAGGATGGCCCTCTTTCCCTCGTCGAGGCGCGCTTTTAGGTTGAGGAAGCGGTCGACCGCCTTCTCAGCCTCGACGCGCCTATCGGTGGCTGTCCTCGCCTGGGTCCTCAGCTCCTGTATCTCGGAGACGGCGGCTGCCTGCTGCTTCTTCGCAGATTCCAGCTCCGCGGTCCATTGGGTGAGGTCCTTCTCGATAGCGGCGGGGTCAATTGGCTGCCCGCATTTGGGGCAGACAGTGAGCCCCTTAGCGACGAGGTCCCTGTGCTCCCCGATCTGGTGGGTGAGCCTGTCAACCATCGCCGCCGCGGCTCTGCGGCGTTGTTCAACCTCCAAGTCGCTGAGCTGACGCAGCCGGTCCTCGGTGGCCTTCACCGTCGAGGCCCTACTCTGGAGCTCCCGAAGGCGGAAGTCTGGGCTCTCCCCCATCTCAGAGGCGATGCCCTCCAGCTCGTCCTCCTTCGCTTCGCGGAGGCTCCTGTTCCTCTCGACCTCCTGCCTGATACCGTCGAGCTCGGCGAAGTTCGTGTCGTAGCTCTCGACACGCTCGACGGCGTCCTTGGCGTTCTGTAGCTCGAAGCGGCGAACCCCCAGCTCGGATACTAGGGTAGCCTTCCTGTCGGTGATCCCGGCTAGCTGGGCTCCGCCTTCGACTAGTGTCCTATCGGCGTTTCTTATCCTCTCCTCGATGGCAGGCTTGTTGTCCAAGTCGCCGCGCTGGCGGAGCTGCGCTTTGACTTCCCTCAACTGCTCCCGTATCTCGCTCGGGGCGGTGAGGCCGAGTATAGCGTTCATCCTCCCCCTGTCCGGGTTGAGTATCTCGACGAACTCCTTCTGCCGTGCGTATACGACGTTGAAGAATGTGCCGCTGCTGATGCCGAGGAGCTCCCTGAGCCTGTCTTGGGCGTCCCGCTCACGTGTGATGGGGGCCTTATCCCCCTCCACCAGCATGAGGAACTCCTTCGCCTTGAAGGCCTCGTCAGTCCCCTTCTTGGTGAGTGTTGCCTCCCGGTGGATGGTGACCTTGACCCCCTTCGGGGTCCTGAAGACGAGCTCCACGAAGAGGTCGCCGCCCCCTACGGGGAGCAGGTCCCTCTTCTCGACGCCGGGCACCTCCCCGAAGAGGCCGAAGAGGACCGCCTCGAGGATGGTGGTCTTCCCCGAAGCGTTGCGCCCGCTTATCTTGTTCACGCCCTTAGTGAAGCGGATGGTCTGCTGGCCCCGGTAGCTCTTGAAGCCGCGGAGGGTGAGGGACTCGATCAAGCCTTATCCTCCTTGAAGATCTTTGCCTCGAATCGACGGACCCAGTCGACTATGAACTGCTCACGCTGAGTGGCGGTAAGGAGCCCGGTCTTTGTGCTGGCCTCCTCCTCAAGCGCCTCACGTACCCGCCCGTGGACCTCCCTGATCTCCTCGGCAAAGCCACCGAAGTCGCGGAAGTACTCAGCGACGTCCGTATTCTCCACCATTGGGCGGGCTACACTCGGAGGGAGGTTCAGTTCAAGGGTGTCCACGTCGACCCAGAGGAGAAGCGGATCCTGCACCGCTTCCCTTATCCTGTCCTCGCTCACGTCGCTTGGCCAACCCTCGCTCAGAGTGCCTTCGAACTTGATCCTGATATAGCCCTGCTTGTGCTGAGCGTGTAGCTCGTCGACGAAAGCCCGTAGGGTCTCGATAGCCTTCGCCTCGTACCACTTCGGTTCCGCGCTGCGCCTGTTGCCTATCTTCGCCTGCCTCATCACGTGCAGTAGCTCGATCGGTACCCAGGTGAACTTGGGCCCCTCCGTGTCGATTATGTAGAAGCCTTTTTCCGGCTCCTCAGCGAAGTCGTATATCTCGGTGCTCCCCGGGGTGAGCACCCAGCCGCTGCCATTGAGCTTCCTCGGCTCGCAGCGCTTGTGATAGTGGCCGGTGAAGACGTAGTCTGCGCCAGAGGCGGCGAGCTGGTCGAGGCTGAGGCTGCTGTCGCCGGGGGGTACGTCGTTGTAGTTAGCGACGAAGCCGTGTATCATGAGTACCTTGGTACCCTTTCCCCCTCTGAGAGCAGGTTTCGCCAGTCTCTCGTAGGCGACGTCTATCTGATCATAGTAGTTGAGCCCGACTACGTGGAGACGATCGTCGTCGTATGTGATTTCCTCGTCGCCGAAGACGTGCAAGTACCCGGCGAGTGGGTGCTTGATGTAGTCGAGGGCATCGCTCTGGCTCCTGCCGTCGTGGTTGCCCCTGATGACGAGGATGCGGATGCTCCGTCTATGCTTGGTTTCCGTCTCTTTCACGAGGCGGAAGAGCTCCCGCTGGGTGAACTCGACCATGTGAGGGCGGAGAGTGCGCCTTTCGAAGAGGTCCCCGCAGATGAATACATAGTCTACGCCGACGGAAATGATTGCGTTCACAGCCTTTGTCAGTGCCCTCTCGAACGCCATCCGCCTATGCTCTGCTATTGCGAGTGGAATGCTACGCCCGATGTGGAGGTCGGCGAGGACGGCGAAACGCATGCATGCCACCTAGTGTAGGGGGAATGCGTCCCTCTTCCTCTTAATCTCCGCGTCCTCGCGGGCCTGCCTGAGGAGGTCTGCGATCTCCGGTGTCCTGCCGCCGTGGCGAGTCTCACGCTTCGCAGTCTTAATCATCACTGGCACGCGCGCGCGGGAGAGAGGTAGAGTGGGGCGGTGTAGCCCGCTGTCTCAGTCGACTCCTTGACGAGGAGCGGGTCGCATAAGGGACGCGTCTCGATCCATGGCTCGATCTGCCTCCCCTCCGCCTCGCTCCACTTCTGCATGTTGCCCCTGAGGTCGAGGGGTGAGAAAACCTCATCGAGTTGCTTCACAAGACTGCCGAGCCCCGCCCGAGTGACTGCCGTCTTGAGTAGCTCCATGTAGAGAAAGAATACGCTCGAGTCCTTGGCGACTCCGACTAGGGGGAACCCGTTGTCACGCGCCAACGTGCGCAGCCGGGTGATTGACTCGAAGAAGTCTATGAGAAGCTCGGGGTGGTGCCTGTACTCCCTAAGGGCGTACGGGAACCTGCCAATGTAGAGACTGCCGTCCATGAGGACGACGGGCTG
>JADGNG010000068.1 GCA_017883585.1 Candidatus Bathyarchaeota archaeon
ACGGGGACGGTGTCCATGTGGCCGCAGAAGTTGAGGCGCTTGCCCTTCGCTTTGCCTTTGAGCTTCGCGTAGACGTTTGGGCGGCCCGGCTCGACCTCGTCGAGCTCCGTCTTGTACCCGAGTTTATCTAGTTCGTTCTGCAGATAGTGGGCGAGCTCCTTCTCGTCTTTGACGACGGAAGGGATGGAGACCATCTCCTCCAGCTTCTTGACGGCGTAGGCGTCGTCGAGCCTCTTCAGTAGGTCCTCGTACATGGGCGTCTCTGCATGGATCACCGCTTCCGGTTAAATGGTTTGCCAAGAGAAGCGTTGGAAAAGTGGTCAGTTGTTGAGGAAGGAATCGGCGATTTTGACGTACATCCTGCTAACCTTCGGGAGCCACGTCACGTCGACGTACTCGTTCTTCTCATGTGTTCCTCCGCCCTTCTTTGGGTCGGATATGCCTCGGGTCGGGCCTAGGTGGAGACAAGGTATCTTGCCAACGCCGGCGAATGTGTTGGCGTCCGTGATCCCGTAGGCGTACTGGTAAACTGGTGCCTTCCCCACTACCTCTCTGTAGACGGGGTCGAAAGCCTTGATGATTGGATCATCTTTCGCCATGACGTATGCCTCATACTTCGGGGGTTTGATCTTCACCTCGACGCTGCTCTTCAGGTTGAGGCTCGCGACGAGATGTTCCATATCGGCGATGGCGGTCTCTGGGGTCTCCCCGGGGACGAGGAGGCGATTGACCTCGAACCTCGCCGAGGCGGGGACGACGACGCTGTAGATGAGGTACCCGCCTTCGAACTTGAGGGTTGAGTAGTTGCCCTTGTGGAAGTCGGGGTGGTCGAGGAAGGTTAGTTTGTCTAGGTTGGCGACTATTTTAGCGGCGTCCTCGACGGCGTTGATGCCGTGCTGTGGGCGGAAGCCGTGGGCGGCTTTCCCGTGGACGTGTACATCGTAGAGTATCTTGCCAGTGATGCCGAGCGGCATGGGTTTGGACTCGTCGCAGGGGTAGGGCTCAGCGAGGACGATTGCGTTGACCTTCGCGAAGTCGGTCTTCAGCATCGCTTTCGCTCCTTCTCCCATAGCTTCCTCATCGATCACTGCGCTGAAGGACAGCTCTCCTTTGAGCTTGTGTCCCGAGTCCTGGACAGCCTTAAGCATCGTGAGGATCGAGGCGAATCCCGCCTTCATGTCGCAACTGCCCAATCCGACGAGGTCGTTCCCCCTATGGACCGGCTTGAATGGGTCGGTCTCCCACCCCTCGACCACAGGGATGGTGTCGAGGTGGCCGTTGTAGTTGAGCCTCTTCCCCGGTTTGTCCCCCTTGAGGCTGGCGTAGACGTTCGGTCTCCCAGGTTTCACCATCTGGGTTTCGGTTTTGAGTCCGAGGGACTCTAGCTCGGTTTTGATGTATTCGGCGAACTCCCCCTCCTTGCCAACGACTGAATTGATCTTCACCATTTCCTCTAGCTTGCGGAGGGTGTAAGCGTCATCTATGCGCTTCATGGCGTCGTCGATCATGGTTGTCGTAGGATAATACCGCCTGATACCGGTATAAGACTTGAGAACATTTTGGATCGGGAGAGAACGTCGATTAGTTGAGTATTATTGTGGAGTAATCACTTGAGGGGTAGATTACCTTGATTCGAGTGATGTTGCTAATCCAGACGTCGCCGTTTGTTTCGGGGATCACTAAGCGCGTCACCTCGGGGAGCGCGCTGCCGTTGAGATCGTAGGCAATTATCACGTCCTGTCGGGTCGCTGTGGTGTAGGCTATGTGTGTAGAATAGCCGTCGCTGGCGTACAACTCTAAAGTCTCCGCTTGCTGAGTAACCCCGGCCCGCTCAAGCAGGTAACCCAGCTTTACCCCGGTCCAATTGCCACTCGCGACGAAGGTGCCGATGCAGTCGAGTTCGGCGTTAACGGTTGTTTTAGGCATCGCGGTGATCTCGGAGTAGCTAAAGTCGATTCGTAACTGCTCAATGCCAGGGTTAGTGTCCTTTGTCTGGCCGTAGGTGCCATACATGAAGATCGACGTCAATACAGCGACTACAAGAATCGCCCCCATGACGATCGTACTTTTCCTCAACCTACATCATTTCCCGGTTTAAGACTGGGGATACGGCGTCGGATATCAACCATTACACGGAAAAGAGGAACTACAAAGCCTTATTCGTGTCACTGGATCACGGCTAAGTATCATATACTGGGTCTGGCTGAGTTCTGGGGGATCCGACTTGAAGCTGGTCACTTTTAGGGTACACACCGAGCGAAGGCTCGGCGCAGTCTTGAAGGAGGGCATCGTCGACCTCAACTCAGCGTACACCGCCTATCTGAAGGAGGGAGGAGAGGTGTTCCCCAAGCGTGTGGCCTCGGCGCTTATCCCGCCGGACATGGTGGGCTTCCTCGAGGGTGGGGAGAAGGCGAAAAAGGAGGCTGAGAAGGTCCTCCAGTGGGTGGCGAAGAAGAAGGACGCTGTCGGCATAGAGGGAGAGAAACTTGTCCTAGGCGACGAGGCTCGTATACAGGCGCCTATCCAGTACCCAGGTAAGATCTACTGCACTGCTGTCAACTACTATGATCATGCCACTGAGAGGATGGCGAATGATCCGGAGGCGAGGAAGAAGGAGATCGCCCGGATGAAGGGACTCAACCTCAAGGTTGCAGACTGCTTCCAGAAGCAGCCTAGTCTCATCATTGGTACAGGTGCGCCAATTATCAAGCCGAAGGTCTCCAAGCAACTCGATTATGAGAACGAGCTCGCCCTCGTAATCGGTAAGAAATGCAAGGATGTGAAGCCCGAGGACGCTTACTCGTGTATCGCGGGGTACACAATCCTCATCGACGTGAGTTTCCGGGACCAAGGTTTCCCCCAGGACGTTGATTTCCGTCTCTACAAGGGTGATATAAACTGGACGAAGGGTAAGGGGATGGATAACGCTGCCCCTATGGGCCCCGCCATAGTCACCGTCGACGAGATACCCGACCCATACAAGGTGCCGCTGAAGCTTGTGACGCGTGTTAACGGAAAGACGCGCCAGGACGGAACGGTTGAGAACATGATCATTAAGATCCCCGACCTCGTCAGTTACATGAGTAGGGGGACCACTCTCAACCCCGGCGACGTCATCGCAACGGGCACATGTGCGGGAGTCGCAGCGAGTTGGGGCCCAGAGGGCTTCCTGAACGTTGGTGACTTGTTGGAGTGCGAGATCCAGCCCATTGGCGTGATGAGGCACACCGTCGTCGAGGACAAGGGCCCAGTCTAAAAATTTTTGACAGCTATTTTTAAGTGGTTTCTTTTAAGTTCAGTTAAGGTAGATACCCTTGACTATATAGTCGGAGGCGTCGAACTTGAGGCCGTTTCTGGCGAGCTCCTTACCGATCTTCGTGGCCGTCGCTTCGTGGTAGCAGCTTAACTGGGGGACGCCCCTCTCCGCTGCCTTCCAGTGTGCGAAGCGGAGGCAGGTGTCAGGGTCACCGCCCCAGACCCCTACGTGCATTGCCTGTTCAGGCATGAATCGGGCGCCGAGGGCCACAACGCTGCCAGTCTTTTCGTCCCTGTAGACCATCCCACGCTTCGCCATATCTGCGCATAAGGCGGGGCTGAGTCTATAGAAGGTGCGGTTCATCACGAGCCAGCCCAACCAGTCTCCCGCCAGAGGCATGAGGAGGTCAGCAGCCACCTTAGGGTCGGGGACCGGCACGAATCCGCCTCTCTCACCTGAGCCAGCGTGAACGGGGAGCGTCGCCCCCTTAAAGGTGCCCTGCAGAGTGAGGCCGTATCTCTCCGCGAGTCCACTGCTAACGACATTGTCGATGCCCGTGTACATCCTCATCGCCTTCACACCCTGTGCGCGGGCGAGCTCGAACCAGTGCTCGTAGAGGGCCTTGCCGAGGCCGAACCCCTGCTTCTCGGGTATGACACGCAGCGTCTCGAGCCATGCGGTACCGTCCGGCACAATCGTGTACTTCCCACACGCCGCGATCTCGCCGTCAAGCTCCACGACGCTGAACTCACCTACCCTGTCGTCAATGAACATGTCGAAGACAAACGGTAGATACCTGAGGTTTGGCGTCGACTTGGATTCTACCCAGAGTGCCTTCTCCCTGTCCTCCGGCCTGGCCATGCGAACCACGATCGTCATTGAGTCACCAGTTGAGATGAGTCGATACGAGAACATGGGTGTAAAACGCTTCCGATCGGGATGAAAAAAATCGTTATCTAAATTGCCGAAGTTGGCTAGCCCTCGTCTGTCTTCTCGATCTGCTTAAGTTGGGACCGGTACATATCGAGGAGCTCGGGGACTGTTGTTGCCTCCTCGGAGGACTTGTCCTCGCGCCACCTCTGGAAGCGGGGGAACCTCACCGCGAGGCCCGCGCCTTTCCTGATGGCGTCGAACCCCGCTGTGTGTATGGGGCTCAGTGTCAACTCGTCGCCGAGAACCTCCATTACCCTTTCGGGGGCGAACCAGATGTCTGCTTTCAGGAGGCTGTCGACGAGTGGATGCCGGCCTTCGTGGCGCAGGGACTCGAGGTCCTTTGGTAGTTTCACCAGAACCTCGTCTGTGAAGCCGGAGCCGACCTTGCAGACTGTTCGGTACATGTCGGTCTCCTTGTCGTAGGCCGCCCCGAGGAGCGCCCCGTAGCTCCCCGCCCTCCTACCCATACCGTGGAACGCACCCACAACGACGAGGTCGACGGGATCGGACATCTTGCTCTGGTAGCTCCGCTTCAGCTTCACCCAGAGCCAGCTCCGGGCCCCAGCTCTGTAAACGGACTCGTTCGCGAGGCTCTTGCACACGAGCCCCTCGGTTCCATCCGCTATCGACTGCTCGAAAAATCTCTCGATCTCCTTCGGATCATCCGTCTCGATCGACTCCACCCTGTGGAAGTTATCGGTCTCGTCGATTATCTCCTCTAGCTTCTTCTTTCGTACAGGATAGGGATCGAGGGTGTAGTCTTTGTCGTCGGCGTAGAGGCAATCGAATAGGAAGATGGTGACGGGAAGCTTCTCCATCATCTCCTCGATCTTGTACTTGCGGCGACGCTGCATGAGGGTCTGGAAGGGGTGCATCTCCCCGGTGTTTGGATCTGTGGCGACGACTTCCCCCTCGACGATGGCGGTCTTCGCTTTGATGTGATCCTTCGCCATTTTCACCGCGTCCGGGTACATGTGGGTGATGTTCTCCAGCCTCCTGCTGAAGAGCTGAACCTTCTCCCCCTCCTTGTGGATCTGGAGCCTCTCTCCGTCGAGCTTATACTCGGCAGATAACTTCCCGAGCTTCTCCACGATCTCCTCGGCGGAGCCTAGACGCTGGGCCGCCATCGCCATGATGGGCTTACCTACCGTGATTTGGAAGTGCTCGATACCCTCCATCCCCTTCCCTGCGAGGGTCTCCGCTACGTCTCCTAGGTCGCTGCTCAGGTAGTAGGCTCTCTCGAGCGCTTCCCGGGCGTCCTTTGATCCCGTCCTCGCGATGGCTAGGGCGTCGAGTATCGTCATGTCGCCTATCCCGAGGCGGAGTGCACCGACGACAGTTCTAGCGAGGTACCTTGCCGCCGTAGGGCTCACGTTGACCATGAGTTTGACGAGGCGGTCCACCTTCCTAGCGGAGCTCCCCTGCCCCGACTCGTTCGCAATTGCGTCGAGTGTGTTATAGACCTCGGATGCTGTGGGCTGCTTCCCCCCGAAGCTCTTCACTTTCTTGCCCCTAAGAGCTGCCTCAGCTGCGTGGCCGATATCCCCCGTCTCCGCAATAAGCTGCTCCACCTTTGCCTTCGGGAGCCCCGTCGCTTTTATGATGGCCTCGATGACGCTCTTCTCCGCCATCCCGAGCTCTGGCTCGCCCGTCCAGTCGGGGTGAATCTTCCCCTGAGTGAGGTAGACGACCTCCGCCATCTCGTCGGGCTCAGCCTTCTTGAGAAGCTCCGCGAGAATTGCTGTCATCTCGAGCCGCTTAGTTGTGGCTTCAAGTTTTACGTAGGTCTCCACGAGTGTGTCGTAGAGCATTGTTATCGGTGAATTGATTGGTGGAGGCGATTAAAACTCTGTGCCTTTAGACGGTGTAGGTCTGGGCGCTGCGTTTTCCGATTGCTTCGTATTCCTCGAAGGCGTCGATGAGGCAGTAGCTCCCCGCCTTTTCGGTGAAGAGGGAGAAAACGTATTCCGTCCCTTTCTCCGCCTCGATCATGGTTAGGAGGTTTGGGGGGAAGAAGTTGATTGCCAGTTTGTCCCAGATCATGTCGAGCTTCGGTGCCTCCGCGTATCGTAGTGCTACGAAGCTTCTGAAGTGGGTGACCATGTCCACGTAGTGTGTCGCGTTCAGGTTGGCGAGTTCGGCTACCGTCTTTATGCAGTCGGTCCCGTCCTTGTCCTTAATGAAGGCCAACGCATTCACAAGCTTGTCACTGTGCTCCCTTAGCATGTGGTCCCGCGTCAGCCTTTGGAGCTTGTCCCCGCCTACCCAGTCGTCCGCGTGTAGCACCTCGTGTACCGCTGTGTAGAGGGAGAGGGTTGATACAAGTTCGGGTATATCCATTGGCTTGTCGCTGAAGGGGAGGTCCCTATCGAGTATGATGGTGGAGGGGGGAGAAAAGCAGCCGTAGTCCATCCCGTACTGGCATCCCCGGATAGTCTCCAGCGAGTCGGAGAGGCAGTCTCCCTCTATGAGGCGGTCACTCGTCTCCGTGATATGTAGACTGAGGGGTAGACTGAGTTCGAGCTGGGCCTCCCGAATTAACTCGACGGAGCCCGTGACGAGTCTTCGCACGTCCTCGTGCGTTAATCGCCTACGCTCGAGATACATCTTCTGAAGACACTCAGCCTCCTTTAAAAGCGCGTTGGTGTAATTACTGTATACTTACAGTTATTCTGTCGCATCTGGAATAGTTTGGTGTTTCCATTCGAAAACTCTTTAGATGTGGGCTCGCACCCTCTTCGCTCGGGGATTTAGGATGAAGTTTGGAGCCCAGACGGAGTATGGTAAGCTTAGGAAGGTGCTGATGCACCGCCCGACGGAGGAGAACAAGCGCATTACGCCGGGAAACAAAGACGCCTACCTCTTCAGAGATGTCGTCTACTGGAAGGAGTTTCAGCACGAGCACGACGTCTTCACCGACCTCCTTATAGACGAGGGGGTTGAGGTGCTCATGTTAACGGATCAGTTAGACGAGCACCACGCACACATAGCTGAGACGCTCCCCAACCTCGTCTACACTCGAGACGTCTGCATGGTTAGCAACCTTGGTGCCCACGCCCTACGGATGACCTACGCGGCTCGGCAGGTGGAGCCTCTCCTCATGGAGATGGCTATGAAAAAGCTCGGTATCCCGATCGCGCAGAGTATACAGCCACCCGCTCTCGTCGAGGGTGGTGATTTCGTTTGGCTCAATAAGGAGACTCCCATGATGGGCTTTGTCACCCGTAGTAACGAGGCCGGTGTCATGGCGGTGAAGGACAAGCTCCTAGGCGAGGGCGCGGTGAAGGAGTTCGTTGCCGTCCCGCTGCCTAGCTGGCGAGTTCACCTTGATGGGGCTGTCATGGTGATGAGCCCCGACATTGCGCTCTTCCATGAGGCGAGTCTCGGTCTCTTCCCCGCCTATGTCTACAATGAGGAGGGAGTCAAGCTCCAGTACCTACGCGATTATCTCGAGGAGAAGGGGGTTGAGATAATTGAGGGTAATGACACGGAGACACGCGTCTTCGGAGCCAATATTATCGGACTCGGGAATCACAAGTGTGTCAGCTACGAGTGGAATGAGCGCCTCATCGAGATACTCGATGACAGGGGCTTTGACGTACTCACCATCCCGGGGAGCCAGCTTAGCATCGGAGGCGGTGGCCCCCACTGCATGACCTGCCCAATCCTTAGGGACTAGTCTGAATCCCCCTTTTAATAGGGGTCATACGGGTCGTAGTCAAGCCATTTTACTATAGTCACATTAAGAGGGGAGTGGATAGATAGTCGAGGAGGAGTTCTGGCGTCCGACCTTTACGAAAAGGGCTGGGGATACTTCAAGGAAGGGACGAAGTCAAGGGAAAAGGCGAAGCTCCTCCTGAACAACGCTGATTATGCCGGAAGTGTACGCTCATCCCAAAACGCTGTGGATCTCTACATTAAAGGTGTGTATCTTCTCCATGGTAGGGAGCCGCCTAGAAACCTCTCCCCAAGCTCTGACTTCAAGGAAATAGTGAAGATGATAAAGGAAGCCCCGACACAGGATCTCAACCTCTCTAAGCAGGTGACGGCTGTTACGAAGAGGTTTCAGGGGCTACACGCGAAGAACATGTATGGGGCGGTGGGAAAGAAGACCTCGCAGCTCTTCGATAAGAGTGACGCCTTCGAATACTATCATCTCGCAAACGACTTGGGGTTGCTAATTGTCGCGATCGACTCGGTGTATCGCGGCCGCCTCAACCAGTCACCAAGGTAGCGTTTCATCGACTAAGTTTAAGAGAAGGTATCCCGCACCAACCCATGGCTTCGACTAGCCTCCGTTTAGGCGAAGCTCTTAGGGATGACCCCCTCATCCCTAAGTCTTCCTCAATCATCTTCGGGTCAGGTATATAATCAAATATCCCTAATTTTGTTTAGATTTTGGTGGTTTTCATTATACAGAGTGCCGGATTCTAGAGAATTCTACATTTTGAAGGGGTGTTTTTGACACCGGCTGGGGGCGCAAAAAGGTGCATGCAAATGCGTTGCACAATCACATTATTGCGCGCGCGCTATTGTAGTCTATCTTGCCCTGTGAATCTTGAACTCTTGACGAGGTCATGTCTGATTATCTAAAAAAACGTATATAATCTTTATCGTTGAAGTCTAAATTATGTTAAATTTATAATCAATCATTCAGTTTGATCAACTAGAGAAAGTATGGAAACCAATATTTTGCTCGCATTCGATGGCTCGGAGCAGTCACTGAAGGCGCTCGACGAGGGGATAAGGGTAGCCAAGGGGCTTAAGGCGAAGTTGATAGTGCTCCACGTCTACTGGGGAGAGGGAGCTGACGCGTACATAGACCCAAAGAGGATCACGACTGAGGACGTCGATATCGATGCCCAGAAGATGTATGGTAGGTTGGAGGAGAGGTTCAAGAAGGAGGGAGTAACGTACGAGGTCAAGTCGGAGAGAAGTACGGACGTCCCGCTCACCATCACTGGGACTGCCGAGAAGATGAACAGCGAGATGATTGTCATCGGCAACAGGGGCGTCGGGAGGGTGAGGGGTTTCCTCCTCGGCTCCGTCGCGGAGAAGGTTGTCGCATCCTCGAAGTGCAGCGTCCTCTTAGTCAAGTAGACCCGAAGACTCATGAGGCGCGGAGCCACCATCATCGGTGATGTCTCTAGAAGCCTATCTGGAGGAGAACGGCGTCTGGCACAGGTTCGTCGAGAAGCAGGAGACGGTTCACACTGTTGACGCCTCCCAGGCTACCGGCATAGATCTTCACAGGATTACGAAGAACCTCGTCTCCGTGACTGACACGGGGGAGCATGTGGTCTTAATCGTGCCAGGTGATAGGAGGGTCAACCTCAAGGAGGCGGCAAAGGCTCTCGGTGTGAAGAATGTCCGTCTCATGCCCTTCGACCAGTCTGAGCCAATTAGTGGCTATCCTCCCGGCGGGACGCCGAGTCTCGGCTACAAGACCCGGATGAGGGTGGTCCTCGACAAGGAGCTTGAGGGTTTCCCAACTTTCTACTGTGGGGGTGGTAGTAGGGACAGGCTATTAGAGGTTAAACCCGCCGACGTCGTAAGATTGAACGGTGCTATCGTGGCGCCGATTAGCTCCTAGAGGCGGAGACCACCGGGGGCTGGCTTGCCGTCGAGGTATACGGCGCTGTTGTCGAGGGCGAAGCGGCCCTCTGCGATCATCTCAACGGTCAATGGATAGATCACCCAGTCACCCTCCCGTTTAAGGCGATCCTGGTGCTCCTCGACGACTAACTTTAACAGCTCTTTGTCCTCTCTGAGCTTGTCAGGCGTGATTCCCTCGGGAAGTATTACGTTGACAGGTTTTGAGACGACGAGTATCTCGCCGTTGTCCACCTTCTCCCTCACCACGTGAGTCGTCGAGCGTATCTCTGGCTCTCCCGCGAGGATTGCGTCCCTCACTGTGTGGACACCTACGTACCTACGCTCACCGTCCTGAGTCACTGTTAGGTCCGCGGGGTGGACGTTTATTATCCTCCCGTTGTAGCGGTCGAGGAGGGGCCTCGTGGTTATGCTCATGTATCCTGCGAGGGCGATGAGGTCGATGTTGTGATTCTCGATGGCTGAGACGACCTTCTTGTCGAAGTCGGGGCGTAGGCTAAGGTCCTTCTTCGAGGAATGGCCACGGGATGAATAGTAATCCATTATGTCGACGCACTCGTAGGCTATCCCGTACTCCTCCGCGATGTCGAGGGCACTACACGCTTTTTTCCCTTCCTTATCCAGTGTCTCATCCTTGACATCGGTGAAGATCAGCTCTACATGGTATCCAGCCTTTTGCTGTTTGATCCTCTCTATGATTCTCCGAGCGTTGGTACCAGAGCCGGACATGAAGCAGGCTACCCTCATGTGCCTTCCCGCTGTGGGGGTGTAGATGGGTATGGGAGCCATGCTGTTAGGTTTCCGGGTCGGAAAATAAACGTGCTTCCTCACTTTCGGCGGTCCCTCCCCTCGCGGATGCTGCGGCTTGCTTTTAACCGATTAGGGAGGTTTAACGCGTGGGATAATTTTGGCTCAAGATGTGGTGTTAAAAATCTGCGACGGCGACGAGTACGGTGGTGACTCCCCGTTAGTGGTGTGTAAGGGCTGTGGGAAGCTCGTGCCCCGGACGAACCTGTGCCTATACTGTGGCTCACCTATTCTCTACGGGAAGTACCCCTCCTAACTGCTTCAACTTTCTTGCATCTGCGTGTGCAGGTTAACTTTTCCTTAATGGCCTAGCTTTTTTTAGAGGGTAGGTTAAGCCGGTTTGATCAATCTGTGAAGCCTCGCTTAAATCGAGACCTTGAGTGGATCCCAGTGCTTCATTCGCGGATGTTCTTTTTATTGCCTTTTCGTTTTGCTCTACTTCGCTGAATCTTTTGTAGGTTATTCCCTTTGTTGGGTCGATTGAGAGTTTGCTGAGGAGTTCTCCGTCTAATCCCATCAGCTGGTAGGCGATTTGATAGACGTTTAGG
>JADGNG010000069.1 GCA_017883585.1 Candidatus Bathyarchaeota archaeon
AACATGGCAAGCGCCTCATCTTCACGAGCACGCAACTCGCCGCCGATAGTTTCAGGTGTACTTGCTGCGGCCAGCTCCAGTCCCCCTACGCAGCCGCGAAGAAAGAGGCGGAGAAACTCGTTGAGACTCTCCCAGACGCTGTTACAATTAGGCTCCCAAACATCTACGACCTGGAGGGAAGGGACCCTAATGATAGCCGCCTCTTCCCCCGGCTCAACAAGGCGGCGAGGGAGACCGGCGTCGTTCGCATCCGCCCCCCAGAGGACACGCCCGTGACCCTCGTGGAGGTTGGCCAATGCGCTCAGAACCTCCTCGGGCACATGAAGAACGACATAGGCATCATACTAATGAAAGGCGAGACGATGACGATCAGGCAGGTCGCCGAAAGGGTAGCCTCAATCCATGGCGCAAAAGTAGTAGTCGCCTGACGGCGACGATAAATAAACGATTCGCATTAAATACTGGCGCTGATTAGCTCTCTAATTCTTTTTCAGCGCTCGCAGCCTTCCAACGTTTTCCCTACGGAGCGCATCTCTTATACCGATAATTGTTCCCCTTCTTCAGCGGTGAATTGAATGGGATTCTGGCCAAAGGGATACAAGTGCTGTGTGAATCTCAGCTTCGACTACGACTCGGACAGCGCCACCATCTGGCGTACCCCCCTCGACATAGTCAACCAGAGCCGGGGGCGCTTCGCCCCGAACGTGGCAATCCCACGTATCCTTGAGATGCTCGACCGCCACGAACTCAAGGCGACCTTCTTCGTCCCCGGGTGGACCGCGGACAGGTACCCCGACTCTGTGAAGGACATCATAAAGCATGGCCACGAGATCGGCGCCCACGGCTATACTCATGAGCGCCTAGGGGAGCTCAGCTGGGAGATCGAGGAAGGAGTCTTCGAGAGAAGCCTCTCCGCCCTCAAGAAGCTCGGCGTAAAACCCGAGGGCTTCCGCGCTCCCTACTGGCTCATCAGCGACCGTACCATCGAGAGGATAAAGCAGTTCGGCTTCAGCTACGACAGCGACTTCATGGACAACGACATGCCCTACATGCTCGAGTGGCGGGGCAACCCCACGGGGCTCGTCGAGCTACCAGTCGAGTGGATGCTCGACGACTGGCCCCAGTACGACACCTACAAGCGCAGCCCCGAGGAAGCCTACAAAGAGTGGAAACCCGAATTCGAGGGCATCCACCGCCTTGGTCGATACTTCGGTCTCACCTGCCACCCCCAGGCCACTGGAAGGATAAGCCGCCTCGACATGCTGGAAAAGCTCCTCACCGACATGGAGGAAAAAGGAGACGTCTGGTTCGCGACGGGAAAGGAGGTCGCTGACTGGACCCGGAAGAAACTAGCCTGACTTTTTCAATACTTCTACCAAGGCAGGTAGGGACTCCCCTGACGAGGCCCTGATGATCACATAGCTGATTCTACTTAGATCGCTCGCCAATGGGTTGATTTCGATTATAGCGCCTCCTCTCTCCTTGATTATGAGTGGCAGGCTCGCGGCGGGGTAGACCACCGCGGAGGTCCCCGCAACTATCATGCAGTCGCTCCTGCTTGCCTCAGTCTGGCACGATTCCAGAACGTCCCTCGGGATGGGCTCACCGAACATGACCACATCCTCTTTGACTATTCCGCTGCAGCTCGGGCAGCGGGGAGGCAACGTAGAGAGGTCGAATCCCTCCCTCGGGAACCTCTCACCACAACGGACGCACCTCAGCTTTAGTCTGTTCCCGTGAATCTCTAATACATTCTTGCTGCCTGCCTCGATGTGTAGATTGTCGATATTCTGTGTGACTAGGGATCTGAGTATTCCCATAGACTCAAGCTCGGCGAGGGAGTAGTGACCTGCGTTTGGCTTCGCCTCCCTGATACTGTCGCCGAACCGGCTCTCTCTAACGGGGCTTAGCATCTCCTCCCAGTGCCGCTTCGGGTCCTCCTCAAACCTTCTATAGCCATCCATCGGGGGTTCACCCCGCTCGGTCCAAAGCCCACCCGGACCCCGGAAGGGACGAATGCCACTCTCAACGGAGACCCCCGCCCCTGTGAGCGCGGTGACATACTTAGAACTAATTATTAAACGGGCGGCCTCACGGATTGAGGCGCGGACAGATTCGTCGAGTGGCACGAATAGAAAACGGCGGCAGGGTGAGAAAAGGATAGCTACCCAGTCCTCTCCCGAAGGGCACGCGTCAGCGCCGGGAGGACCGCGTAGATGTCCCCAACGATGCTGTAGTCGCTGAGCTCGTGTATACCCGCGGACTCGTCTATGTTTATGCTAACGATTGTCTGGCTGTCCCTTATCCCAGCTGCGTGCTGGATCGTGCCCGAGATGCCGCAGGCCACATAGAGGCGGGGCGCTACCTTTTTTCCGCTTATCCCCACCCACTGGTCCATCCAGCCGAGGTCGGCGGAGACGGGCCTGCTACACCCCATCTTTGCGTCGAGCACAGCGGCGAGGTCCTCAAGGAGCTTGAGGTCCTCCCTCTTCTTGAAGCCCCTGCCGGCGGAGACTATTATCTTGGCGTTCTCGAGCCCAGCGTCCCCTGCCCTCTTCGTTCTCGTCTCGACGACCCTAATTCTGCTCGCGGGCACGGTGATCTCTAATTCTACTATCTCCCCCCGCGTTCCCTGAGCCTCGGGTTTCTGGAAGCTCCTCGCAGGGACACCGACGATCACCGGCTTACCCTTTATAGTACCGGTGGCAACGACCGCTCCGCCATATGTCAGCCGCCTCGTCGTGAACCCTCCATCAGTTGGCTGAATGTCGTAGCAGTCCCCTGAGTAACCTGCGTTCAGCGCGGCAGCGACCCTTGGAGCGAGTTCCCTCCCCCTCTTCGTCGAGCCGACCATGACAAGGTCGGGGGATTCGACTGTGATGACCTTTAGAAGGGCAGCCCTTATCACGTCTGTCGCTCCGTCCTTCACGGCATAGACCTTCGCCCCGCACTTAGCCAAGGCTTCAGCCTGAGTCGATCCAACGGCGATTACTGAGACCCCTACGCCCGATAGTTGGAGGGCCTTACCTAGTAGCTGTAAGGAGAGTTCGGTGTTCTCGGAGTAGACGAGTGTCTTCATAATGTTCACTCCAGCACACCGTCCCCGGTGAGGGCTGAGATCAGCATCGAGACCGCGTCCTCTACCTTCTCCGCCTTAATGACGATGTGTTTCCTCTTCACCTCGGGAGCCTGGACGTCTGCTACCTCTACCCTCGACTGGGCTTTGAGGTCCTCCACCTTGACACCGAGGGCCTTCGCGTTCCACTCAATCAGAGGCTTCCTCTTCGCCTTCATTATGTTCATGAGGCTGGGGATTCGGGGCTCGTTGATCTCCCTCACGACGGTGACAAGAAATGGAGGGTCAATCTCCACGACCTCGTCGACGTCCTCGAGATCACGGGTCGCCCTGAATTTACCTTCTTCAAGCTTGAGTTCCTTGGCGTAGGTGACCTGCGGGATGCCGAGAAGCTCCGCTACACGTGGACCGACTTGTGAACCCATCCCATCGAGGGCGAGTTCGCCGGTGATGACCACGTCGAATGCGCCCGCTTTGGTCAGAGCCGCAGCGAGCACGCGGCTCGTCGCGTTCGCGTCTAACCCCTTAAGCGTGGGGTCCAAGATTAGGTAGGCGGCGTCCGCCCCCATCGCTAAGGCCTCGAGGATGCACGTCCTCGTCCTGTCGTTCCCCATGGAGACAGTGACCACCTCGGCTCCACCCGTCTCCTTAATCCTTATGGCAGCCTCCAACGCCCTCTTATCGAGGTCGTTTAGCCTCCTCTTCGCCGCCTCTACCTGTGGACGTCGGGTTGCCGCGTCGATCTTCACCTCGTTTAAGTCTGGTATGTCCTTGACCAGGACTGCTATCCTCGTCACCATGAATCAGCCACCCACGACGTGTTTCACCCCTTTATCCTTATCAGTTAAACGTCGAAAAACACTTCGACGATCAACGATTAGCCGTTTACCAAGCCTTTAAAAGAGTCACTATCCGCTGAATATTGGTATGCCCAAACAAAGTTTGGCCATCCTGACACTAATCATGGTTCTGCTATCAATGACCTCAATCCTAGCTCACGGCGACACAATCCAAAGCCCGGCGAAGATCACGGTCGTAACAACCCCTGAGCCTCATCTAGACCAGCTGACGTCTGGTGACAGGTGCATGTTTCGGGTCACCGTACAAAACCTAGGTGTGACCGTCCAAGCGGGGCAAGTTGTGAACGCATCGATCCCGAACGTTAAGTACTCGGGCAACTTCACGTTAGAGACGAGCTTCGAGCTACGGAAGCAGGGGAGAATATTCTACAACGGACAGTCTATCAGCTACATCACGTCCCTGAACAATACGGTGATAGACAACTACTACTCCCTCAGGATACCGCCAATAAACGGGACACTAAACAACGTCTTCACATACAACCTCACGAAAGGATACGAGGTATTCGGAATTAGGCCTGATGAGGATATGGTTCTCTACTTCAGGATCAACCTCTTCGTACAGACATACCGTGAGGCGGGTGAGAGCCACCAGCTGATGGTAGGTGTCCAGATCAATACACAGAGGAACGATTTCTATGTCCAGGACTTTGTAAAACGGGAGTACCTCATGGGGAAATTCCTTGATATAAAAGGCGAAATAGGTCAGCTGAAAAACATCAACAGCGCCCAGGTCCAGATAGGAAAAGACTACTTCTACAACGTTGTGAGCGGCATCAACGCGACGATGACAAGGGGGGACTACGTCAACTCCCTTCAGCTCATCCTTAACTACTATCAGTTCGACCAGCCCAAGCTCCTCGCCCTCCTCTACACGAACCTGAACTCCACCGGGATAACAGCTGACAACTACATAAAACTGAAGCAGGATTACTCCAACCTCAACGGGCGGTACAACGTTCTGCTTGGGGACTTCAACCAGGCTTTGAAACTGAATCAACTCCAACAGGATAACATAACTCAACTCGAAGCTAAGGCTCAGGCTGACAGACAGAACTTCATCAGCCAAAGTATTACCGGAATAATTGTCCTGTTCCTTGTTGGACTCTTGTTCGGGAGCAGATTCCACTTATTCCAGTAACATTCCCCACGGTTCCCGGAAAACGCTTTAAGGCGATCAACCCTAGACTGGTTGACTACTATGAAGCTTGAAGGAATCAGTAAGATCGCGGTCCTAGGCGCAGGGGTTATGGGACACGGAATCGCCCAGATCGCTGCCCAGGCCGGGATAAGCGTCGTCATCAGAGACGTAGAGCAGAGCTTCCTAGACAACGCTAAAACTGGGATTGAGAAGAACCTCGCCCGACTAGTGGAAAGAGGGCGCCTCAAGCAGGAAGATGTACCCACCATCATGGGAAGAATAGACATGACTCTTAGCCTCCCCGACGCGGTCAAGGACGTTGACGTCGTTATCGAAGCGGTACCGGAGAGGATGGAAGTCAAGCACAGTGTCTGGGGGGAAGTCTCCAAGAACGCGCGCCCCGACGCAATCCTGGCGACTAACACTAGCAGTCTAAGCATCACTGAAATGTCGACGGTCGTCTCCGACCCGGGTAGGTTTATTGGAATGCACTTTTTCAACCCGCCTACAATCCTCAAACTCGTCGAGATAATTCCGGGTAACAAGACGAGGCCCGAGACCATCGCAATGATCAAATCGCTGGCTGAGAGGCTCGGTAAGATCCCGGTTATAGTCAGCAGGGACGCACCCGGCTTCATCGTCAACCGCGTCCTCATCACATACCTGAACGAATCAGCTAAACTACTCAACAGTGGATACACGAAGGAGCAGGTGGACGCCGCGATGCAATACAAGGCTGGGATGCCGATGGGTCCATTCATGCTCGCTGACCTTATTGGCCTCGACATCACCTACAACATACTTAGGGTCTTCGAGGAGAACCTCGGGGCCGGATACAAAGCGGCGGAGCCTATTCGAAGGCTCTTCGAGGAGAGGAAGCTCGGCAGGAAGACGGGGGAGGGCTTCTATGTCTACGGTAAGCCCGAGGTCAAGGAGGAGCAGGCAGCCGGCTTTGACCCCTCGACCCTCCTGAGGCCTTTCATCGCGGAGGCTGAGAGGCTCGTTTCCGAGGGGATAGCGGACCCTGGTTCTATTGACCTAGCTGTCAAGCTTGGCGCCAACCTCCCGATGGGGCCCTTCGAGCTGAAGGCACGCCTCGCTGCAGGTGTCGTTGAGGAGAAACCAATAGTACCGGAGACCAGAAATGGTGTCCTCAAGATTACAATCAACCGCCCCTCGAAACTCAACTCTATCACCACAGAGATGCTGAACACGATCGCTGACATCGTCGAGAAGACGGACACTGATAAGGCGATCCGATGCATCGTCATCACCGGTGCGGGAGACCGCGCGTTCTCAGCTGGTGCGGACATCGATGAATTTAGCAAGCTTACCCCCGCCCAAGCACTCGACTACACGAGGGCGGGGAAAAAAGCGATGAAGAAGATCAAGGCTGCGAAGAAGCCAGTGGTTGCCGCAATAAACGGCTTCGCCCTCGGTGGCGGATGCGAGCTTGCCTCTTGGTGCGACATCAGGGTCACTAGCGATAAGGCGAAACTTGGACAGCCCGAGGCGAACCTCGGAGTCATCCCCGGCTGGGGTGGGACAAAGGTCCTAGCGAAGCTCATCGGTAAGCAGCGAGCAAAGCTCCTCATAATGACGGGTGAGACAGTCACCGCTGAGGAAGCAAGACAAATGGGCCTCGTAGATAGGGTATACCCCTCTGCCGAGTACGGAGCGAAGGTTGACGAGTTCGTTGCGAAGTTGGCAGTTGCATCGCCCACGGTGATAAGCGCAGTAAAGAGGCTCACGAACCCTGATGTTAAGGAGGAGGACCTGGAAGCCGAGTCGGAGGAGTTCTCCAAGCTATTCGAGACGAAGGATTTCCGCGAGGGTGTCTCAGCCTTCAAGGAGAAGCGTAAACCCGCTTTCACAGGCGAGTAGATTAAAGTGTCTTGAAAGCGAGGATCGATTTCTCACCGTCTCTCACGACAGTGAAGACTGCCCTAGAGCCGACGGCTAGGTTCTCCGGATGTTCATCCACCATGAGACCGGAGATTGATGGCCCCTCATCGAGTTTTACTATACCTACCGCGTAGGGGCATCGTCCCTTGAAGGGGGTGGAGGGTGTCCTGTTGAATGTCACAGCCTCAAGTGTGCCTACACCCTTGAACTCGTACCATTCTAGCTGCTGTGAGCCGCAGTTAGAGCATATCCGTCGTGGTGGGAGGTGGAGCTCCCCGCATGTCTTACACCTGTTACCCATCAGCTTGCCCTGGGCGACGAATATGTTGAACTCCTTCGTGGTGAACTCGCTCAATTCATCCCCTCCTGTAGATCTGGACGGCGACGCTCGCGCCGGCGGCTCCGACGTTGTGTATGAGACCCACCTCAGCCCCATTGACCTGGTGCTGGCCAGCTTGCCTGCGTAGCTGCTTAAACATCTCGTGAGCCATGGCGACGCCAGTAGCTCCAACGGGGTGGCCCTTTGCCTTGAGGCCACCGTCGGGGTTGATTGGCAACTCGCCGTTGAGCGCGGTCTTGCCCTCCTCTGCTGCCTTCCCGCCCTGTCCTTTGGGGAAGAATCCGAGGTCCTCCGTCGCGATCGCCTCTGCGATGGTGAAGCAGTCGTGTACATCCGCGACCTGAATGCTCTTCGGTGTGACCCCCGCCATCTTGTAGGCGTCCTCAGATGCTTTCACGGCTGCCCTGAGAGTGGTAAAATCAGGTCTGCTATGCAGTGCGATAGTGTCGCTTGCCTGCCCCATCCCGATCATCTTCACCGGCGTGTCCGTGTACTTCCTCGCTACCTTATCCGATGCAAGAATTACGGCTGCCGCGCCATCAGAGACAGGGCAGCAGTCGAATAGCTTTAGTGGGGAGGCTATGACGGGGTTGAGGTCCGAGCGGAGGAACTCCATCTCATTCTTGAAGATTCTCCCGCTCTTCTCCCCCATCTTCTTTCCTGTTGCTATGATGTCTAACTGGAACTGTGCCTTCGGGTTGAGTATACAGTTCCTGTGATTCTTGATAGTTATAGCTGCTAGCTGGTCCCATGTTGTGTTGTACTTCTTGAAGTAAGACGAGGCCATCGCGGCGTATATTGAGGGGAATGTGAAGCCAACTGAGGTCTCGAAGGATGAGTCCGCGGCGAGGGCGAGGGCGTCTGTGACTTGGTCCGTAGTGAGTCTGCTCATCTTCTCGACACCGCCGACTATGACAACATCTGCCATCCCGGAGGCTATGGTGATTGCGCCGAGGTTGAGTGCAGCACCGGAACTAGCGCAAGCGTCCTCGATCCTGTAGGCTGGCGTCGGGTTGATGCCGAGCCAATCCGCCATCACCGCGGCTGTGTGCCCCTGCCCCTCGAAAACGTCGCTCGTGAAGTTACCCACAAAAAGGGCATTGGCGTCCTTGAAACTGAAACCTTTGTCGACTGAGCCCGCAGCGTCTAAGGCAGCCTCGACGAAAAGCTCCCTCCCCGTCTTGTCGATATGGAGTTTATTATGGAATCTTGTCATCCCCGCGCCGACTATTGATACGCCCCTGTGTAGACCCAAGTACTGCGCCTAGCTTGTCCTCCGTCGGCCTCAGGGTTAACAATTGTGTCGAAGTAGTACTCGACACTAAACGAATAAAGGTCGATTTTTATCGTAACCTGACGGTATATACAGTATGTTCCCGTCTATCAAATCCCTAGAAAATGTTAAATTAGTTCCAACAGAGGGATCAATCGAGGTTCATCCATGAGCGTTGCATTCGTCTTAATCAACACTGATCTCGGCGAGGGAACCGACGTCAGCAAGGCTCTGAAGGAGATACCCGAGGTCAAGGAGGTCTATGGTGTCTATGGGGTCTACGACTTCGTTGTCCGCCTGGAAGCTCCCACGATGCAGGATATCAAGGACGTCATCACGAGTAAGGTAAGGCGTCTCAACCACGTCAGGTCTACTCTGACGATGGTGGTCCTCGAGTAGCCACACCATTACCGCTTCTGGTTCTTCAACCGGAACTCGATTATCTGTCTGACCCCATCCCTGAGCCTCCATTTGGGCTTGAATCCGAGAGTTTTCTCTATCTTTGATGTATCGTAGCTGAATTCTTTGGTCTCCCCGGAGCGCGGGGGGAGGTGTGTGATCTCGGGGCGCCTTCCGGTGACCTTCTCGATCTCTGATGATACAAGGTTCGCTATCTTGTTGACGGTGGTTGTCTCGCTGCCAATGTTGAAGGTTTCACCACGTATGCCCACTTTCGTCAAGCCCAACGTTATGGCTCTAGATATATCCTCGACGTGGACGAAGTCACGTGTAGCCTCACCGTCGCCGTAGACTGTCAGAGACTTCCCATCTAGGCCAAGCGCGACGAACTTTGGAATGACTCCACCCCAGCTAGTATAGAGGCCGACGCCGTAGACATTCCCGAATCTCAGGTTGACAAACTCCAAGCCACAGTTCATGTGGTAAGCATCGATGAGTTTCTCCCCCGCGAGCTTCGTGACTCCGTAGAGATTGAGGGGGTGGGGGGCATACCTCTCCCTGACGGGTAGCTTCGATGGGACACCGTAGATAGCCGCACTGCTACAGAAGATTACCCTTTGAACCCCATTTCGTTCGGCGGCTTCTAGAACCTTGTATGTACCGTAGACATTGACTGAGACAGCCTCCTCGGGATCATCGTTACATACATCGAGGTCGGATAAGGCAGCCATGTGGACAACCGCGTCGGTCCCCTTCAAAGTGGAGTCGAGGTCATCAGCGTTCCTTATATCCCCCTCAATTAACATTAGGCTCTTGGCATCCCGGTTGCGTAGATAGCTGTAGTCCCCCTTCACCTGGTTATCCAGTGAGGCTACACTGTGCCCCTCAGCGAGTAGGTTTCTGATCAACGTGGAACCTATATAGCCTGCTCCCCCTGTGACAGCCACGCGCATCTCGAATCAGGGGCTAGTAGGTCCACCGGGTTAAAATGAGTTGGCACCGTTTTCCCTATCCTTATATCTCTCTCCAAACCCTCGCATCTCAGTGATTGGCATGATCTACTGCCCGAAGTGTGGCAAGGTGCTTCCCGATAACGCTATATTCTGCGATAGGTGCGGGCAAAAGATGAGTGAACCCGTTTCCCCCACTCCTCCCCCGCCATTCGAGGGTAGATGGGAGCGAAGGTGGGAGAGGCGGATGGATCGCTTCGAACGCAAGGAAAGGCTTGATAGGGGTCCCGATTATCTAGACGGTGTCGGATTCGGAGTCTTCCTCATAGCCATTGCGTGGGTGTACCTCCAATACCCGTGGGTATGGGACGAGATTATGGCCTGGTTACGCACTTGGACCACTGGCCCAATTATGCTACCCATGATCCTTGCGCAGCCCATCTTCCTCTTCTTCGTGGTCATGGGTGCCTGGGGGATACTCGAGGGAGGGCTAAGAATGGCCTCAGGGCGGGTCATGAGAGGCCTTGGTAACATAGTCAGCGCCCTCGGCAGCTTCGCAATAGCCTACATGATCCAGCTATATGGGCAAGGCAGTATAATCGGTTCCGCCTTACTACCCGGATTCATAATTATAATCGGAGCGAGCATCCTCCTAAGTGCTATCTTAAACTCTTTCGCCTGGTCAAGCACTCGAAGGGATTAAAAACGCGACGAGGCATGGGTGAAGTATGCTCACCCAGCAGATTCTAGGCCCCGTTTACCTCATCGACTCACCTTATCACGGCTCGCAGGGTGTGCTGGGGACATACGTGGTGAAGGGGGAGGAGCCTATGCTCATCGACCCCGGGCCAACGGCTCAAGTCCCCGGAGCTTTGGAAGGACTACGTGAGCTGGGGATTAGACAGCTACGCTACATAGGACTTACACACATACACCTCGACCACGGTGGCGGCGCATGGAAGATGATCGAGGCTCACCCCGAGGCCGACGTCTACGCTCACCCGAAGGCTGTGGAGCACCTCGTCGACCCTAGCCGCCTCGCCACCTCCGCAAAGCAGTTCTTCGGTCCAGCCTTCGAGAAGTACGGGGAGGTCAAAGGGCTGAACCCAAGGAAGATCCAGGAGTCGAAAGATGGAGAGGTCCTCGACCTACAAGGAGCTACTCTGAAGGTTATCTGGACACCGGGGCACGCGAGCCATGGGCAGAGCTTCTGGGAACCCGACTATAGGATAATAATCCTCGGCGACTGTGGGGGCAGCTATAGTAAGAAGACGGGGAACAACTTTCCAATTACGCCTCCCCCTTTCA
>JADGNG010000070.1 GCA_017883585.1 Candidatus Bathyarchaeota archaeon
AAGGCGGATACTGTTTTGATACTTTTATTATCTATCACGGGCATCCTCTTGTTGGCTGTACGTTCACTTATTAAAGTTTTATAGAACAGTATTGGTATATGAGTCAATATTCTTTAGGAGATTATCTGCGCGCGCGCACTTCCAGAATAAGCAGAGACAGAAATATCTCGCATCTTCAGGTTAGACCGTTAGATTTGGTCTTTCATATTATTCAATGGGTACAATATGTTGGATGACAACAAGAGAAGAATTCACGGCTTCGAGGTCGATGCTGTCAGGGAAGCAGCCAGGGAGAGACTGGTTAAGCTAATAGACGCCAATGAAGACCTAGCCACAGCGCAGGCCCTTGGGAGAGTCCTCTATAGGTTCGAGAACACGGTAGTAGGAAACCCATCCTATCCCCTTAGGGTACATTCTCAGAGATCAGGCAGGGGCTGGGTTCCGTAGGTTAGGGATTGGGGAAAATAGTCTTACAATGTGTACATTTCTTAATCACTTTCGTTTTCCTGTCCGCATCGACCCCAAAGATGATTGACTTTTTGGCCCCACATATCGGGCAGTCGCCGCCCCATTCTACTTTCTTATCACTATGAGGAGTGGACATGATAAAATCGCCTTGTCAGGACGTAATGGTATTTTTCGTAGAAGTATATATGATTTCAGTCATCCCCTACGCACTTGCGGAAAATATGTGGTGGGACGGAGACTTGAAAGTTCTAGCCACGGGGACTGGCTCACATGCGAAGCGACCCAAGCTTACAGATCAATAGGCAAACGGAAATGTATCGCCCTGCGGCGATATGATCCCCTATTATTCACCTGAGAGTATGACGAAGAAGAAGAGTTTCTCTTACCAAGACAAGTTCGGCACATGGCATCACGTTGGTGGGGAGCATCAAGAGGCAACGCCTCAGAAGATCGTGAAGAGGATGGTTACTCCAACCAATCCTATTTTAGATAAGGTTGACAGGTATCTGCGATCTTCGAGGACGCCAACCGATGAGAGGAACAGGGAGCTATTGAAGTCCACTCTTCCGCACATGCGAGACCCCGTATTCAAGGCCGAGTTAAAAGCGTTCATCGACTCGAAGAGTGAGGCTACCCCCGAGGAGGGCATTAAACTCATCAAACAGGCAAGGGCCTGCATCGAGGCCGAACAGGTTCAGATACTACGGCCTAAAACTATATAGTAAACTCTTTCAAGGGCTACGAGTAGCCGACAGCATGAAGACCCTCAGAAGATGTGAGGAGGAACCCATTACAGGGTTAAGCCAAGCTGTCAACTTCGGCGTGGTTCAGATAATTGCTGAGGGTGAGGAGGCGACTGAGCTATCCTTCACGCCGGGATTCGGGAACTTCCACGAGAAGAAGATGTATGACCCTTCTTGGCAAACCGGGTTATTATCGGATATGACGAGGCGCAGGGGTGGGAAGCCCCTGAGCTACGCGCGCGCGGCCCTTTAAGGCCGGCTTTCTAAAGTTTGAAACTCATCTTGAGTCCCAGTACCTCGTCGTTCTCCATGATGAGGCGTTCTTTTCCGAAGTTCCAGCGGGGGAAGTGACTGAGGATGTCCATGCCGAGGAGGCTGAAGATTAGCTGTTTTGGTAGAGGCATATAGTTTGGCCCTGGCGGGAGGACGGCAAGGTTCTCAATTGGGAACGTGATGTAGGCGCGCTTGTTGTCCAGGAGCCCAACCTGTACGGGGAGTACGACCTCGGCATTCTGGATGACCTTGAGGTTCACCGGACCATTAGCAGTCACGATGGTCTTCGTAACCGTCTTGAGGTTCCCGTGGTCAATGCTTAGTCTCATGACGTCGTCGGGGAGGATGCAGGAGTTGCTGCAGCCCGTGTCCACCAGGAAGTTGATGGGCTGGTTGATGTGGCTCGGGGGATACCTTATGTATCCCTCGACGCGGGCTTGCCTAAGCTTGTCTACGCGCCCTATGAGCCTCATGGCACTCGTAGTGATCCCCAACAACCTTTATAGAGCTTTAATCATCAGTCGAAGAGAACCCTGGTTGCTGCTCCACATCGGAATCGATGACACCGACTCCCCGGAGGGAGGCTGCACGACCTATGTCGCAGCGTTGCTTGTAGAGCAACTTGAGGCGATAGGGTGTAGATTCGTCGACTACCCGAACCTCCTCCGACTCAACCCGAACGCGCCATGGAAGACTCGTGGAAACGGCGCCATCTGCCTCCGAGTCTACGCCTCCGAGGAAAAAGAATCGGAGATCAAGAAGGCCGTCATCGACACTGTGGAGACTAACGCCGAGTTTCAGTGCGATAATACGAACCCGGGTGTGGTCTTCCACATCGGAGAGGTCTCCGCCGAGATGAAGGCGTTCTATAACGACGTCGTCCAGACAATCGTACACCTAGAGGACGCCGAACGCCTCATAGCCCGATTCTCCGCGTCAGCGGTGGCTTGGAAAAATCGGAGGGGTCTAATCGGCTCACTCGCCGCGATAGGCGGCACCCTCGAAGGGGACCACACCTTCGAGCTGCTAACTTACCGCGTCCCCGAGAAGAGGGGGACGCATAGGATGGTCGACGGTGACTCGGTGAGGAGGGTCGAGGAGACCATCCCGGAAACGTTCAACAGCGTTGACCCTGAGACGATGCAGGTGCTTATCGCTCCGCGGGGCCCGGATCCCGTCCTCTATGGCGTCAGGGGCGAAGCCGCTGAGGCGGTCCTCGAGGCGAAAGGTGAGATTGCAGTAGGTGAACCGGTCGAGAGGTGGGTCATATTCAGGACTAACCAGGGAACCGACGCCCACCTCGCGCGGAGCTACCAAATATCCGACCTCAAGCCGCGCTACCCCTCCATCGTCACAGGGGTCGTCGAGGGTGGATGCAGGATCATAGAGGGCGGGCATTTCATATTCACAATTGGAGATGGCTCAGGGAGACTGGACTGCGCCGCTTATGAGCCATCAGGTGGTTTCAGGGAGGTGGTCACCAAGCTCAGGTCAGGCGACGAGGTCAAAGTAGCTGGCGGCGTCAGGGAGACAGAGATGGGGCTCACGCTCAACCTAGAGAGACTGGAGGTCCTATCGCTGGCTCCCGAGCAGAAGCTGATGAACCCTCGCTGCCCCGAGTGCGGGGGACCAACGGAATCCATGGGGGCGGGTCAGGGTCTCCGTTGCAAGAAGTGCGGCCACAGAGGCCTTGATTTAATTAAGGTTCAGCAGGAGATCCCCCGGGAGATCAAATTAGGGCTCTATCTCCCACCGCCAAGGGCGGAGAGACACCTAACTAAGCCACTGAAGAGGTACGGGAAAGAGAAGGTAGGGGCACCAGCCCGAGTTGAGTCTCCCTGGCACGGGGAGAAAGAGGTAGTCCTAAAGCGTCGAGATCATGCCGATAACAAACATGAAAATTGATACATCTATAGCGACGCTCGTTATCTGAACTAACTTCAGGTTGAACTCGACCCCCAACTCCCCATTGACTCGTATATTTTGAAGTAGGAAGCGCCATACATTCTTGATCAGACTTTAATTTCCCGAAGCCTTTTCCACCCCTATGCAGAAGCCGAAGTGCCTGAAGTGTGGCTCCGAGGACCTCGAGGATGAAATGATAACCATATACGGGATGTGGTGAGAACTCGTGGACACAGAGGATGTTAAGAAGTGCAAGAGATGCGGGGAAGTGATGAGGGAGGGAGAGAGGTTTGAAGACAAGTCTGTCTAGGGATGGGTACAGCCAAGCCGGGCCGATAGCGCCAACGGTGATGGTTAGCTGCGTAGACTCAGCTGGGAAGGCAAACATAATCACGCTCGGCATGTACATGCCGATCAGCCATGATCCGCCGCAGGTCGTGATCGGTGTCTCACCGAAACGGTACAGCTACGACCTCATTATGAAACAAGGTGAGTTCGTTGTCAACTCGCCCGGCATCGGGATAGCGGAGAAGATGCACATCTGCGGTATAAAATCGGGAAAAGATACTGACAAGTGGACGGAGGCAGGGCTTACACCAGTCCCAGCGCAGAAAGTTAGGCCACCACTCATCGAGGAGTGCTACGGGCATATCGAATGTGAGGTCGTGAACATGGTCACCTGCGGGGACCACACCCTATTCGTGGGGGAGGTCGTGGCAGCAAGCATAAATGCTGAATGCTTGAAGGACGGGAAGCTGAACCTAGAGAAGGCCAAGCCGATAGCTCAGAAAAACTGGGACTATTACACGCTGACCAAGTAGTCCCTCGCCAACCTCAAATAACCAGAAACCCCGTCTAGCTTGATCGAATTGGGTAACCCGTTATTCTTGGTAGACGTTTTCGCGGAGGCTAAGCTGGAGGGAAACCAGCTCGCTGTCGTCGTAGAGGGGATGGGTTGGTCGGCTGAGGAGATGCAAAAGTTCGCCAAGGAGATGAACTTCAGCGAGACCACCTTCATCACCGGTTCAGACATAGATAAAAGAGTATTCAAGGTGCGTATATTCACGCCGGTTGGGGAACTGCCGTTTGCGGGCCACCCGACACTGGGCACTGCCTACGTAGCGGCGAATGAGGTTCTCAAGATGGAGGTTCCAGACCTCACCTTGGATATGAAGGCGGGGATGATACCCGTCACATTCCAGAAGGCAGCGGACGGGCAGCCGCTCCTATGGATGAAGCAGCTAAACCCCGAGTTCGGCGCTATCCACAAGGCAGAGGAGATAGCCCCCATGTTCCATCTCAGCCCAGGCGACATCGACACCCGCTTCCCCATACAAGAAGTCTCCACTGGAGTATGGTTCTACATGATCCCACTGAAGACGCGGGAGGCCCTGAAGAGGATCAAGCTCGACGCGGAGAAGTTTAAGGTATACTCGGCCGATAAGAAGGCGAAATGGCCTCTACTCTTCTGCGCGGAGCCCGAGGCGAAGGGAAACCACCTGAAGGTGCGGATGGTCACGGATTGGACGGAGGACCCGGCAACGGGGAGCGCAAACGGGTGCCTAGCAGGGTACCTCGTCAAACACCGCTACTTCGGGACGCCGAAGATCGACATACGCGTCGAACAGGGCGCCGAGATTGGCCGCCCCAGCATACTCTACCTAAAGGCGGAGGAGATCAAGGTCGGAATCGACGTTAGGGTCGGTGGTAAGGTGGCGATGGTAGCCCGCGGGGAACTCGCCTAGTCTAATACCAGCCTAGGGTTCCCTCGCGCTTCGAGCGGTTTACCCCCCACCAGAATACTTTGTACCCGATAGGGAGTATAACGACCGCGAAGAGCGCCCCCTTGAGAAACTCGACTAGGATAACCGGGTCGGTCAATGAGGGGTTTGTGAGCATAGCCACCCTCCAGAGGTGGTAGACCCACGTTTGGGGTATGAACCATGATATCGTCGAGGCACCGGGGAAGAGTATTGTGTCGAGGTAAATGACGGGGAATGCCACCCCCGCGAAGAGGCTCTGCATCACGTTAAGGGTCCACGTAATTGGGTCCATCGACTTCGTCAATATCCTCAGTCCAGTAGAGATCATTGCGAGGCCCATCATTATAGCCGCGGAGATGACGAAGGCGAGCAAGACCGCGAAAAAGTTCGCGTTTATCGAGGCATGAAAGAATGAGATCCCTATGATCAGGTAGGGGATGAAGCTGATTATTGAGAAGATGTAGGTCCACATTATGTTGCCGAGGACAAAGATAGTGGTGCTGACGCCGGTCATCAGAATCGTCTCAAGGGTCCAGGGGTTCAGCTGGTTCTGTATCCCCTGCATTAGGGGGAGAATCAGGTTGCTGACGGCGACGCCTACGAGTAGGAAGCTGATGTAATCGCTGCCATACATCTCCTGAACCGGCCTCTGGACGTAGGCAGCACCAACGCCCCAGGCGAAGACGGCGATGAATATACCGAGGACCTGTGTAGCCGCAGCTGTGCGGTACGTGGCCCAGCTTAGGAAGTCCCTCTTCGTGAAGGCGATTATCTGCTTAAGGGCGATGGGTATCTCCAATCAGAAGCCTCCTGCCATGCGCCTCGGACCCTTACGCTCGTCGTGCCCAGTAATCAGGTTGAAAGCATCCTCTAGCGTCGGCTCCTCGGTGTTCACCGACCTGATCACTAAGCCGCTCCCGCTGAGGAGCCTGAGCACATAGGCGAGGTCCAGCTCCTTCTCGACCCTCATCGAGAGTGACTGGAAATTCCCCGTGGTCCCGATCTCGGTTGAGATGCCGCGTATGCCTTTGATCGCTTCAAGGTCTTTGATCAGCCCCTCCTGAGAGCCTGGGACGGCCCCAGAAACGGCCACCCTGAGCATCCTGTCCTCGATGACAAGGTGCCTGACGTTGTCAGGGGTGTCCGAGGCTATGACCTTACCCCGCTCCATGATGGCGATCCTGTCGCAGAGCTCCTGAGCCTCCTGGAGGTTGTGCGTGCTTAGGAGCACAGTCTTCCCCTCGTCCTTGGCGAGCCTGTCGATTATCATCTTCCTGAACTCTCCTGCGGAGGCGGGGTCGAGGCCGGAGGTTGGCTCGTCAAAGACAATTATCGGCGTGTCCCGGAGTAGGGCCCTGCAGAGCAGTAGCCTCCGCTGCATCCCCGTGGAGTAGCGCTGTATTCCGTCGTCCGCCCTCGCTGTGAGGCCTGTGAAGTCGAGGAGGTAGTTGACCCTCTCCCTTGCGTCGGCATCGCTGAGGCCGTAGAGGAGGGCGTAGAACTCCAGGTTCTGCTTCCCTGTGAGGCGCCAGTTGAAGCCCCTGCTCTCGGGGAGCACTGCCTGCAGGTTCTTGAGGACCTCGGCGACCTCCTTCCGGGGGTCGTGGCCGTTGACGTAGACTTCCCCCTCGTCGTAGAGGACGAGGGTACAGAGTATCTTGATAAGGGTCGTCTTGCCGGCTCCGTTTGGGCCGAGAATGCCGAATATCTCACCCTCCTTGATTCTGAGGTTTATCCCCTTGAGCGCTTCGATGAAGGGGCCCCTCGAGCCCTTGACGGCGTCGATGATAGCCCCGAACCCCCCAACGTTACCTCGTGCTGCTGGCCCACGCGGCATCCCCGCCGTTGCTAGGCGTGAACTCGTCGGGTACCTCTTCACGAGGTTGATCGTCTCAATCGCATACTCCACATCGATCAGGCTTCTAGACTACTACAATGAGCTAGGAGCGCCACTGCGTTGATTAAACCTTACCGACACACCACTAGAGCGGATAGTCGATAAATAACGCCTCAAGCAATTACTTGATCCATTGAGGGTTAATGAGTTGAGAGCCCTATTCGTCGAGCCTCCGAAGGATTACTGGTTCGTGATGGGCGAGTATCTCCCGCCGCCGACGGCTTGCATACAGCTCGCCGCATACCTCGAGTCGAAGCACCCGGAGTACGAGATAGACGTTGTCGACTGCCAGGCAGAGAGGTTGGACTGGAACGGGCTCGAGAAGAGGATCACCAACCTCAAACCCGATGTAGTGGCCGTCAGCAGTCTCGCTACTTGCAACACTTACACAGTTGTGAGGACCCTCGAGGTGGCGAAGAAGGCGAACCCAGGCGTCGTCACAGTCACGGGTGGGCAACATTTCACTGTCCTCGCGGAGCCCAGCTTGAGGGAGTACCCTGTCATCGACGCCATAGTCAGGGGGGAGGGGAGGAGACTCTCCGAGAGTTCGTGGAGGCAGTTGAGGCACATCACGGCTTCGCCAAAATAAGGGGGCTCACTTTTCGCCACGGCGAGGAGATCGTCTCAAACCCGCCGAGGCCCCTCATCGAGAACCTCGACGACCTACCCATGCCTGGCTACCGCTTCGTAGAGAAGACCCTCAACGCCTACCACTTCAAAATGATGGCGAAGGGGAAGCGCTACATGATAATCGAGGGGAGCAGAAGCTGCGACCACAACTGCACCTTCTGCAGCCAGTGCGCCTTCTGGGGGAACAGGTGGCGCACTAAGTCTGGGAAACGCATCGCCGACGAGATGGAGCACTGCATGCACGAGTTCGGGGCCGAGTTCATCTGGCTCACAGACGACAACTTCATCTTCAACGCCCGGTCAAGAGAGTTCATCGAGGAGATGAACAGTAGGAGGCTGGGAGACTCAGCCCTCTGGTTCGTGCAGGCACGAGTTGACGACATCGTGAAGAATAGGGAATATATCCCGTCTTTGAGGAAGTCGGGGAATGAGTGGGTGCTCCTAGGTGTTGAGAGTGGTGACGCGGAGACCCTTGCCTCCTATAAGAAAGGGATCGAGCCCCGTCAGGCGGGTGAGGCGATACGGGCGCTGGAGGCGAACGACATCTTCGCCCAGGCTACCATGATCATTGGGAGTAGGAAGGACACACACGCCTCCATCGAGGGGCTGCGCAGATACATAGACGCCCTCAACCCGGGGATAGCAATCTTCATGATACTCACACCTTTCCCAGGCACCGGCCTATTTATCGAGGCCGAGGCAAACAGCTGGATAATGGACAGGAACTGGTCCCACTACGACATGATACACGCCGTGATGCCCACGGAGACCCTCAACACGAAGGAGGTGCAGGAGGAGCTCTTCAACTGTTACCGGAGCTTCTTCGGGAAGTGGGGACGTAGGATAGAAGGCATCTTCTCCGGTAACAAGTTTAAAAGGGGCACCTATAGGTACATGGTGAGCCAGGGCCTCCTCCGGCAGCTCAAGAGCCTAATCTAGAAACACTCTTATCACTTAATGCCTCAATCCTCCCCATGAAGCAGAAGATCGACTTCGAGATACGAGAGGCGGTCGAAGTTGACATTCCAGTGATTATGGACCTCGCCCGGCAGCTAGGCGAATACGAGAGGTCCCCCGATAGCTTCGTCGCCAAACCCCAGGACTACAAGGAGTGGGGCTGGGGGAAGGACTCCATATTCAAGGTGATCCTCGCTGAGAACAAGGGCAAGGAGGGTCCGAGGCACGTCGGCCTCGCACTCTATTACTTCACCTTCAGCACATGGACGGGAAAGCCTACACTCTGGCTCGAGGACCTCTTCGTCCCCGAAGAGCTCAGGGGAAACGGGATAGGCTCCGCGCTTCTCAGGAGACTCGCGAAGATCGCCATCGATAAGAAGTGCGGGCGGATGGAGTGGATCGTGTTGGACTGGAACGAGCCGTCCCGCAAGTTCTACTACTCACTCGGGGCAAAGTCGATGGACGAGTGGACCACCTTCAGGCTCACCCCAAAGGAGCTCAAGGAACTCACGAAGGACTGAGCAACACCCCGTTTTTTACATATCCTACCGGTTTTCCTCCGCAGTGTATTCGCCGCCAACGGACCAGTAAAATGGATATAAAAACGAAAAACGGGTAAAGGAATAGGAAACGCGATGGCGGCGAAGGTACCCCCTGCACTCACGAGGAGAAAGAAAAAAAAATCGTTATGCATAGTACCACGCCATACCGGCGTGAGAAGTTTAAATACCCCCCACTCAAACGAATAGCAGACAAGGGGCAGCAAAGATGTCACGCGGAAGAGAGTACGACGAGGCAATCACCATCTTCTCCCCAGAGGGACGTATCTACCAGGTAGAATACGCTCTCGAGCTCGTAAAACGCGGTGCACCCGTTTCAGGCGTACTAACAAAGCAGGGCGTAGTACTCGCCGCTGTCGAAACACTCCAGAGCAGCCTAGAGGATAGACGATTCAGCAAAAAGCTCTTCGAGTTCGACACACATGTCGCTGCAGTCATCGCCGGCAACAGCCCCGACGCGAGGGTACTCGTGCGCGAAGCACGCTACGCCTGTCAGGGTAACTGGATGACATACGATGAGCCCATCGGGATCGAGAGCCTCGTCGCAAGCATAGGCGAGATACTCCAACAGTACACCCAAAACGCGGGCGTACGCCCCTTTGGAGTCAGCATGATAGTCGCCGGCGTCGACGCCACCGGCCCACGCCTCCTCACGACCGACCCAAGCGGCAGCTACCGTGGATATAAGGCAGCCGCCCTCGGTATGAACAGCGAGAAGGCACGCGAGCTACTAGAGAAGAAGTACAAGGACGACACCTCCCTCGACGACGCCACTACACTCGCAATAGACGCCCTCAAGGCTGCCTACTCCAACGACCTTAAGCTCGAGAACATCAACGCTGCAGTCATCACAGTCGAGGAGAAGAGCTTCAGGAAGCTCACCGAAGAAGAGGTCAAGAAGCACTTCTAGACCCTTCCTCACCCACTTCTCACAGGTGACTCGAAATTATGGGAAAAGCGTTAAACTCGCCCCTTCCCGAACCACAACCATGGAGAACCGCTACCAAGTCAAGGTAGACGACGAGACCACCAGATGCATAATCTGCCCCAGGATGTGCACCCTAAAGACTGGCCAGCGAGGCTTCTGCGGCACGAAGGAGAACCAGGGCGGAAAGATAATCAACCTCACATACGGCCTTCTTAGCGCTATAGCCATCGACCCAATCGAGAAGAAGCCACTCGCCCACTTCTACCCAGGGAGCCTCAGCCTCAGCATAAGCAGCGTCGGCTGCAGCTTCACCTGCCCATGGTGCCAGAACTGGCACCTCTCAACCGCCAAACCCGGGGGCGACCTCAAGAAGGTCCCGCCCGATTACGTCGTCGACATGGCCCACCGCCAGAACTGCACGAGCATCAGTTACACCTACAACGAGCCCCTTATCAACCTTGATTACGTCGAGGATGTGGCGAGGCTCGCGAGAAAGGAGGGGATAAAGAACGTCCTCGTCACGAACGGCTACGTAAGCCTTGAAGCGCTTGGCAGGTTCGTCGACGTCATAGATGCCGCGAACGTGGACTGGAAGGGCTTTACTGAGGAGTTCTACCGGAAGCACTGCGCAGCGGACCTACAGAGCGTCCTCGACGCTACCGTCGAGATGCACAGGAAGGGCGTACACGTCGAGATAACCTTCCTCATCATTCCCGAGACAAACGACGGGGAGGACGAGGCGAGGAGGATGGCTAGGTACCTCGTTGACAAAATGGGGCCCGACGTGCCACTCCACCTGAGCAGGTTCTACCCCCAGTACAAGTTTAGCGACTTACCGCCGACGCCCGTCGAGACCCTCCTCCGCGCGAGGGAGGTCGCGAAAGCAGAGGGGGTCAACTACGTCTACGTCGGGAACGTCCCGGGCAAGGGTTACGAGGACACCGTCTGCCCCAAGTGCAGTGAGACTGTCATCGCACGCGTCGGCTATGAGATAACTGACTGGAGACTCGACGACTCCAACCACTGCAAGCGCTGCGGAGAGCCTATCCCAGTCATAGGGCGCCACGAGAAGCACCTCTAACCATTTATAATACCAGCCGCCAATCCTTCAACCGAGATTCTGTGATCCAAAAATGAGCACTAGAAGAACCACGATCATATTCGAGAAAGGCGGCGAGGAGCACACAGTAGACACCCTCAGAATCGCCCTAGAAGGTGCGAAGGAGAGAAAGATAGACACGGTCCTCATCTCCACATCGACCGGCGAGACCGGGCTTCAGGCAGTCGAGGTCTTCAAGGGGAGCGGCATCAAGCTCATCTTCGTCAGGCACCAAACGGGCTACCCGTCGAGAGGAAAGCAGATGATGCCCGCTGAGGTTAGGGAGAAGCTGGAGAAGGCGGGTAAAATAGTTACCTGCACTGACGTCCTCACGGGAGGCGTCGAGGTGGGCGTCGGGCGCCAGAGGCCCGAGAAGGAGCAGCCGCTGGAGACTGGCCTTCCCTTTATCGTTCCACCCGTCAACGTTGTCGTCGCCAACACCCTTCGCCTCTTCAGCCAAGGAACGAAGGTATGCGCGGAGATCGCAATGATGGCCGCGGACTGCGACGCCGTGGACATAGACAAGCCCGTAGTCGCCGTAGCTGGAAGCCACGCAGGCGCCGACACGGCACTAGTCGTCACCCCAGCGGCCTCGAACAGGATCAGGGACCTGAAGCTACACGAGTTCCTCGCCAAACCCCTGTAGCCAAACCCTTTTCCCTTCGCCTCGCAGGCTTTCCTTAATGGCTGACGTCACCCCCTTTATCATCGCTTTCATCCTGACTGCTGTCGTAGCGGTTGTTGCAAGGAACAGGCTTCCGAGGTGAACCAGATTCACACTAACAGCATTCTTAGCAGTCATCATCTTCTTCGCGATTGCAGTAACAGTGATCGGACGGGTTGGTAACAGATGGAACGTAGAGCGATTCTAACTATAACCGGCGTCTCGGCCACTGCCCTCGTATCGGGGTACCTCCTGCTTCTCTTCTTCACAGACACATCTCGAGTCGAGGCTATGGGGCTCGGGGGTATCTTCGTAGTCACCCTCCTCAGCCACTCAACCATGGTCGCGAGGGACATATTCATCCCACTCTTCCTCGCCCTGACCCCATTCTATAACCCGATCCTACTGGGTTTGGCCGCCGGCGTCGGAGGGGCGATTGGTGACATCGTGCCATACCTCCTTGGCCTAGGCGTCGCCGAGACGGTCGAAAAGCAGGGTGGCAAGGCGGAGGACCTTGTCGGCAAGTGGCTAAAGAAGTATGGCCTCTGGGCTGTGCTCGTAGTCGCGATGACACCGCTCCCCGATCTCCCGGTCGTGATGCTCGCGGGGACGAGGAGACTACCCCTTCAGAAACTACTCATGGTCGAGGTAGTGGGCAAGTCAGCACTCTACGTGTTGGCGGCCTGGGTGGGAGGAGGGATATTCAGCCTCCTAATTGGCGCCGTAGGCAGCGCGATCGCGAGCGTCGGCATGGTGGTGGCGAGCATCATATTCTCCATCGCCTTGACGTGGCCACCTAGCAGAGATTGGCTTTTCAGGCTATTGGATAGGATCATCCCCGGCGGAGCTTTACCAGTTCCTTAACCGATCGCGTATTCACCACGTCCTTAGCGGTGAGCCACGCGCGCCTTGCTACCGAGACTCCAAGGGGGAGGAACTCCATTTGGTTTAGGGCGTGGGCATCCGTCCCGATGGTCACCGTGACACCCGCCTCAATAGCCTTCCTGCTAGAAACGTCGTCTAAGTCGAGCCTCTCGGGGTACGCGTTTATCTCCATCGAGACGCGCTGCTTCGCCGCCTCCTCGAGGACCCTGTCGAGGTTGATGGAGTAGGGCTTCCTCTTTTGTATGATACGCCCAGTCGGGTGGCCAATGGTGGAGACGTACTCGTTATGCATAGCAGCTATCATGCGGTTCGTCATCGTCTCCTCGTCATTCTTAAAACCGCTGTGAATGCTCGCGACGACAAAGTCGAGGTCTCTAAGGCTCGAATCCGGGAGGTCCATGGAACCGTCAGCCTTGACGTCGCACTCAATCCCCTTGAGGAGGGTGACGCCCTTGACCTCCCTGTTGACAGCTTCTATCTCCTTCGCCTGTTCGCTTAGGCGCTTCTCGTCTAGACCGTGTGCTATGCCAAGACTCTTCGAGTGGTCAGTTATTGCGACGTATTCGAGGCCGAGGCCCAGTGCCTTCTCGGCGACTTCTCTTAAAGTCATGGTGCCCTCGCTCCACTTGCTGTGGCAGTGGAGGTCTCCCTTCATCTGATCCAGCTCGACGAGCTTCGGCAGCTTATGCTCCATCGCTGCTTCAATCTCCCCACGGTTTTCCCGCATCTCGGGGGGTATCCAGCTCATCCCCAGCTTCGCATATATCTCCTCCTCGGTCTCGGAGGCGACAAGGACGTCCCCCTCCCTCATGAATAGACCGTACTCGTTGAGCTTGTAGCCCAGCTTGACGCTTATACCTCGCAGCTTGACATTGTGTTCCTTCGAGCCCGTGAAGTACTGTAGGGCAGCGCCATATGCCTCAGGAGGGACGACTCGGCAGTCGACCTGCATATGTCCCTTTAGGAAAACGGTACTCTTCGTCGCACCGTGGCTCACGACGCGGTCGACGGGTGGCATCTCGACGAAGCGTTGCGAGGCTGCGTCGGGATCGTTCGATGCGACCAGAAGGTCGAGGTCGCCGATGGTCTCCCTCTTTCTACGATATGAGCCTGCGACCTCTGCCTTCAGGATCGCGGGGGAATCCTTGATCCAAGCGAGCATGTCGTCGACAACGGGCAGCACCGCTCCGAGGAGGAATCGCGTCTGCTTGTTCCGGTAATCCCCGATGCTCTGTAGAATGTTCTGCTCCTTCTTCTCGCCGAAGCCCTTGAGTTCCCGCAGTCTCCCCTCCTTCGCAGCCTTCTCGAGGTCATCGATAGAACCAATCTTGAGCTCCTCGACGAGCCGCATCGCGTTCTTCGGTCCTATACCTTCGAGCTCCATTAGCTGCCTGACACCCGGTGGGAGGGATTCGCGCAGCTCCTCGAGTACCTTCGACTCCCCAGTGTCGAGTATCTCAGTAATGGTGGCGGATATGCTCTTTCCCACGCCAGGTATCTTATCGAGTTCCCCCCGCTCCTTTACCTTGTGGATGTCCTCAGTGAGGCTCGTTATCCTCTGCGCGGCTAGTAAGTAGGCCCGGCTCCTGAACCGGTCGTCCTTGATAGTGAGTATCTCCCCTATCTCGTAGAGAACGGCGGCGACATCGGCGTTTGCGCTCACGATTCAGATAACGTATCTTTGTCTTATAGCCTGAACGCCTATTCATCAGCCTCGGTCGAAAAGTAGCTTATTATACACCTGTCAGAGATTTGAATTCATGCCATTTTGTCCGTTCTGTGGTACGCCTGTGAAGGAACAGCACAAGTTCTGCCCAAGCTGCGGAAACCCCCTTGAACCGGTGTCCTCGAGGCAGGGGGCGGCACCCCTGCCTGCAGCTACCCCGCCAGTTCAACAGTATACCCCGCCCCCAGCGGCCTACGCGCCACCAACGTATGCGCAGACTCCGCCAACCGCTCACCAGCCAGCGTACCAGTCTATGCCACAGGAACCTATCAGAATCATCATACCAAATCTCGGCATCACGAAGTCACTCGGGAGAATAGACACATACAACCTAATCGTAACCGATCGGAGGAGCATCTTCGCCAAACTCACGAACGAAATCATGCAGGAGGCGATCAAGCGGCGACGCGCCAAGGCGGAAGCCGAGGGCAAGGGCTTCTTCGGCAAGTGGAAGGCACAGATGCAGGGGTTCAACATGTACACCGACGCCTACACCGAGATGACACCCGACCAGATACTCGCAGAGACCCAGGGCAATTGGTCGATCGACAACTCATCCATACGAGGGATGAAGTTCAGCGCCGACATCGACGACGAAGGTGGCCAGACCTACTACTACACAGAGATCACAACGATGACGGAGAAGCTCAAGTTCAAGTCGGATTATAACCCGAAAGACCTGTTCTCCAGGGCATACGGTTCTAAGTAAGCGCGCGCGGCAGAGACGTCGGGGGTGCCTTACATACCTAGAGTAAGCCATTTCCTATAAATATTCACGATTTACGGGTAAAAGATATCTAGCCAACACATAAAATACTCTTGATATGAAATCGAATCATTTGAAACCCGAATTGTATGTTACCGATTTCGAAAAAAGCATAGATTTTTACCACAATATTCTGGGCTTCAACATCGAATATAGAAGAGAAAATCCCTCGTTTGCCTTTTTATCGTATCAAGGCAGTCACATTATGATTCAGGAAATCGATCCCAACGAGGATAAGGCGTTTATCACGGGGGATTTTGAATACCCCTTTGGTCGAGGCATTAATTTTCAAATTGATACGAACGATATTCAACAAATAAATAACTCATTGAATGGCAGAAATTATCCATTGAGAAGAGCCATTCAAGATAGTTGGTATAAGGTTGGTAATGTTCTCCGCGGATGTCGACAAATCCTCGTACAAGATCCTGATGGTTATCTATTGAGATTTTCTCAAGACATTGGTGGAAAGCCAGTAGATACTTCTCACCTGTAATTTAGACCTGTTTTAACCATTTTCTTACCCCGCCTTTTCTTAAAGCCTAAATGCATGGGAGGGTGCCCCATACTCCGATAGAATTGAACGTGCTTGACTTCCTGAAGAAGGAGGAGATAGTGAAGCTCGGTTGTGACCTGATTCGACAGCCAAGTTTGACGCGACAGGAGGGTCCCGCCGTAAAGTTCGCCAAGGACTGGTTCGAGGACAACGACTTTGACGAGGTCACCCTGCAGGAGGTTGAGCCGGGGAGGAACCAGGTCGTCGCCCGCCTCAAGGGGGATGGCAAGGGCAAGAGCATGATGTTCAACGGCCACCTTGATATCGACCCTATCACGGCATCGTGGGAGTGGGATCCTTACGAGCCAAAGGTGGAAGGCAACAGGCTGTGGGGCGCAGGCATACATAACATGAAGAGCGGCGACGCGGCGATGATGTGCGCCGCGCTGGCGATCAAGAGGAGCAAGGCGAAGCTGCACGGCGACCTCGTCGTGGAGTGCGTTGTTGGTGAGCTCCAGGGAGGTGTCGGCACCGTCCACGCCCTCAAGGAGGGAGTGTGGACCGACATGGCCATCGTCCCAGAGCCGTACAGCGTCGACAACATACTCACCAAGTGCGTCGGCGTCCACGACTTTGCTATACACACCATCGGGCGTAGCGAGCACATTAGCCGTATGGAGGAGAGTATAAACGCCATCACGAAGATGCGTGAGGTTCTCGACAGACTCGACAATATGAAATTCGATGTACGTGACCCCGACCTCCCCGGTGCTCCTCGCTGGGTAGCGGGTAGCATCATTGGGGGGAGGAACCGCGACTACGACCTCGCCGGTCCATACAACATCCCTGACTTCTGCACCATTATCGTCGACTTCCGCTACCCACCCGGCTACGAGATCGAGGAGATAAACGAGCGAATGGTGGAGATGCTTGAGGAGATAAAGAAGGAGGACCCCGAGTTCAAGTACGAATTCGAGTACCCCATCGATCCCAAGTGGCGCGTCGGAGGCATGGTAATGCCCCCCATGGGCGTAAGTATCAGCAGCGAGGTCGTCAAGCTCCTCAAGGAGAACCATAAGAAGGTCACCGGCAAGTACCCGGTAAAGATCGGCTCAGTCCCGCCGAGAAGCTACTGCGGCAACGACACTGCCCACCTAGCTAAGGCGGGGGTCGAGTGCTGCCTATACGGGCCGCGGGGCTACCCAGACGAGGTCGAGAAACACGTGCGCATCGACGAGATGGTCACCTGCTCGAAAGCCATTTGCCTTACTGGGTATGAGGTCGTAACCAAGGCCAAGAAATGAGCCTAGTTTATTCTAGACCCTTTTCTAGGGTTTTCTGGCACCTGTGTTTGAGTGAAAACTTCTATAGAAGATTAAGCTAGTTTCTAGATAGGTGTCTTGTTTGGAGAATCTGATCATCACGGCAGCCGTCACGGGTGGGGAATACGTCTCGAGGAAGGATACGCCGTACGTCCCTAAAACTGTCGACGAGGTTGTGGAGGAGGTAGTGAAGAGCGTCGAGGCGGGGGCGTCAATTGTGCATCTGCACGCTAAGAACCCAGAGACCGGGGAGGCGTACTCAGGGGACCCAAACCCTGTCCTCAAGGAGTACATCGAGAGGATCCGTGAGAAGATAGATGTTGTGATCAACGTCACGACTGGCGGGGGAAGGGTTGGGAACCCGCCTGAGGTTTGGGACCGTCTCGTGAAGGAGAAGTGCTGCCTTGGGGAGGAGATGATGAGCCTTAACATGGGGACGATCAACAGGTGGGCAGACCACCCAACAGGCGACGTTTTTCTGAACACTGTGCCGATGATCGAGCGGTGGTGCGGATACATGCGGGAGGCGGGTGTGAAGCCCGAGCACGAGGTCTACGACACGGGCATGATCAACACCTGCAGGCAGATAGCTGAGAAGAAGATCGTCCCCGAGCCGTTGCACATCCAATTCGTGATGGTTGGGAGGACGGGTTTCCTCCCGACGATGAAGAGCCTCGTATACAGCCTCGACCAGATACCCTCGACGTGGACCTGGAGCGTCTGCGCCCTCGGTAGAAACGAGATACCCATGTGCACAGCCGCGATGATACAGGGAGGCCATGTGCGAGTCGGGTTCGAGGATAACATCTTCCTCAGGAAAGGGGAGCTCGCGAAAAGCAACGTAGATCTAGTCAGTAAGATGGCTAATATCTCGAAGGAGCTCGACAGACCTATCGCCGACCCGAGCGAGACGAGGAAGATCCTCGGCCTGAATAAGCGCTAGGTATTCTCTGGGGTGTTCGTTCGGTTGATAGATGGAGTTAAGCGTGTCGTCTGTGTTGGTAGCGGGCTCGTCGGCCAGGGCTGGGCCAGCCTCTTCGCACTCGCAAGATATCAGGTCACCCTCGTCGATGTGAATCAGAAGATCCTTGATGGTGCCATTGGACGAGTTGAGGAACAGATGCGTTTCCTCGAGGAGGTAGGACTTGCAAAAGGTGCCGAGATAGCCTCCAAGCTACTAAGCACAACGACAAGTATTAGCGAGGCTGTTAGCAGAGCCGACTTTGTCCAGGAATCCGTATTTGAGAGTTACCCGGCGAAGAAAGAGGTCTACGGTAAGATGGACGAGGCCGCAGATGAGCACGTCATCCTGTCGAGCAGCTCTTCGGGCCTCATGATGTCGGAGATACAGAAGGCAGCTAAATGTCACCCTGAGCGGTGTATAGTCTCGCACCCGTGGAACCCATCCTACCTTGTACCCCTCGTGGAGCTATCTCCCGGTGATCACACATCCCAGGAGACCATCAAGAAGACCTACGAGCTTATGGAGGACATCGGTAAGGTACCCGTAGTGCTGAAGAGGGAGGTCCCCGGATTCATCGCTAACAGGTTATCCGCGGCTCTCTGGCGTGAGGCCCTCAACCTCGTTGACTCCGGCGTCGCGTCCGTTGAGGACGTTGATAAGGCAGTCGTCAACGGGCCCGGCCTCAGGTGGGCTATAATGGGCCCCTACCTCACATACCACCTTGGGGGCGGAAAGGGAGGCATCGAGTACCTGATGAGACACATCGATGTCTCTAAGGCGAAGTGGCTAGAGACGATGGCGAAGTGGACGGAGACCCCTGAGTCCGCGGTCGAGAAGGCCGTCAAGGGCGTGCATGAACTGGCGTCGGTGAGGAGCCACAGCTACGATGAGCTCGAGGAGTGGCGGGACAGCCAACTAGTTGACATATTGAAGTCCCGTAAGGTCCACAGCGACTCGTGAGCCGCAACTACTTATGGTTCCAACCATCCAGGATCTAGATAAGCCGGGTTTGGGTATGAGTAGAAACCCCGACTCGTTTTAACCCCGAGCTCGCCTCTCCCGATCTTATCCAATAGGAGCCTGGGCGGTAAGTCCCGGGGGTCACGGGATTCTCCGTAGTACACGTTCTCTATATCCCTGACAACGTCGAGTCCAACCCGATCCATCAACCCGAAGGGCCCGATCTTTGTGCCATAGAAGCTCATCCAGGCTCGGTCTACGTCCTCGAACGAGGCCACGCCGTCATCCACGAGGTGGAGACACTCCTTCTTCACGGAGCGCCACACCCTGTTTAGGATGAACCCAGTACTCTCCCTTTGCACTATCAGCGGGAGCACCCAAATGGACCTCATGAAGACCCCAACACTAGCCATCGTCTCGTCAGAGGTCATGCTCCCCCTCATTAGCTCGACTATACGGCTCTTCCATGGGTTCGAATAGAAGTGTGTATTCAGGACCCGATCCATCCGTTTTGTGACGCCCTCGATCAGGGAGACGCGGATCGATGAGCTGTTTGTGGATATGATCGTGTCGGCATCGCAAGTGGCGTCGAGTTCCTGGAAAACCGTTCTCTTCAGTTCCAGCTTCTCCGGCACGGCCTCGATCACTAGGTCAACACCCGCAACCGCCTTGATGGGGTCTGGTTCGAATTTCAATAATTGAAGAGTGGAGTTCTTCACTTCTGCTGAAAAGTTGCCTGCCTGCCCCCATGATTCGAGTTCGTTGGCGATATTTCGCTCGGCGTTTTTCAGGGCTTGGGGGAATAAGTCGTAGAGGTTCACGGGGTGTTCGTGGTTTGCGCACTGTAAGGCAATCTGCCAGCCGAGGGTGCCCGCTCCGAAGACGCAAACGCGTTCTATCTTACTCATGGTTAACTTGAGGTTCAACTAAAGTAATAAGAGCGAGTATGCGCGCTCGCCCGAAAAGCCACTGTGCACCCAACAAAAAGGTGAGTTGTCTATTAGAGCCTTGAAAACAGCCCTGTCAGTTTAAAAAAGTCATGAGGAAAGCGTTATTGACGCCGAATTATTTACAAAAACGTGCAATTAATCCACATTTACGTGCTGCCATATTTAGATGTGGTACCTAACCACCTTTGCAAACTTGTTAACCTTTTAAGAAGTCAAATGCGCCTTTTCTTAGGTTGATCCCGTATTCAAGGTAAGCCTTGAGGCATGCGAGGAAGTTGGCTCACCCCTCCGTGTTCCCCATGAACCACTTTAAACCCGCCTCGTTGTTCTCCCTGCTCTTTTCGGTGAGGGTCACAACCGTCCCGTCGCCCTCCCTGGGGGTGAGCGTCATCTCAACGAGCAGCTCCTTCCCGTCTACCTCCCAGTAATAGGAGATATACCTGTCCTCCTCAATCTTCCCGACGCGAATCGGAAACGCCATGTCGAACTCGGGGAAGCGCCACGTAATCTTTTTACGGTTCTCCATCCTCCCGCTGCCATTCGAGATGAAATAGTGAGACATTTTCTCAGGGTCAACTATAGCCTCGAAGACCTCGTGCGCAGACTTTTAGATCTGGAGCGCCACCTTGATCTCTAATGGTTAATTTTTCATATGTTCGGCCTCAGCTGATTTAATCTGGTTTATTGCTTGATATATTACTCGTGCCCAGTCCGGTGATCAAAACCGAGAGATTTGGCGTATGATCCCATCGTGGACTAGTATTTGTTGGGCATCGGATACGTTTAGTTAAATCAGCCTTTTATTCTCGATGCGAGCATCAACGTCGAGTGAGCTCCTTGAATAAACAGAGACAAACAGGCCTCTTCATACTGGCCACAATCAGCGTCACGTACCTCATCGAGAACTTCCTAAGGAGTGCGGCTTCTGCACTAACCCCAGTCCTGATCAATGAACTTAGCATAACACGCGGAGCGATGGGCTTTCTCATCACAGGTTACTTCTTGATCTACGGTGTCATGCAGTTTCCAGCCGGGTTCCTAGCTAACATCCTGGGGCCGAGGAAATCCATCGTAGGGTTCACTGCTCTAACCTGCGTGGGCAGCATCCTATTTTGGGCTAGCTATAGGTATGAGCTCCTCTTCGCGGCCCAGTTCATCATGGGGGTGGGTACGAGCGTCTTCTACATCAACGCAGTGACTCTAATCAGCCGTTGGTTCCCCGTCAACAGGAGGGCTACGGCGATCGGCGTTTTGAGTGCGAGCAGCGGCGTAGGCGCCTTCGCAAGCTACATGGGGCTTCCACTCGCAGTTACCCTCTGGGGAGACTGGAGAACCCTCTACCTAGTGATGTTAGTAGTCCTAGTCGTGAACTGGGGGATGAACTTCTTCATACTCAAAGACGGCCCACAGAGCCTCGAAGTACCCCCAAGGACCGGGCTAAACATCAAGGGATCTATAAGCAAGGTCCTCCACACCCAAAACTTCTACCCGCCTCTCATCGGCTTCACTATGACGGGCTTCACCTTCGTGATCTACAACTGGATTAACCAGTTACTAATCGAGGATAAGGGACTAACCTACATCGAGGCCGGGACTGTTAGCAGCCTCGGGACGGTTGCTGGTTTCATTGGGTGCCTCCTGATTGGGATAATCAGCGATAAGCTCAAGCGGAGGAAGCTGCCGGTCATCTTCTTCCTCAGCACCAACCTCCTACTCCTCTGCGGACTCATCTTCCTCCCCGCTAATCTATCAGTCGCAGTCTATACCGCGGTTTGGTTCGCTATGGGAATATGCGGCAGCATCTGGATACTCTTCTTCAGCATAGTCAGCGAGGTGCTACCACTCGAGGTGGCAGGGATAGGTTTAGGAGTAATGAACGGACTAAGCACGATCCTCTCGAGCCTTGCGACCCCAATCTACGGCAGCCTAGTGGATATCCTAGGCAGTTATTTCATACCCAACCTAATCTGTCTAGGGCTCGGCATCCTCACGGTCATAACCCTGGTATTGATCATGAAGGAGACTTACGGGATATCAGCCACACGCTCACAACCATCACACAGATAATTACCAACGGGTATCATCTAGTCTGTCATAGTTGATTCAAGCTATCTAGGCAATCTTCTAAAATAGGAGGGACCTTTAGTTGAGGTGAAACTCATGAATTCCTCAGAGATCAAAGCGTTAGTGGACGGAACGCCCGTCGAGGCGTACCTACAGGTTAGAACAAAGTCTCTAAGAGTCGTCGCAACTGGCAGGGGAGAGATATTCTCCGGTGACCTAGGTGACAACTCGAGTGAGATCAAGTTCGCAGCCTTTAGTGGCTCGACTATTAATTGTAAGGAGCTCGACGACTCGATCGCTCTCGGCTCAATCGTTCAGGTGAAGGGAATAAAGAATACCCATCAGGGCTACCCCCAGATCGTAGTCAGCAGCAGGGACGGAGGCTCGATGCACACCGCCCTACCAGGGGAATACGACCTCTCAAACTTCGTACCCAAAACGAATCAGGACGTTGAAGCCATGTGGGGTTACGTCACAAGTCTACTCGCCACAATCAAGGACCCCTCGCTCAAGTCTCTCGTTGAATCGTTCATCTCGGACACCGCTTTCATGGGCAAGTTCAAGCTCTTCTACGGGGCCAGGATGTTCCACCACTCATGCGCCGGCGGGCTACTTGAGCACACGTGGGAAGTGCTTCAGTATTGTGAACTCGCCTGCAGGATCCACCCCTCACTCGACCGGGATCTCGTCTACGCCGGAGCCTTCCTACACGACGTCGGGGTTCTGAGGGAGAACTCCGAGCCACTCGGCATGTCAGAGAGTAAAGAGGGTTTCATGTTGGGACACGTCTACCTATCTTCGGAGACTGTCTCTAGCAGGATCTCATCTATCCCAGGGTTCCCAGAGGCGACCCGTGTGAAGCTGCTGAACCTTATCATGAGCCACCAAGAGAAGGAGAAGCAGGATTCAGATTTCTACCAGAGGACACCAGAAGCCGCGGCCGTGATGTGTGCCGACGCTTTCGGCTCCAGGGTTTCCCAGTACATCAGGGTGAAGAAGGACTCGGCAGGCGCAGACTGGAGGGCTCACAGGGCTCCAATCGGTGGAGTATACACGGAGTAACCGTCCAAAGAAACGTGCGGGAATCTGTATTTTCATTAAGCCATTCTTCAAGTCCTCAATGACTTGGAAAATATATCTCGCGTCTAAGGAAAGAAAAAAAGAGCAGGTTCTACAACTCGTAGACCGTGCCGGGGACCTTGGGGAACGGCTGAGTCTCGCCGATGTGCTTCGCTCCGGTTATCCAGCCCACTATTCGCTCGATACCTATGCCTGCGCCCGCTGTGGGCTTAACCCGCCCCTCCTTCGCTAGCTTCAGTATAAGCGCGAAGTTCTCCTTCCTTACATTCTCCCGATCCATCTTCGCGAGCATCTTCTCGTATTCGCACTCCCTCCTGGAGCCTGAGAGCACCTCGCCGTAGCCCGGCATCATGAGGTCGTAGTTGTCCCACCTACCCGAATCGAAGTCTTCGAAGTCGTAGAACTCCCTGGGGATGTTTATAACCCAGGTGGGTTCCTTGATCTCGCCAACGAGTTTCGCCTCCCAGTCGGAGCCGTACTCCTCCTCCAGCTTCGCCGCGTCGTATGTGGCGAAAGGCCTCTTTGTTACTTTAAGAGCGTCGTACCTACCGAGGAGTCTAAGGTCCTCTCCTCCATCCTTCTTCAGGCTCTCGACGAGCCCACTGACGGCGTCTTCGACGAGTCTCATGATGTCGGATGACGTGGCTCCTCTTGCCTCGAAGTCCAACTGGGTGAACTCGTAGACGTGTCTCCCCGTCCTCGCGCGCTCTGCCTTCTCGATCCTGATATTCGGGGAAAGGATGAACAACTTAGGGTAGGCGAGGGATGAGGCTATGAGCTTGTGAACAATCATGCTCGAGGTCGTGCGGACCGTCTCGCCATAGATGTCAACCTCGATCCTTTTGTCTATAGACGCCCCCGGGTCTGGCCACAATGGGTCCGTCGACCTCGAGAGAGCTACGGGGAGTAGCCACTGGAAGCCGTTGACTGTGAAGTAATTGGTCATATTGCTGAGTGTGTAAGTCATGACCCTGCCGATGCAGGATTTTCTGTCAAGCTCTACATCTGAGAGCTGATCAAGTGGCTTCGGAATATCAAGTGCTATTGGGCTTTCGTTTGTTGTTTGCTCGGTCTTCAATTGTGCTTCCTCTCGTGTTCTGAGGGTTTGTCCCGTCCGCAATACGTTGTCGAGGCTAATAAATTTATTATGAAAATAATCATGAATATTACAAATAATCTACTAGATTAAGTTTTAAATTCGTAATTATTACCGATTATCTTAAAGAATCCTGTAACACTGTAGCATGACTTAAATGGTGGTTTCACCCAAAATTGACGTGTGCTTTATTTTGACTCCTCTTTGAGGAGTTCTTCTAGGTCATGGTACTCCATCTTCTGGCAAGCGGCTCCTTCCCTGTGGACGAAGTTTCCGTTGACAATGTTCAGTCCCGTCTTGAGCACCGCGTTCTCCTTAACCGCCTTCACCCATCCCTTGTTGGCGACATCCTTCACGTAGGGTAGGATGGCGTTCGAGAGTGCCTGGGAGGCGGTTCTTGGCACCGCACCGGGGACGTTGGGTACGCAGTAGTGGATGACGCCGTCGCAGGTGAAGGTGGGGTGGTCATGGTGCGTCTCCTGGCAGGTCTCGATAGGGCCGTCTGGATCACAGCCTATGTCGACTATGACGGAACCCGGCTTCATCTTGCCCACCATCTCCTTCGTGACGATCCTCTTCCTCGTCCTGAGGGGGTTGAAGAATACGCCGTTGATGACGAGGTCGGCCTTTTTAATGCTCTCCTCTACGTTGTGCCTATCGGAGACGAGAGTAGTGACCTTACCCTCGAAGATGTCGTTCAGCTCGTTAAGGCGCTTGACATTGACGTCGAGGATGGTGACGTTTGCACTAAGACCGACAGCCGCCTTCGCAGCGCCTGTGCCGACTGATCCTCCGCCTATGATAACGACCTCGGCTGGTCTGCACCCCGCCATTCTACCGATCATTACGCCTTCCCCACCGAGATGCGACTGAAGGTGGTATGCGCCCATTATGACGCCGTTGTGGCCTGCTATCTCACTCATGGGAGCGAGGAGTGGGGTCAGTCCGTTTGCCTGAACAGTGTCATAACTGAAGGCGGTGACCTTTGCTTTGATGAGTGCCTCAGCGAACACGCGCTTCGAGCCGAGAAGACCCTCGGTAAAGTGGAGGTAGGCCATAATCATCGTTCCCTCCTTGAGGAGGGTGTACTCCTTGGGGAGTATCTCCTTGACCTTGACGATGAGGTCTGACTCGAATATCTTCTCGTGGCTGCTCTCTATCTCAGCACCGGCCCGTTCGTACTCCTCGTTCGAGAAGCCGCTGGCGACCCCAGCGTCCTTCTCGACTATCACTCGGTGCCCGTTCTCCTTCAGTGCTTCAACTGCTTGGGGTGTGAGAGCCACCCGGTTCTCACCTGACTTGACCTCACTAGGGACTCCAATTATCATGAGTTGTCTGTACGGTCAGTTTCTCTATCTCATATATAGCGTGTATGTTTGTGGGCGCAGAAGTAATATCTTGATTCAAACGAACAACCAAAAACTCAGGTCCAATTTACCGGATTGCCCTCATGAGGACGCCCACATCCTCCAATTTCTCCAGTCCCATTATCAATTTCATCGACTCCTCAGTATTATTCTTTGTTAAGCCACTCCACTCAGCACACTCTCTGTATTTTTCGATGAGCTCCTTCTCTGTCATCGGGTTTTCGGGCGTCCCCTTGGGTGGGAAGTAGACGGTGTCGAAAGATCGCCCGTTCCTCGTCTTCACGATTACCCTAACCTTTGAGGATGGGTACTCCATCTCTGGATCGGGGACAAGCATTACCCTCTTTACCAGTTCCCTGGATCTCGGGTCCCTGATCTTCTCCTCGGTGAACTGAGGCAGCCCCAGCCTGCGGTCGAGGATCGCTCTCGCCATCCAGTACTCCATACTAAACTTGGCCTCAAGCCCAGTAACTGGATCGTGGTACATTAGTAACTCTGAGTACTTCGGCCGGAGGTGACACTCGATAGACTCTACTACCTCGGGCTCCAGGTCGTGCTTCTCGACAAGAGATAATATTCCCTCGACGCCTCCCACACCTCCCCCGCATATGGGGTACATCTTCAGGTTGATTCCCCTCGCTACCGTGGGTTCCATGATCCCCCAAGGGTCCCCGAGGCCACTCACCTTTCCCAGATCATATCGGTCTGTGGAGACCTTCAGATACCCGAGCCTCCCGTCAAGGGCAGTCCTCGAGCTTGTTAACCCCTCCTCTGCGAGCAAGGCGGCGTTTATACCATTCTCATTAGCCCTGCCAGCGTGGAATGACTTGCAGTGAGTCCCGAACTGCTCCTGGAACCCACCCGCTTCCGAGGCCGCTATCCCCAGCGCGTTCGTCATCTGATCCACATCGAGGCCTAGCAGCTTCCCCGCGGCCGCCGTGGCCCCCAGGGTCCCAATCGTCCCCGTGGAGTGCCACCCCTTCGCGTAGTGGTTCCCAGACGTCACCAAAGCGTCGCCCAGCTTCCACTGGACTTCTGTCCCCACCATATACGCCGTCAACGCGTCCTCACCTGACAGCCCAGCGGCCTCACAAATGGCGAGTATAGCAGGCAGGATGACCACGGTGCCGTGTCCCACGAACATCTGGTTGGTGTCATCGTAGTCGAGGACGTGGCCGAACACACCATTAGCGAAGGCTGCCTGTGGCACCGAGGCCTTGACTCCGAGGCCGATCACCGTCGCATCATCCCTGCCAGGAACCCTCCTCAGGTACCCTGCGATAGGTTTCCTAATCGGCTCAGCTGAGCCTGCTATGGCTGCACCGAAGCAGTCAAGGATGCACTGCTTCGCCTTGGTTATCGCCTTCTCCGGAATGTCCCTGTACTCAACGTCGCAGACGAATCCAGCGAGCTTCTCTGTGAGAGTATTTTCCCCCATAATAGCACTCCGATGAATAAGAAATTGCGATTAGAAGGTAAAACCTTGCATCAAACGATTAGGGGGTAATGAAAGGGTTACCTGCCCTTGAATTCGGTCTTCTTACCATGGATCAAGTCTGACAGTCCCTGTTTGGCGTCGTCTGTTTCCCAGACTATGTTCGAGGCCTCTAACTCCTTTGCACGCGCCTCCGCGAGGTGGGAGTAGATGGTATTTCGGACACACTCTTTGAAGTACTTCGCTGCGATGGGGGCGGCGGTGGACATCTTCTTTGCGATGGCGAGGCCAATCTCGTCGACCTGGTCATCCGGCACGACCTTGCTGACGAGACCTAGCTCGTATGCCTGTTTTCCCGTGAAGCCCTCGTTGAGGAACATGTAGTCCATCACCTTGTTCCTGCCGATCCAGATCGGCAGTCGTAGGCTGCACATCCCCCAAGATCCGACTATTCCGTAATAGATGTCGCCGTCGTGTATGTTGAAGGTCTCACCGACTATCCTGATGTCGAAGGCGCTGAAGACCGCGGAGGAGCCTCCGAATATGATTCCGCGTGCCGCGACGAGGGTCGGCTTCGGATAAGTATCGATCCGCTCTACGATCCTACCCCCGAGCTCTGAAAAAGGGGTATCGGTGACACCACCCACTATGTCTTTGTCGAGGTCCTCGAAGCCAGCGCCCTGAGAGAAGTTCGGACCTGTGCTCTTCATCATGACCGCACGGATCCCGTCATCCTTCTCGAATATGGCGAGGCAGTCGAGTACTTCCACGATCATCTTCTTGCTGAAGCCGTTCATCGGCGGGGCATCGATCGTGATGACGCCAACGCGCTCCTCTCTACTCACCTTTATCTGATTGTAATTCATAGTCGTACCCTTTCTCAATGGAGCGGAGGCCTTTAAAGAAGTTCGCATCAATCACCGAGCATGTATGATGGAGAAATTTCTCGCAACCCTAAGAGGTGTCAACTTTTTTTCGTGGGCTACATCTTAGTTTGTTACAGCGAGGGCCAGTGACCCCCACAGAAAAAGGCTCGAATAAATGGGCTACTCGGTCTTCGCCTGGACTACCTCGAGCGCGAGGGTGCCCCCCTTCTCGAACCTCACAGTCAGCGTCTGGAAGAGGGTCTGGAATATTCTGATCTTCCCATAACGCTTCTCCCTGACGAGGCCGAGCTTCACGAGCTTCGTGAGGTGCCTCTCGACACTCGTGTAGTTAAGCCCGGTGCGGCGGCTCACCTCGCTTATATTGAGCTCACCACTCTCAGCGAGCACCTGGAGGGTCCTCACCCGCCCCCGGCTGCCGAGGAGCTCCTCCGCTTGGGCCCTACTTCTGCTCAAGGCCCCTGAGCACCTCCCTCTCAAGGTCCTCCGCCGAGACCTTCCCCAAGGTTATCAGCTGAGTGCGCCCCTGGCTCCCCGAGTCAACCTTCGACGTTATTATCCCCGTCGCCTTGAGACCCTCAAGATATTTCCAGAACTGGGTGTGAGCACGCGGCGTCTCCCCCCGCTCCTCGCAGGCGACCCTGTATAGCTGCTCCACCTCCCCAGTCGTGGCGTGTGGGGACGTGCTGTTGCGGAAGAACCGTGCCACAGAGAGCAGGGTAAGCCTCTCGTGAAGGCTCAGGTGGTTCATCCCCTCCTTCTTCACCGGTGAGAGGACGTTGGACGAGACCTGGCGCACGTGCTCCGGCCTGACCTGCTGCGCCCCGTCCATCTCAGCCTTCTTCCCCGCCCCCCAGAGGAGGTCTATGGCGCAGCGGGCGTCCCCGTTCTCCGACGAGGCGAGCTCCGCTATAAAGTCCACGACCTCGAGTGGGATCGCTCCCTTCCTGAAAGCCGCCTCGGCACGCGCCGCCACGATGTCGGAGAGCTGTGGCGTCGAGTACTCGGGCATCTCTATGAGGTTTCTCTGGAGGCTGCTAAGTGTGCTCCTGTCGAGCTTCTCAAAGACCCCCCGGTCCTTCGTGATCATGAGGAGACTTAGCCTGCGTGGGGAGTCGGGCTGGGTTTCGTGTACGCGTGTGAGCTGATAGAGGGCATCGCTCCCCTCAGTGTCTATTAGCGCGTCCACCTCGTCGAGGCAGAGGAGGAGCTGCCCGTTATCCTCCCCGAGTATCTGCATGAGTGTCTCCACCAGCTCATTCGGCGCGTAGCCCCTCTCGGGGAACTCGGGGCGCAGCGTCTTCACTACCCTGCGGAGGACCATGAAGAGGCTACCCCTGAGTTCCCTACAGTTAACGTGGACGTACTCGACCCTGAGCCGTTTCCTCTTCGCCTCGTCTCTAAGCCACTTGCCGAATAGGCGTGCGAGCGCCGTCTTCCCGGAGCCGACACCGCCCACGATGATGGCTCTCTGGCTCATCTCGTAGGGAGCTGAGAGTATGAAGTCGTAGGTGAGCCTGAGGGCGCGCATCTGCTCCTCCCTATGCAGCAGCCTAGGTGGGATGTAGTTGATGTCAAGTATGCCCTCGTCTACGATGAGTCTCTGGTCGCTCAAGGATGGTCTCCCCCGTGAGGGGCTCCCCCGATGCGGATTTATGCTTTACGTAGGTTCAAGCTGATCAACTGCGGAGAGGTGAGTGAAAGTGCCATCCTTGAAACCTTTAAACAGCTACCCACCAATAAAGAAACGACCCGCCAATGCCCCCAAATAGCAGACTCCGTACCGGAAAAGTGCCCAGCGACGTTCTCAAGCGATGTGTTCTCAACCGCCTCGGTGCGCAGTCCGACAGGGTGATCAGGGGAGCCGCCATCGGTGAAGACGCCTCAATCATAGACATTGGAGCCAAGGTTCTCGTCGCGAAAGCCAACCCCATCACTGGGGCGGAGGTAAACATAGGTAGACTCGTAGTACACGTCAACGCCAACGACGTCGCCGCACGAGGCGCCAAGCCGCTCTGGTTCATGAACACCATCTTACTCCCCGAGGGCTGCACGGAGGGGAAACTCGCGGAGATAATGGATGAGATAAACCGAGCCTGCACAGAGCTCGGCGTTGAGATAATTGGCGGCCACACCGAGTGCGTCGCGGGTCTAGAGAAGCCGATAGTGTCAGGATTCATGATGGGGGAGGCCTCGAAGAGTAGGTACGTCACAACAGGAGGAGCGAAGCCAGGTGATAGGATCATACTCACGAAGACTGCTGGGCTCGAGGGGACGAGCATACTCGCCTCGGACCTCGAGGAGAAGCTGAGGAGGAAGAAAGTCGATCCCAAGACCCTGCAGAGGGCGCGCAGTATGATCGACTCAATCAGCGTTGTCCCCGAGGCCCTCAAGGCTGTAGAGGCTGGTGGCGTCCACTCTATGCACACACCAACCGAGGGAGGGATTATAAACGGGCTTTTCGAGATGGGCGCTGCCGCTGGAGTCGGCCTCAGCGTCGAGGAGAACCTTATACCAGTCGCCCCCGAAACGAGCATTATCTGCGATACACTCGATATTGACCCACTCAAGCTACTCAGTTCGGGCTCCCTGCTGATGGCGGTGAGCGACTCGAGCGTCGGCAAGGTCCTCGACACCTTAGAGAGCATTGGGGTCCAAGCTACCATCATAGGAGAGGTAAAGGAGAGGTCCGAGGGGAGGGTCATAACCCGAACAAACGGGACCCAGAAGACTATAGACCCCGTCCGCCAAGACGAGCTATTCAGGCTCCTAGGCAAGGACTAGTCACTTTTCGCAGGTTATCCCCATCACGCCGGTGTGGTACTTCATCCCACAGAAACCAGCGGCTCTGAGCCGCCTCTGAACCCCCCTCTGAAGGTCCACCCCCCTGTAGCGGGACCTCGGCTCCCCCGTGTAGTGGAAGAGCTTTCCACCACTGGCCATTATACGGTACAACTTTCTGTAGAATTCCTCGCTATAGAGATGTCCCGCATGTGTGAGACGTGGCGGGTCATGTATTACCCAGTCGAAGAAACCTCCCGGAAAAGCATCCACAACGGAGAAGCTATCACCGAGCAAGAGGCGGATCTCACCCTCGAAAAGGCGACTAGACCAGGGATTCATCTGTGCCACCATGACAACCGGAGGCTCCCTCTCCACAGAGACGACGACCTCCGCCCCCCTGACAAGGGCACCGACCGCTGTGTAGCCTAGACCCATGCAGGTGTCGAGAACCCGACCTCCATTCACCCCGAGGACACCGAGCTTCTCGTCTGTGTCTTTATCGGGAGTGGTCTCTTTGGTCCTGTGCATCCTGACCCCATCAATCTCGAGCGTCGGCGCACATTCAGTGGGGACGAGCTTGTAAAATCTTTCAGAGGAAATGGCAACCTGGTAGAAAGAACCGTTATCGGGAAAGAACACAGCATTCTCCTTCCGAGCGATTTCTCGAATGTCATCGAGTCTCACGTCATGACCCCTTAAGTTCACGGTTTCACGTGCCACGTTAATATAGGAGGTTGATAAACCGAGGTCAAGCGATACGTTTCTTACTCCGTCAAGTATCCTCCCCGCCACATCTGGGGTAATCATAGGTGGCAATATCCTCAAACTAGGTGACCCACAACGAGATGCATCCCTCCGATTAAATACCCAGCGTCAAGTAAACAGAGGTTACTTAATGGAACTGTCACGCGCGCGGTTCGGGCTAAAAATGTTAGTTATGTTCGTCAGGATTGATGCCAGCACAGATGGTCTCGATGTGTTTCCCAAACATTAGGCAGGATTTGGTCACTTTTGAATCCACTTGTAAGTTGGCGTGTAGCTTCACTAGTAGTGTATGACCCAGCAAGTGGCATGATAAGGGCAGTAACGGCTTCTATCCGAGCAGACCTTTTGGGTAACTCGCCTTGTCTCCTAGCCACTCCTCGATCCTGAGGAGCTGGTTATACTTCGCCGTCCTCTCGCCGCGGGCTGGGGCGCCGCTCTTTATCTGTCCGCAACCGATGCCTACGGAGAGGTCAGCGACCCACGGGTCCTCCGTGTCACCGCTGCGATGGGACGCCATAATACCATACTTGTTCTTCTTCGCGAGATTCGCCGCCTCCAAAGCTTCCGTAAGGGTTCCTATCTGGTTCACCTTCCACAGGAGTGCGTTGCAAGCCCCCATCTCTATGCCTTTTGCTAGCCTTTTTGGGTTGGTCACGAATAGGTCGTCACCAACGATCTGGGTGGGGAGGAGCTTCGTCGCCTTCGCGAAACCCTCGTAGTCCTCCTCCTGTATCGGGTCCTCGATGCTGATTATCGGGTATGCTGCTACCAGCTCCCGGTAAAGCTCAATCAATTCATCGGTGTCGTAATTGACTCCTGCTACTGTGTAGGAGTTGTCCTTGTAGAAGGTACTTGAGGCTACATCTATTCCGATCTTGACTTCATCTACATAGCCAGCATCCTGGATCGCGCCCCAGAGTGCTTCGAGCGCCTCCTCAGGTGTCTTCACCGGGGGGGCGAAGCCGCCCTCGTCCCCGACATTTATCGATGTCTTACCATACGCCTTTTGGAGGCGACCCTTGAGGCTCTGGTAGACTTCGGTGCCCATGCGCAGGGCCTCTCGGAAGTTCTCCGCTCCAGTGGGGGCTATCATGAACTCTTGGAAGTCCAGTTGGTTACCGGCGTGCTTACCGCCATTGACGACGTTGAAGAACGGAACAGGAAGAAGAGACGAGTCCTTGTCGATGTATTCGTACAGACGAAGGCCATCTGAGGCTGCTGCGGCTCGTGCGCAGGCTAGGCTTACTCCAAGCATCGCATTGCCACCTAGCTTGGACTTGTTCTCAGTGCCGTCGATTTCAATCATCAACCCATCGATGTTAGCCTGCTGTCTAACATCCATGCCAAGTAGCTTCGGTTGAAGGGTTTTGACAACGGCAGCGACCGCATTCGTAACTCCTTTGCCACCGTAACGTTTTCCGCCGTCTCGGAGTTCCACTGCCTCGTATATTCCGGTCGAGGCGCCGCTCGGGACCGCAGCGGAGACTATTATTTCACCCTCTGTGGCGACGTCGACCTCGATGGTTGGGTTGCCTCTACTATCCAGAATCTCCCTGGCTTTGACCGATTTTATTGAGTACCGCATCCAATCGCACCTCTGGTTGGTGGGACTGAGGCTAGTGTTCGTAAAAATGTAGCGGTTGACTCTACTTCTTGCGGGCTTCCTCTATGCAGGCCACGAGGTCCCGCTCTTCGAAGGGCCAGCCGGTGATCTTCACGATTCCGTTAATAGCGATGGCGGGGACCGCCATGATGTTAAGCGACATTCCACGGGCGATGCCCTCGTCGGTGAATGTGTCGACGTCTACCAACTCAATGTCCTTGAGCCCTTGCAGAACCTTTGTGACGAGTGTCTTCGCCGCGGGACAGTAGGGGCATACAGGATTGTGGAAATACTCGATCTTGATCAAGTTGTTCCCTTCTGTTTCACATACTTCATTGCTGATAAGGCGGCCTTGGCGCCTTCACCCGCAGCCGTGACTACCTGCCAGGCGATGCAACAGCAGTCCCCTGCCGCGAAGAAGCCGGGTAGGTTAGTCTGCTGATTCCTGTCGACGATGATGCAACCGCCTTCGTCGGCGTCAATGCCCGCCTCTACGAGAATATTGGAGGTCGAGATGTGCTCGAGGAGTATGAAGACGCCATCTGTAGCCAGTTTATTGACTCTACCCTCGGTGAGCTTCACCCCGGTTACAAATTCATCGCCAACGATCTCGACGATTTCCTGCCCCTCTATGACCTCGACCTTGGGATTGTGGCGAAGAGTTGCTAACTCCGGGTAGTCTTCGCTGTATCCTTTCTTTCCGGGAATAGCTATGACTTTGGACGCTGTGTTGGTTAGGTGGATCGCATCCTGAACTGCTTCATGGCCCGAACCCACGACGGCCACTACTTTATCCTTGAAGAACGGGCCGTCGCAGATCGCGCAGTAGCTAACGCCTCTGCCCTTGAACTCCATCTCGCCGGGGACGCTGAGTTGTTTGCGCTGGATACCCGCCGCGATTATTACTGTCTTCCCCTGATGGTATCCGCCGCGCGTGGAGACTATCTTGTAGTCGCCAGCATCAGCGATCCCGATTACAGTCTCAGGCTTGAACTCAACGCCAAACCTCTTGGCCTGCCCTGTGAAGAGGTCCATCAATTCAGCGCCGGTGAGGCCCTGCGGGAAACCTGGGTAGTTCTCAATTCTATGGGCCTCAAGGGCGCGTCCCCCAACCTTCCCGCTATCAAGTAACAAGGTGCTGTGGCCTTGCCGCGCAGTGTAAATCCCCGCCGTTAACCCGGCGGGCCCCGCACCAACGATGATGACGTCCCAGATCTTCTCCATCCTAGACGCGCCAAGGATAGTGGACGTGAGGGTAAAAGAAAAAGGGTTTGCTGTCGCCTACTCTCTATACTCTTTGGACTTTTCCGCCATGTCGGCGAGGGTGTCTTGAACGAGGCGGTTTATCGTACCCACAGGATACTTCCCATCCTTACCCAGAACACCCGCTGGCACTCCGGTCAATACCTCGATGCCCTCGTCGATCGTTGAGACGGGGTAGATATGGAACTTACCCGCCTTCATGGCGTCGATTACTTCCTGCTTTAGCATGAGGTGCTTAACGTTGCTAGCCGGGATGACAACACCGTGCTGCCCATCGAGTCCCCTCGCCTTGCATAGTTGGTAATAACCTTCGAGCTTCTCATTTACACCACCAATGGCTTGGACCTCGCCCTTCTGATTGACTGATCCAGTGATGGCGAAGTGTTGCTTGATCGGTTTTCCGCTGAGTGCGCTGAGGATGCAGTAGAGCTCGGTACTGGAGGCGGAGTCCCCCTCGACACCGCTATAACTTTGCTCGAAGACGAGACGTGCTGTAAGGCTTAGTGGGAATTCCTTCGCGTAGCGATCATAGAGGAAACCGCTCAATATCTGGACACCCTTGGTGTGAATCGGGCCGCCCATCTGAGCCTCGCGCTCGATGTCGATGATGCCCTTCTTTCCGACTCCCGTGCTCACCGTGATCCTACTCGGCTTCCCGAAGGCGAAGTCTCCAAGGCTCATAACGCTGAGACCATTTATCTGTCCGACCTTCTCGCCGGTAGTGTCGACTAGTATAGTGCCCTCCTCGATCATCTTCTCCAGCTTCTGCTCGATTAGGTTGCTCCTATAGAGCCTCTCCTCGAGGGCCCTCTCGATGTGTTTGCCCGTGGTGAACTCGCTCTTGTCCTCGTCGGCATAGTGGGCTGCTTCCTTGATTATGTCGGAGACCTGCGAGAACCATGTGGAGAGCTTCTCCTGGTCCTCAGCTAGTCTGGAGCTATACTCAATTACAGCGGCGATGCCAGTGGTATCTAGGTGTTTTAAGTTATCCTTGTTGCATAGGGTGCACATGAAGGAGGCGTACATCTTGATGTTCTCCTCGTTCCGCTCCATCGTCGTGTCGAAGTCGGCCTTGACCTTGAAGATCTCCTTGAAATCCCTGTCGTACTGGATGAGAAGGTAGTATATGTCAGGGCTGCCGACGATCACAATCTTGGCATTGAATGGAATAGGTTCGGGTGTCAGCGTCTTTGTTGCTATGTAACCGAGGCGCTGGGCTATATCCTCCACTTTGATCTGCTTGCTTGTTATAGTCTTCTTGAGGCTGTCCCACGCGACGGCGTCCATTAGCAAGTCCTCTACGGGTATGACTATGAAGCCGCCGTTCGCCTTGTGGATTGAACCTCCGCGGATCATCGTGTAGTCGGTCAGTAGGGCTCCGAACCGGGCTTCTTTCTGGACTATGCCGAATAGGTGTGGCTGGGTGGGGCTCATCTCGGTGATGACAGGCGCCCCTTTGAGGTCGGAGTTGTCTACGATGAGGTTGACCTTGTAGCTGCTTGTTGGGTCTTCTGTTGCTCCAGGCATCAGGAAGGGTAGTGCGGGCTGCTGTTTCGGCTGACCGGCGGTTAGGAGGGTGTCGAGGTTATCGAGGATGTCGTTCTTGACCTCAGTGAGGAATTCCTTAACCTCATCTATGTCTCCGTATTTTTCAAGGAGGGTCTCGAGGAGGTGGTCCATAGCGAAGGTGGCAACGTCTTTGTTGAACTTGTCGACAGCCTCCTCGGCGTTTTTATCGAGGTCTCTAAATTGTCGGAAGGCGCTCCTAAATTCGTCTTGTAGTTTCTCACGGCGCTCCCTGATCTGCTCCCTGATCTTTGGGGGTAGCGCTGTGAACTGCTCGTCTGCTATCGGTTGCCCGTTTATGACAGGGATTATCGCTATGCCTATCGGGCTGCGCTGGAGGAAGAAGCCTGCCTCGTTTGCCTTCTGGTTGATCTCCTGCCAGAGCTCGTTCTTATCGTCATCATACTTCTTCACTGTGCTACCCCGCTTTTGGGCGTAGTCTTCGCTCTCGAAGGCCTTCTGGAGCTCCTTCTTGACGTCCTCCGTGAACTTGTCCATGTCGTCGCGGAAGGTTTTACCCTTTCCCGCGGGGAGCTTTAGGGCGTTCGGCTGGTTCTGGTCCTTGAAGTTGTTGACATAGCACCAGTCCGGTGGGACCGGCATATCCTTCGCCTTCTCCTGGAGGAAACCGACGATCGCCGTTTTACGTCCCGTGCCCGACATGCCGGAGACGTATATATTGAAGCCCCCATCCTTCATCGATAGGCCGAATTGGAGTGCCTTCACGGCGCGATCCTGCCCGATTATCTGTGTGAGCGGCTGCAGCTCAGCCGTTGAGTTGCAGTTCGCGATCTCGTTCGTGCTCTTTTTCCTGGCTTTTTCGTAGCTAAGTTCGACTACCATCCGCTGTCGCCTTTTGATCACTGGATTAGAAGCTCGATATATAAACTCGGCTTAGGTTAGCCGGGTGATTAGTTCCATGAAGGTCAGTCCTTCGCCTGTTTTGAGGGTGTAGTCTCCTGGGCGTTCAGCGATGCTGAAGCACCAACCCTTGTACTTGAATTTACCCGCAAGTACGGCGTAGCGTCTGGGGTATATCTTGTGTATGTCTAAGAAGGCGTTGAGTTTGGCGACCTGGTCGGATTTGTAGTAGGAGTATTTTACCTGGCTCTTGACCTCAAAGGCGACGACCGTCGTCTTTTTAACGGCGAAGACATCGGGCAGAGGCTCAGTGCTGGGGGCACTGACTGGGACCCTGACAGCGTCGAAACCCTGTTCTCGCATCATCCCTACGAGTTCTCGTTCAGCATCGTAACCGCGTTTCTTCATAGCACGGACTTGTTTGCCGGTGAGGGTGCGTGTGAATCTCTCACGCCTCTTCTTCGGATTAGCTATGTCTCGGAGGGACACGGTCACTCCTCTTCTTCCTTCTCTTCTGGGAGGGCTAGCTGCCCGTTCTCCAGGGGCTCGATGGCGAGTTTGAGAAGGTCGCGTAGCCAGCCACTATAAGTTGTGGCGTTGGGGTACTTCTGATACATGCGCTTGTGGGGAACCTTTGCGACCAAGCGGAGCTGGACCATCTTGTTGACGTAGAACTTGGCGCTGCTCCGGCTTATGTCGCAGACTCGTGCAAGGTCTCCACTGGTGAAGACGGGTTTGAGATTCTTGTAGGCGAGGACAACCTTCGGAGGTAGTGGTAGGGCTGCCTTGAGTATCTCGATTAGCGACTCCTCCCTCGACATCGTTGTCACCAGTTTGTGTTGAATTGGTTTGCCTGCCATATAAGGCGCGATGGTTGTGACGTGATATTGTGTATAACTTTTTTATTTTCTCCAGTGGGCTTAAATACCCCTTTATGCGCGCGCGTAAGGGCTGTAGATATTTGATGCGTGTCGAAAATAGGGCGCGCATTTATAAAATAGCATATTGATGTTTCATTTATGGCTTTGAGTAAGGACGATGGGACAAAGTCCGTAGCGCAGCTCGTGAGGGAGGCGATACAGATGAGGCCAAGCCTACTCGACTCATTGAAGATGGGCATAGTCAACTACAGTGCGCTGGCTAGGATGCTCCAAGAGGAAATAGGAGAAGGGAGCACCGAGGCTATTAAGGCAGCTGTGATACGCATCGCTGAGGACCTGTCGAAGGAACGCAGGCTGCAGGAGGATGAGGTCCGTGGCATACTCAAAGAGTCGAAGGTCCGTCTTCAGGACAAGATCGCCGTGCTCATCAGCCCCATTAAGCTTGACATCCCCTACCTCGTCACAGCCTACCTCACCGACAGTTATGTCTATATAGTAGACCAAACGGGGCTCGGCAAGGACTTGCCGAAACAAGTCCAGATGATGAGTAACCTAGTTGCCCTCGTCCTCCTCAGCCCGGACCGTGTAGAGACTACCCCCGGCTTCGTCGCTTTCATAACCCAGCTCATGGGGGGGCACGACATCAACATCATAGAGTTCATCAGTTGCTTCACGAACACTGTCATAGTCCTAGACACGAGGGATGCGTTGAAGGCTTTCAGCCTCCTACAGAACTACACTTAGCGATTTATCGAGTATTTTTTACCCGGCCGTATTCTTTAAATTAAATCTAGCCAAATTAAACCAACTCTAGCCATCTTCAATATACCAGCAAATTTCGATAACCCGATCCCTGCCTTCTTTGGTTGGAATCGCCTTTAAAACAGCCCGAAATATACAGTGGGGAGAGGGCTTGAAGAATGCCGCCTGCTACGCTTCAATTCTTGGGCCTTCCCTAAAAACAGCAAAGCTTTTAGTAGGAGGCTACTAACTCATGCTTGAGAATGGCGGAGATTTGTCCCGTCTGCGGACTCCCTAAGGACCTTTGCGTCTGCGAGGAGATGAGCCGGGAGCAGCAGCGGATAAGAATACGGTTAGAAAACCGCAAATGGAGCAAGACCTGGACCATCATCGACGGTATCGACTCGAAGGGTGACCAGCTCAAGAAAATAGCCACGCAGCTCAAAAACAAGTGTGCATGCGGTGGAACGGCCAAGGATGAGCAGATAATGCTCATGGGCGATCACCGCGACACCGTCAAGGACATGCTGATTGAGCTTGGCTTCCCCGAGGAGAACATCGAAGTCCAGTAGCAGTTCGGATACCTCGACCCGTCGGCCCGTTATTAGATTCAACACCGCCTTCCTTTTTAAGAAAGGCATCCATACCACGCATTTTTGGGACGTCTTCGAATAATGGGGACAACGTGCACGCGCCGACGCCCTTTTAACCCCGGTCCCTGAGACATAAACGGAATGGCGGGCAAACCCAAAGACGCGGTCGAGCCAATGGACTCGGCTTACTACAAGGCGAAGTACCAGACGATAGAGGACCTGCCATCAGTCGGCCCCGCCATGGCTGCGAAGCTTAAGGAAATAGGCTTCAAGACCGTCGAGTCTATAGCTATGGCGACGACTGCCGAGCTGATCACCGCCGGGATAGGCGAGGAGACGGCTGGGAAGGTCATCGAGGCTGCCCGTAAGAGCATCGCCATCACCTTCGTCCGCGGAGACGAACTCGTCGAGATCAGGAAACAGATCAAGCAGCTCACGACGGGGTGCCTGAGTCTCGACACCCTGCTAAAGGGCGGGCTAGAGACTCAGAGTCTCACTGAGTTCTACGGCGAGTTCGGCACGGGCAAGAGCCAGATATGCCACCAGCTCTGCGTCACCGTACAGCTCTCCGAGGAGCAGGGTGGGTTAAACGGCGGAGCCCTATACGTGGACACCGAGAACACCTTCCGCCCCGAACGCATACAGCAGATAGCCCGGCGCTTCGGCCTAGATCCGGATGCGGTTCTCAAGCGTATAATATTCGCCGAGGCGTACACCAGCGACCACCAGATGGTCCTCCTCGACAACGCCGACGAGGTCATCAAGGAGAACAACATCCGCCTCATAATCGTCGACAGCCTTACCAGCCACTTCCGAAGCGAGTACCTCGGCAGGGAGATGCTCGTCAACCGCCAGCAATTACTCAACAAGCACATGCACAAGCTCATGAGGCTGAGCCGCGCCTTCAACACAGTCGCCGTCATCACCAACCAGGTGATGTCACAGCCCGACGCCTTCTTTACGAAGGGTGTCATGCCTGTCGGCGGCCACATAGTAGGCCACATGAGCCACACCAGAATCTTCCTCAGGAAGGGCAGAGATAATATACGCATAGCCAAACTAACTGTGAGCCCAAGCCTCCCAGAAGGGGAGGTACCCATCAGGATAACCGAGCAAGGAATAGAGAGCGATGAAGAGAGCTGACAGACCCCGAGCCCTGACGGCGACGGGCAAGACCCGTGAAGCCGTCATAGTGTTCTTCGACGCCGTCATAGAGAGGCGGTTCAGCGACGCCGACAAGGCTCTGGGGGAGGTGCGCAACAGGAAACTCTCAAACCCCGAATTCCAGGACGGCTACATAAAAGCCCTCGAGGGCATACTCACATCCGCCCGGAGCGGCGACGAGCGGGACTACCTCAACAGGTCCAGCGACACCGAGGAGGACCTGGAGAAGCAAAGCAAGGACTTCAGGGAGATACTCATGAAGGGGAGGCCGAAACCATTCGACCTCGGATTCTTTAGCGCCTGGAGTGACCTAGTCCACTACAGACTTGCCACGAACAAATTCTCTAAAGTGGCGCAACCCTAAAGATCGTGTAGAGAAGCGTCCACGCCATTATCCAGATGAAGATGTAAGCGCCTACGCCCACCTTTAAGCCGTGGCCGCGGTCCATCTTGAGCCACCCAGAGAGCAGGTCGGAGGACGCTAGGTAGAGGAGCGTCCCAAGCATGAAGACGAGTGTGCCGTCGATGTTCCCGAATCTCTGTAATGCGACGCAGAGCACTGCGGCGACGAGCGCTAGACCCACCTTGATCCAGTAGAGCTTCTCGGACGGCTTCATCGGGCGTTCACCGCTCTTATCCGGCGTCGGGATATTTGGGTGTATCGCATTAACCGAACCTGATGAGTATCGTTATGTGGAAAGTCTTCCCTTTCCGACCTGCGACTCGAAGCTGATCTTACCACCCTGGGTCTCAACTGCTCGACTGCAGTAGGTGAGCCCAAGCCCCATTACCCCCGACTTCGTCGTTAAGAGGGGAAAAAATACCTTCCTACTCGATTCTCTCTGGATGCACACGCCTGTGTCGGAGACGGAAACCCTGACGGCAGGCTCTGGAGTCTGGGGGTCAGCGAGGGTCACCGAATGGTGATCTGAAAATATCCGCCGCTTATGATTCTTATCTAACTGATGTATTCGGGCCTCTTGTCCGAGAGGGGGAGGAGGTCAGTTTCCTCCTCGAATACTTCGAGCCTTTTCCTTATTGAGGCGTCGAGACGCCTCGCCCTCTTCTCGAGGAGGGTTGTGTCGAGCTCGAGGTTGAGGATGGAGGCAAGCTTGATGAGTACGGCGCGTGAGGAGAGGTGCTGTGGTACGTTCGCGTACTTTATATCACCCATGAGGCAGGCGCCGGGTATGCCGCGGCTCTTCGCAACGCCGATGACAACGCCGTTGAGGCCGTTGACGACCCCCTCCTCGTCCACCACCTTGATCCCGTGCGAGCCGAGGAACTCCTTCATATCCTCCCCCGAGCAGACCCCGTAGACCTTGGGTTCGTCCGTGTACTCCGTCGGGTAGGCGGCCATCGTCCACATCCGCTTCACGCCGAAGTCGACGGCAAGCTCCACCACCTTTTCTGCGAGCCTAACCGACTCCTCGGGGATCGAGGGCTGTGCGTCCCCCACGCAGATGATAAGGTTCCTCGACGGAGCGGCGTAGAACCTGTGCTTTATGGGCGAGAGCTCGCCGACACCCTTGTTGTAGACGAGCATGTTGTGGAAGTACGTCACCTCGGCGAAGAGCCTCGCGTTAAGGCGTCTACGAAGGTAGTCGGCGGATATCTTGGCTATATAGCCCATGCCGGGCCACGCCGCAATCATGTCGGGGTGGTCGAGCTCCGGCCTGCTGATGTAGTGGATGTCCAAAGGAGTCGCATAACCCAACCCGTGGTTTTCCATTAAACCTTTCGTTTACCCTAATCGATCCTTCATCTAGTTGTGAATCGAAAAAAGATATTTAATCCGCTGTCAGCGGCAGTAGAAGAACTTCAGGGATAATGCCGGGCATAAGGTCAGGTGTGGGGAGGACTACCCCGTCTGCGTGGTGAAGAAATCCATTATAGCAGGTATAGATTCCACAAACACAAGCTGACGATTCTGTGTGCCTCAAATGCAAGACGGTCTTCGAGAACCGCCCTAAGTAACTTCTAGACTAAATCCCCCGATTCCCCGGGTTCAACCATAATGAGCCAGAAAAGTGCGGAGACGCGCTTACTACTTGTGGACGATGACGCCACCCAGCTCCAATTGCTTGACATTTCACTCGAGAGAATCGATGAGTCGTTTACGTTCGAACAGACCAGCTCCTGCGAGAAAGCGCTCGAAATTATATCCCGATGGCCATTCGACTGCATCGTCAGCAACTACACGATAGAACAGGATTAGCAGTATGGAGCTCTGCTAGAGACTGAGGGTCGACGGGTACGACACGCCCTTTATCCTTTGTACATGTCAGGACGACGAGAAGGTTATCAAGAATGCGCGTTAGGTAGGGGTCGATGACTGTATCCAGAAGGAGCCGAGCTTAGCCGTCCACATCGTGCTTGAGGAGAGGATCAAAAGCCTAATTCAGAAATGTGGGGTTTGACCCCTTTATATTGTCGTGATTTTTCCCGGATAAGTCAAATAAGCGACGGTGATCCATAATCGTTTCACGGCCCCGGGAAAACCGCTTTTGGTCTCAACGCCCCGTGACAATATTTACTGCGATGCGACAAAGAGTGGATAACGTTTTCCACTCGCAATCTGCGCCGATGAACCATCCGCGCAACAGAGCTATCAAATACGATCCGGGTCGCCCACTCATCGTAGCGCGGGGAGTCCATGAGGCCGGAGGAGCCCAGCCATGCCGAGAAGCGAGGCACGGGAGGAACGAAGCCCTTAGGTAGGTCTGGGGAAACTCCAGTGGGTGGTGAAGGGGGTAAGCGAACCGGGAGACCGAAATCCATTACCTTCTCAGACTACGAACATAGACATCGCCCCGTGCTACGCTTAACATCAGGGGTAGTTATGCAATGATGAGACCGAGAGGATGGACCGAGCAGGAAGTCAACACTCTACGAAGACTGTACCCAACCATAGCTACGCTCACAGATCTCCAGAACAGCATCCCCTCAAGGAGCCCGAACTCGATACGCATCATGGCGTCCCGGCTCGGCCTAAGGAGACCCGACCTGCTAACCGGTATAGAGAAGGCGGGTGAGATCAAGACCTCCGCTTCCGTTGGTGGCGGTGTCCTGGTCAGGTGCAGCAGGTGCGGAGGGTGGGTCGGCGTGGCATCCGCTAAGGCGAATGGCAGCATAATCGTCTGCGAGAACTGCGGATGCATCAGCCACGTCCGTGCATAGAGGCTTCATCAGTTACTACAGGCTACCACTTCATACCCTTTTTATACCAAGAGTCCATTGTCAAAACGAGGAGTTAGGCGTTGAGTCTCGAGCTTGAACCCAAGATGATGGTCAGGGAGGCCATGTCGAGCCCCGTATTCTCCGTCAGCGAGGAGAGTGACATCACCGAGGTGGCCAAGTTAATGAGGGAGCACAAGCTCGGCGCCATCGTCGTGAACAATACCGAGGGGCAGCCTATCGGCATTGTTACCGAGAGGGACATCGTCCTCAGGGTCGTCGCCGACGGCATGTCCACACCCGGTGTGAACGCGGGCCAAGTCATGTCCAGCCCCCTCAGGGTCGTAAAGGCAGAGACCCCGATAGTCGACGCGATGAGGATGATGGACAAGCTCAACATACGGCGCCTCGGCGTCACCTACAAGGGGCAGCTAGTCGGCGTCATCAGCCACAAGGACATCATCAGGATCATCCCCACGATAATGGAGATCATGAGGGAAAACTCCAAGATCAACGGCGCAACGAACGGCTTCAGCCCCTCGACAGTCGGGTACTGCGACCGCTGCGAGACCTACTCGATGAACCTGCGCGCCGTCGACGGCGAGTTCCTCTGTGAGGACTGCAGGGCCGAGGAGAAGGAAGAATAAACGCCAGAGCACAATTCTAGCCCAGACATGAGGCCACGCTTCCTCCTAGATGGCATGCTCGGCAGCCTATCCCGGTGGCTTCGCATGGGTGGTTACAACACCGAATACCTGAAGGACACCCCAGACGACGATTTGATAGAGACAGCGAATAGGGAGAGTCGCATCCTGCTTACACGTGACGAGGCTCTTGTTCACAGGGCTCGTAAGCGTGGCATCGAGGTCATATACATAAAGAATGAGAGCGACGAAGACGCGCTACGACAGCTCAATACCCAGCTTGGACTAGAGTACGACCCGACCCAAGCGCGGTGCCCGAAGTGCAACAACACCGTTGATAAGGTGAGGAAGGAGGAGGTCGACGACAAGGTCCCGGATGGGACTTATAAGGTCATCGATGACTACTGGGTCTGCCCCCACTGCGGCAGCATCTACTGGCGGGGTAGCCACTGGCCAAGAATAGTCGAGACCCTCAGCGGCGCTGGAAGGGGTTAGGCGCTTCTCCGGCAGGCTTTAAAAAGCGCCGAGCACCCGAATGATGGAAGAGGGAACGAAATGACCTTCGACCTTACGCTTGAAGAAGGGACCTACCTCGTCAAGTTGGCGAGGAGAAGGATAGAAGCCGCGTTTACAAAGGCCGAGATCAGCCTCGAAGACGCCCCCACGAAGACAAGGGAGGAATGCGGTGTCTTCGTCACCCTCAACAAGATAGTAGATGGTGAGACGCAGCTCAGGGGCTGCATAGGCTACCCATACCCCATCAAGCCCCTCGTCGAGGCAGTAGACGACATGGCCTACGCAGCTGCCTTCGAGGACCCCAGGTTCCCACATTTGAATAGTAAGGAGCTAGGCGAGATGGTCATCGAGGTGAGTGTACTCACGCCCCCGGAATCGATTGATATGAAGAAGCCGGAGGAGAGTCCATCCGTTGTCAAGGTCGGATGCGACGGCTTGATTGTGAAGCGCGGTGGGCGGAGCGGTCTCCTCCTGCCCCAAGTCGCGACGGAGTGGGGCTGGGACTCCGAGGAGTTCCTCTCCCAATGCTGTGTGAAGGCGGGTCTCTCCCCCGATACATGGCTCGTACCCGGCACACAGGTCTCCAAGTTTCAGGCTATCATCTTTGCCGAGGAGTCCCCGGGCGGGGACGTGAAGAGGCTGGAGATCAGGGGCGAGTGAGGGCTCCTTGGGGGACTTCAGGGGTGCGAGGGTCTACTTCACCCCGAACGGCATAGGGCTCGGCCATGTTAGCCGGAATATGCCAATCGCCTACGAGCTGCGGAGACGCGGAGCAGACGTCCTCTTCTCCACCTACCTCGAAGGCATTGACTACGCTAAGAGTCAAGGCTTCAGCGCAATCGCTGTTCCACCCATCTCGATGGCAAACGACTCCTCGGGCAGCATCGACCTCAAAATGTCCAGTGTGAGGCAAGGCGTCAAGGCACTCCCCACATTCATGAGGCAAGTCAACCAGGAGATCAAACACATCAAAGCTTACATGCCGGATGTCGTCGTCTCAGACTCCCGCCTCTCATCAATCTTCGCTGCGAAAATGCTCCACGTTCCCGTCCTCCTCATCCTCAACCAGTTCACCCCCCTCATCCCACGGCAGAGGGACATGTTCATGCTAGCTAAGGTCGCCGACGGCGTTATAATGACCCTCATCGGTAGGGGTTGGGGGTACGCCGACAAGATACTCATACCCGACTTCCCAGCCCCCTACACCCTCAGCATCGACTGCCTCAGGATACCCGGCCCCTACCAGAGCAAGGTGGAGCTGATTGGCGCCATCCTCCCGAAGATGCCTAAGGAGGCGAGGAGCAGGGACGAGGTCAGGGCGGATCTGGGGGTAAGACCAGAGCAGAAGCTCGTCTACGCGGGGATAAGCGGCCCACGCGCCGAGAGGCTACCACTCTTAAAGATACTCGCTCCTATCTTCGAAACTTTCCCCGACGAATATCGGGTAGTCATGTCGATGGGAAATCCTAACGGCAACACACAGCCCACCAGAAGAGGCTCTCTCATCGAGGTTGACTGGGTCAGCGACAGGTTTGACGTCCTCAACGCCTGCGACCTCGTCGTCTCCCGGGGAGGCCACGAAACGATGATGCAGAGCATCTGCTACGGGAAGCCCTCGATAATCATCCCTGTCCCGAAGCACCCTGAGCAGTACGGCAATGCGAGGAGGGCACAAGAGCTTGGAGTCGCCCACGCTATACACCAGAGACACATAGAGAGGGACGGGCTACTTCTTCTAACGGAGGAGATTCTCGGCAACGACTCCTTCGGCAAGCGCCTCGCCGACCTAAACCGCAAGGGGATCGGGGGAGGTGTCGAGAGGAGCCTCATCGCCCTCGAGGGCGTAATACGCTGTCGACCGTAAGGCTTGAATACGGTCACACTGAGACGGTAGGCTATGGCATACTATTACGCCAAGAAGAGGAACAGGGAAGTCACAAAGTACTGGAACCAGAAGGTCCTCAAGGCCTTCAACGAGTTCGACGAGAAGGTCTTCGAGCCGGGCAAGCTCGACGTTAAGACGAAGGAGCTCTGCGCGGTGGCGGCCACCTACATCACTAGGTGCCCGTACTGTATCGAGGCACACGCGAAGAGGGCGATCGCCGCGGGCGCGACGAAGGAGGAGCTCGCGGAGGTCATCGCAGTCGCCGCCGCCCTGAACGCGGGTGCGAGCATGGCGCATATGAACTTCGCCCTCGAGGCAGGGGACGATGAGAGCGAGTACCTCAAAGACGACGAGTAAGCTTACTTCTTTTTGTCATCCCAGTACTGCCGAGTGCGCATGTACTGGATTTTTGCCTTAAGCAGGTCCGAGTAGAAGTCCTTGTTCGTGGCGTGCATCCTGCTGAGGACCTGGTAGGCGGTGACTGGACCGACGCCGTGGACGGCGAGCGCCTCCAGAGCCTTATGCCCGTAGCTGAGGACCAGATCGGCGGTCTTGCGACCGTTTGTGACGGTGTCCATCTCCTCGGGGAGGAGCTGCACCCCTACCTTCATGCGGTTGAAGAGGGACTGGAAGTGGAATGGGTCCTCGTATCGGCGGAGGACGGCGAGCAGGCCGGAGCCGCAGCGGGGGCAGGTGGGGCGTTCTGGGAGGTCACGTATCCTCACCTCCTCGTGCCACTCGTTGCAGTTCATGCAGCTCAGCTTCACCTCGCGGGCGAGGACACTTTTCTGCATGTACTCGAGCTGGTCGGGAATAGCCATGCTCGAGTCCATGAGATCCTCAAGGTCAGCGTACGCCTCAAGTATGTGACGGGCAAGTGGGCTCGGCTCCCTCGCCGAGACATAGCTAAGCTTGACGGCACCAGAGGATATTCGGGTGGCAATTTCCTTCACGGACCATAGGTCGAGCTTCTCCCTGTAGACCTCACGGAGGGACTCCTTGTAGATGGGGCTGTTCCTGTACCTGCGGTAGAGCCGGTTAAGCTCCGAAGAGCCCATCGTTTTTCCCCGTGGGATGGCTCCGAAGCGCTCGGCAATGAACTTCATGTTGTAGGCATAGGGAAAACGTGACTCCATGTACTCGGTGAGCCTCTTCTCCGCCTCCTCCGGGGTGAGGGCCTTCAGGACGTTCAGGATGTCGTCGACGTCGTATTTCGTTGCCTTCTGGGGGGTCTCGATGAGGATGCGGTAGGCGTCGCTCCACCAGCCGAGTATGAGGTCGCGCTCGCTCAGGGCGGCGTCGAGGACGCAGCCGAGGGTCGTGTTGACCTTGCTCCCGTAGGCGGTGTGGATGACGATGTAGCGCTCGTATGCCTCGAGGAGTATGAGATCCTTCGTGGGGATTGGGAAGCCGTGCTTTAGCTGGTCGTCGACCTCCTTCGCCGCGATGCCTATGGTAGCTAATGGGACCTTGAGCTCCTTGGACAGCTCCTCGACTGTCGCATCGAGGCCCTCCGCCTTGATGCTCTCGGCTATCCTCTCCCTGAGGCCCCCCACTTCTTCAGCGATGTCCTTGGTGACGCCGATGAGTTCCCCGTCCCAACCGGGGATGGCGCCGAGGGGGTCATCACTGGGGAGGACGAATAAGCGCCCCTCATCCTCATCGATCTGCAGAATCTTCCAAACCTTGCCCTTGAGTATGACGTTGAGACCTACACGTGCACGGAGCGTCCAGAACTCGTCGCCAACCGTGCCGATGACCTTGTCGGTGACGACGTTGATGAAGGGGTAGCGCCTCTCGTCGTTGATCATACCGAGGTTCTCGAAGTAGTATCTCTGACCCTTCTTCGTCTTCTCCCGTTTACCTCCTCTCCTGTTAACTATCCTGATGGCGTTTAGGAAGCCGACGACGTCGTCGAAGTCTTCATGGCTTAAGGTCTTGAAGCAACTTGCGCCACTATGGATAAGAGAAAAAATTTTTTCGGTGTCGACCTCGCCGTTGTCGAGTGTCATGCCGGTTATCTGGTGGGCGAGGACGTCGAGGGGGTTCTTGTGGGGGATAGTGGGCTCTATCTCGTTCACCTTCGCCTTCCGGGCTGTGACCATCGACTCCAGCGCGTCCTCCCCGTAGGCGGTGATCAGGATTCCCTGTGAGAGTTTGCTTAGCTTATGGCCGGCTCGGCCCACACGCTGTATAAGTGTTGAGACCTGTCGAGGACTGTTGTACTGGATGGTGAGGTCGACGTTGCCAACATCTATGCCGAGCTGTAAGGTGGAGGTAGCGACTATCGCCTTCAGCTCTCCTGCCTTGAACTTGTCCTCGACTATGTGGCGCTGCTCCCGGCTAAGGCTCCCGTGGTGGACCTCTATGCCGGGGTCTAGCTTTCCCAGCTTATGGCCGAGGCTCTCCGCCTGACCCCTGCCTTGGACGAAGATGAGGGTCGAGTTGTGGGCACGGACGAGGTCTCTGATAGCGCGAAGGCGGGAGGCTGCGACGGGTGTCGTGTTCAGGTCGCTACCAATGTCGAAATCCTCGTCCCGTAGCTCGGGGAACTCGACGTCGTAAACGTAGTCCTTGTCGACGGTGACCTCGACGATCTTTATTGGGTTGGAGCCGGCTAAAAAGGCGGCTATTGTCTCAGGGTTGCCCACAGTAGCGGAGAGACCTATCCTCTGCGGGGGCCTAGCCGCGACCTCGTCTAAGCGCGCTAAGCCAACTGTGAGCTGCGCCCCCCGTTTCGAGGCGGCGAGATCGTGAATCTCGTCGATAATAACCCACTTGACGGAGGTGAGGTGCCTTCTCATGTCCTTCGTAGGGAGGATCGCTTGAAGCGTCTCGGGGGTGGTGATAAGCATCTGCGGCGGCTTCCTGAGCTGACTCCGCCTCTGCTTCTGCGTCGTGTCGCTATGGCGCACCTGCACGTCTATCCCGAGATGCTCCGCCCACGCCATCATGCGCTTGTCGATGTCTCGGTTCAGCGCCCTGAGGGGGGTAATGTAGATGATGTTGATCCCTGTCTTGTCCCCCTCGCGGAGGTAAGAGTCGAAGATGGGTAGTATCGCGGCCTCGGTCTTCCCGCTCGCCGTGGGTGCGATAAGGAGGACGTTCTCCCCAGCCAGGATCAGGGGAATCACTTTTTCCTGAGGAGGCGTCGGTTTCAACATACTGAACTCGGCTAGAGCATCCCGCAGCCGGGAGTTGAGCAGGTCGAAGACCGACATCTAGAAGGAACTCGAAAAGGTCGCTTAAAACGTGTCCTAATGAAGAAAATGGGGGCTGGTGAAAGTGAGCTTAGCGGTACTTCGCAACCGACTTCTCTAGGAAGCCGAGGTCAAGCCTCTCGAGGGTCTCCTTCCTAGGGATGCCTCTCTCGTCCCAGCCGAGGGTCTCGAAGTACGTCTGCATCCTCAGGTCCACCCTCTCCCTGTCAGTGGTCTTACCCTTGAATGGCCCAGAGGGTAGTGGCTCGTAGTACCTCGGCGGGTTAACATCGTCCTTGATCGGCTCCCACGTAAGGTCGGGTCCACCCATTAGGAGGAACGCCTTCTGCAATGTGGTTATCCTCGGGCCGTTGACCTTCCTCCAGCTCGTGACGGTGATGGGGAATCCCGTGACGGCTTTCGCGAAGTCGAACTGCAGGGCAAGGTTGGGCCCTCGGGCGGTGAAGCTGCAGTAGACCGCGCAGTCGAAGTAGAGGTTCCCTGTCATGTCGTTGTAGCCGTCGGTCACATTGGCGGTGTGGTCGCCGCCTTGAACACTCGCGGCGTAGGTCATATCATGGGTGTAGTCGGCGTCGCTCCGGGTCCCGTGGGCACCAATCTCGATGCCCTTGACGTGGACGACGTACTTGAGGACCTCATCTTTTGGGAGTCCCTTCATCTCCGCGATCTTGATCGCGGCGCGGTAGCTGCCTTCAGCGAGGATGTCACCGATACCCTGCCGGTAGGCCATCATGCGCGTCAGTTTGTCGAACGCCTCGACGTCACCCCATTCGAGCTTGAAGCCTATATCCTCCTTGGTCAGTATGCCGCGCTGGTAGAGTTCGGCGGCGAAGCCGACGGTGTTTGCTCCGTTGATGCCGCTGTGCCCCAGCTTGTCCATCAGGGTGCTGAGGTGGATGTTGTCACCGGCGTCGTATATTCCGAAGTTGGTGCCGCAGTAGGCCTGTAGCTCGTAGTCAGGGACGTCGGTGATGTCGCCTTTCCACTTCCCCGACTTTATGCAACTGACCTTCATGCAGTTGGTTGTGCAGTTGAAGTCAGCCCACTTGACCTTGACCCAGTATCGGTCCATGTAGCGGTTAACGCCGAGCTGCTTCTCGTCGTGCCACTCCTCTTGCCAGTTCCTGATGGGCTCACTGCTAGTGCCTGCTCCTGCACCGTAGGCCATAGCGCCGGTTCCCCACCTACGCATCGGGGATACGGCGATGAGATCAGCGTGGACCTTCCTCCATAGTACCTTGACGGCCTCAGGGGCGTCGACGGCTGGGAACTTACCCCTGCTCTTGACGGCGATGGCCTTGAGGTTCTTGCTGCCCATGAGAGCGCCGTAGCCGCCGTAGCCACAGGCGTGGCAGATCTTCGTGCAGACTGCCGAGTTGCGCACCATGTTTTCCCCAGCGGGGCCGATGTACATCGAAGCGGGCTCCTTCCAGAGGCCGACGCTTGGCATCTTCTTCGCGAGTGTGTCTCTGACCTCCTTGTTGAGCTTGATGACAGTCTCCTCGGAGTCGAGGCCCCAGAGGTGCTTGGCGTCCACGAGCTCGACCGAATCGTCCGTGATTAGCAGGTAGGCGGGGGTCTCCGACTTGCCGGTGAAGATTATGCCATCGTAGCCCGCATCCTTCAGCTCCACAGCGGTCTCAGTCGCCGCGGTGCTGCCTATGACGCTGTTGTTCGCGGGGCTCTTGCCGCTCACGCAGATGCGTGCGCCGGGGTAGATTCCGGTCATTGGCCCAGTAGCCACTATGAGGGGGTTCTCGGGGGCGAGGGAGTCCAGTTCGCTCCACTTCTCGCCGACCCTGTCCCAGAGTATCTTCGCCGCCATCCCCCTGCCGCCTAGGTATTGCTCCAGCATGCTGCGCGGGAACGTGATCTTCTCGAAGCTGCGCTTGGTGAGGTCTATGTCGAGCCACTTGCCGGCGTATCCACCTGGGATGCTGTCGTTATTTCCGCTCATTTGATTACCTCCTCGCCCTTCTCCCCGAACATCTTCACGGCAAGATCTTTCGCAGTGTCGTAGGGATTCCTACTGTATATCTTCCTGTGGACGTTGGGGGGCTCGTTGACAATTGTCAGGCAATTGTAGCCCGCTTCCGTGCAGACCTCGACGCACTTGGGATCACCGTTACATAGGTCGCAGATGGTGGCCTTTTTGTCCCCGGGGTGGAGGTAAGGCACCGTGCCGGGGCACGCCCTGATGCATGCCCCGCAGCTGATGCACTTTGCACGGTCGACTATGACCGCTTCTGTGTTAGGGTCCTTCGAGAGAGCCTGCACCGGGCAGGAGGCTATGCAGGGGTAGTCCATGCACTGTGCGCAGAGGTGTGGCACCTCGACGCTGGGGAACGGCATGAAGACGCGCACCCTCGAGGCGTCGGGCCACATCCACCCCTCATGTTCGATGCTACAGGCAAGCTCGCAACGCCTGCAGCCTGAACATTGGGAGGGGTCACGGGCGATCCATATCGGTTTCGGCATACGGTTTCACCGGAATTACATGTACCGCGTGACCGCCCCGAATAAGATTGTTGGTCGGGGCTACATGTGTCGTGCCGTGAAGAAAGCGACGAGATCCAGCCCATTTCGGATCTTCTTTTCCTTGATGTAGTAGGTGAGGGCGGCAAGAGAAGCGCAGGAGGCGGGTAGGACCGCTAGACCCTCCTCGTAGGCGACCATCTCCGAATACCTAACCATCTCACCGTCGGTGACATGGGCGGCCCAGCCTCCGCTCTCCCAGAGTGCGTCGAGGGCCTCCTGTCCGTCGAGGCTCATCCAGTTGACTAGTGGCTCATTTATCACCGTCTCGTCTATCCCGTCGGGTCGTAGGTTCTCGATCTGACTCTTCCCCGCGAGGAAGCTGGAGACGATCGGGTTCCCCCCACTTGTGCTCGCGGCTATGACGGCGGTATTCTTCTTCGTCTTACCGGTCTTTCTTAGGCTCTGGAAACCGAAGTTTATCCCGGCTAGGGTCGTGCCGTTGCTCGTTGGTACTGCCACTGCGTCGGGGGCTCGTCCCATCCGCTCCACAATCTCGTAAGCGATTGTCGCATACGACTCGATGGAGGCTGCCCTGTTCTCGGGTGTGCCCGGGTTGGCGTTGTACCAACCTCGACTATTCGCCTCGATGCCGGAAGACTTGACCACCTCCTCATAGGTGCCCGGAGCCCTGTGGATAACGCCACCCTGTCTTTCCATCTCAGCAATCCGTGACGTGTGGTACTTCTCCGGAATGTAGACGTGCGTGGTGATTCCGAAGATACGGGAGAGATGAACGAAGCTCGCCCCGAAGTTACCGCAGGAGGCTATCGCCAGCTCCTTGTAGCCCAGTTCCTTCGCCAACCTGAGACACGCGTAGGCGGCACGATCCTTCATGGTCCCTGTCGGGTTCCCCCCCTCAAATTTCAAGTAAACGTTGCTAAATCCAAGCAACTGTTCGAGATTGCGGGAACGTGTGAATATCGTGTCGCCAATCCCGTGGCTGATTAATTCTCCTTGCAACATTGCCGTCAAGATCTGAGTCTAACCTGATAGTAAGCAATAATAAGTAGCATTAATGATTATCGACTCTGGATAGAAAGTCCACGCAGGTATGTGTATAGTGTCTAGCCTCTCTGTGGAAGCGAGACAGATCGAGACGGGTTATGAAATAAATCTCCGCGGGTCGCGGTATGTCGTAAAATATCCGAACGGCTTCTGGAAGAACTACCCCCAGGAGGCGAAGGATGTCCTCTTCGACAACCTCGTATACGCCGAGACCGTCCACCTCCCCCTGACCCTGAGGAAGAGCGAGCTGAGGTACAACACCTCCGCCCCCTTCTTCCAGACCCAGTTCTTCCAGAACCTACTGATGGACCTGCCGAGCTGCGCAGACGTAGACGGGACCAGAACATCGGAACTCATCAAGGAGTTCATGAACCTGAAGATCAAGTTCAACGACTACGATGTTAAGTTCCCGACCTACAAGCAGCCGAGCAGGGACGACAGCAGTGTCGTCGCCCTCAGCTTCGGTAAGGACAGCCTACTAACCTGGGCTGTCTGCCGTGAGCTCGGCCTCAATCCCCAGGCGGCCTACGTCGTTGAGCCCCTCCTCCTCTACGAAGAGAAGCACAAGGACGTGCTCGCCAAGGAGTTCGAGAGCGAGTTCAAGGTTAAGCTGAATAAGATAATCCACACGACTGGCCATCTGCGCGACGGCATACGCCTCGGCGTGGGCAAGACGGAGATCGGCTGGGGCCTCCAGAACACCCAGTACGCCATGATGCTGCTCCCCATCGCCAACACGTTCCAGGCGAAGTACATACTCTTCGGCAACGAACAGAGCTGTAGCGAGTACTACTACGATAAGGAGGGCTTCATCTGCTACCCCGCCTTCGACCAGAGCCATAAGTGGACCATAAATATCGACCTCATCACGCGCCTCCTAACAAATGGCGGCGTCCGAACGATGAGCGTCATCGAACCACTCAACGACATAGCTGTGGTTTACGCCCTATACAAGAGGTACCCTGAGGTCGCGAAGTACCACATGAGCTGCTTCGTAGAGACCGAGGCCGGTCGCGACACCAGGTGGTGCATGAGCTGCAGCGTCTGCAGCAAGATGTACCTCCTCATCAAGGCGTGCGGCTTCGACCCCAAGACGGTTGGGCTCACGAAGAACATGCTCACAGAGGACTGCAAGGAATACTTCAGCCTCTTCGGTGGAAGCGACGTCAACACCTACGCCCTCACTGGCAGGGGCCGCGACGAGCAGCTATTCGCATTCTACCTCGCGTGGAAGAACGGTGACAGGAGTCCCCTCACGATGGAGTTTGAGCAGAGGTTCCTCGACGAGGCGAAGGGCAGGGAGGACGAGCTCTACAAGCTCTTCTTCGGCGTCCATGAGGCAATCACGATGCCGGAGAAGATCAAGAACGAGACCCTCAGCATATACAAGGAGGTCCTTTCGGACGTCCCCTAGCCGCAGGAAGCTGAGAATCGCCTTTTGTTGTAACACTCGCCACGACAAGGGGGAGTTCCAGGTCGAGTACGAGCCGGAGCACACCATAGCGCTAGTTAAGCACGCCATCGAGGCTGCCGGCTGGGAGTACATCCAGATCGAGGCCGACGAGACATGCTTTGAGACACTCCGCCGGGAAAGGCCGGACCTCGTCCTAAACAGGGCAGAGGGCGTCCGTGGCGAGAGCAGGGAGAGCCAGATTCCCGCGTTCTGCGAGATGCTCGGCATCCCCTACTCGGGGGCGGGCATCATGGCGACTGCCATCTGCCTCGACAAGCCCACGACGAAGAAGGTGCTAGAGTGGCACGGCATCAAGACCGCACCATTCACCGTACTCTTCGAGAAGAGCGACCCCGTAGACCCCAAGCTCAGGTACCCGCTCATTCTCAAGCCGAGCCACGAGGGCAGCAGCATAGGTATAAATATCGACAATGTCGTCCACGGCGATAAGCAGCTCCGCCGGAAGCTCAAGGAGATGCTTGGAGTCTACAAGCAGGGCATACTCGCAGAGGAGTTCATCGACGGCCGCGAGTTCAGCGTCGGCGTCGTCGGCAACTTCATCGGCGAGGAGAAGCCACGCATCCTCTCCATCTTCGAGATGGACTTCAGTAAGTTCGCCACGGAGCTCGGCACCGTCCTCGGCCAGAAAGCCAAGACAATCTACGACTCCTCCGCCAACTATATCTGCCCAGCCAAGCTCCCAGCGAAGCTCAAGAGGGAGATCGAGGAGACGACACTGAAGGCGGTCAAAGTCCTGCAATGCTACGACTGGGGCCGCCTAGACTACAGGTACAACAGCCGCGGCGAGCTCTACTTCCTAGAGATCAATCCACTACCTGGTATCGACTGCGACGCCTCGGTGGACGACTTCAGCTTCTACCCCTTCATGTGGTTGCGGGGCGGCTGGAGCTTCGACGACATGATTCGCGAGGTCGTCGGTGCAGGTCTTAAGCGGTACGGAATCAAGTAGCTCCCCTATGGGCGAGGAGCCACCCTTTTTCGAGGAGGCAGTCAGACGGGTTGAAGAGAGGCTGGGCGGCTTCCTCGGAGAAACCGTCAAAATAAGTATCCACTTGTCCATCGACAGAAAGCTGATCGATGACGTTCTGGGTATCGACTCACGCAAATTCAGGGAGGAACTATGGTACACCACATGGGACCTAATCAAGCGGGGGGAGAAGGAAGGGTTTACCCTCCTCCTCGTCCGCGCAGGCAAAGAGCCAATCGCCTTCTTCTTTGGCTACGAGGATGCTGACCTTCCCGGGGGCTACTATGGGGACTACATGGCGAGTCTTAACGAGGGGATGGGGGTTGGCAGTAGCCGCTTCACACTAGTCCACATCTACTGCTACGAGAACGGCTTCACACACTTCAGCTGCCACTCCGAGGAAGTGGACGAGAGCGGCCGGAAGCTAAGGGAGTGGTACAAGGCGAGGGGGATGGGCCTCGTCAAGACCACTCCCGAGGAGGGTGATCTACTCAGGGTCGAGTTGACCTCGGGGCACATGAATTGGATGTACCACCACTACATCCTCGGGGACAAGCAATACAAGCGCGTTTAGGCCAGTAAATTTAACCGAAACAAGGCTTTTAACCGGATCAGCCCCTCAGCCCCATGCTGTACTTTTCATACGGTTCCTTCCTGGACTCGGAGATGCTTAGGAGGCACTGCCCCAAGGCAGTCTACAAGGGTATGGCTATGCTCACAAACTGGGAAGTCCAGTTCAACATCATGAGCTGCACCTACAAGGGCGGCGTAACGGGGATCGAGCCCGCGGCGGCGAAGCTCGTCAGGCGGGTGCTCTACGAGGTGAACGATGATGAGATTCTTCACTTAGATTCTATCGAAGGCGTCCCCGATTGCATCTACTACAGGCAGACCATCTACGTCGTCGACGAGTCGGGTAAGGCGGTGAAGGCGGCGACGTATTGGACGACGAACCCGAAGGGGCCATTCAAGCCCACGCAGTACCTTGGGCTCATGATCAGCGGAGCGAACGAGCACGGTCTTGACCCCGACTACGTCAAGGAGCTTGAGGTGGTCGAGACAATCGACTAGCCCGTCTCGTTGTAATATCGGTTTTCTCGTTTCTTCGTCTCACGGGCGAGATATTTACTACCAAGTAACGGATAACCCGATAAATATGTGACAAATATCGTTCGCCCATTGTGCAAACATGGCAACCCGCAAGACGATGTTCATGGCGATCGCATACGCAGCAGGCGCCATAATTACAATCGTGATGATAATAGCAACATGCATACTGGGCGGTAGGCCTCCGGTAATCTACCCGGGATAAGAAAAACCCTAAAGGCCCTTGTGATAAAGGATCTTCCCGTTCACGATCGTCATATAGACCTTCGCATCCCGGATGTTCTCCGGCTTTATATCGGTCAGATCACGATCGATTACCGCCACGTCTGCGAGTTTCCCCGTCTCTATGCTCCCCTTGGTATCCTCTTCGAAGCTTGCGTAGGCACCGTTCAGAGTATAGCACCTGATTGCCTCGACCAGTTTGATCCGCGCGTCCTTTATACCGTGGTTCACTGCGCTCCATACACCGTAGATCGGGTGGAAGGGCATGCCGTCGCTTCCGAAGGCGATGGTTATCCCTTCGTCGATCATTATCCGGTAGGGGTTGTTGAGGCGGTTCCTCTCCTCTCCGAGGCGCTGCTCGTACATGCTCCCCGGCCCAGCCCACTCCCCGACGAAGTTCGGCTGCACCGCCGGGATGATCCCAAGCTCCTTGATGCGCTCGATCTGCCCCGCCGTAAGTATCTCGCAGTGTTCGATGCGATGGCGGTGATCCTTCCTCGGCGCGTCCTTTATCGCAGCCTGGATACTGTTGATGACGCACTCTATAGCATAGTCGCCGATAGCGTGGATCGCGATCTGGTTACCGTGCCTATGCGCCGTCTTCGCCTTCTCGTCCAGCACCTCGGGCGGCATTATCAGCAGCCCCTTCGACGACGGCTCATCCGTGTACGGCTCGAAGAGCGCCGCCGTCCTCGCACCGAGGCTCCCATCCATCATCAGCTTAGTCGGCCCGATCTTAATCATGTCGTTGCCGAAGCCGGTACGTATCCCGATCTCGTAGCTCTGCTCCTGGATGGTCTCGTTTAGGAAGAGGTAGGCGCGGACCTTCAAGTAGCCCTTGGCAAGAGCCGTCTGGTATGCCTTGAGGGCGTCCCCGCCGAGACCCGCGTCGCCGATGCTCGTGCAGCCGAGGCTCAGCGCGTACTCGGAGGCGATCTTCAGCCCCTCGACCGCCGTCTCCTCCGTGACTGTAGGAATGAAGGGCTCGATCAGGTGGCGACAATCCCTCAGGATGCCGGTAGGCTCTCCGTCAGAACCTATGTCGATCTTTCCCCCCTCGGGCTGTGGCGTCTCCCTAGTTATCCCCGCGATCTTGAGGGCTGGCGTGTTTAGAGTCAGAAGGTGGCCGCAGATACGCACGACCATTATAGGGTGCGTCTTGCTCACGGCGTCGAGGTCCTCCTTCGTCGGATACCGGTTCTCGGGCCACTTGGACTCGTCCCAGCCCTTACCGAGTATCCACTCCTCCTTCTTCGTCGTCTTCGCCTTCTCCTTCATCCGCGCCATTGCAGCTTCCAGTGTCGGCGGATCACGGAGCTGGACATCCCGAATCATCGAGATGCCCATCCCGTAGAAGTGGCAGTGGCTGTCGATGAACCCCGGCACGACCGTCATGCCGGTGACATCGTAGACCTCGGCTCCCATAGGGATCTCGATCTTCCCCTTCTTTCCCGCGGCTAGAATGTAGTCGCCTTGCATCAAAACGATGCTGTCTTTTATAGGTGGGCGGCCCGTTCCGTCGATTAGTGTGCCACCCGTCAAAACTCTTGGACAAGGTTCCAGGGACAATACTGTCGTTGGACTCCTATCCATTAGCGCGCAGATCTTTAAATATAAATCATTGGAGGGAACCTCATTGATTTATCACTCGCGGAATATGGGATGTTTACCTTGCACTCAGGTAGCCGCTCAGCATCAGGTTAAGTGTCTGCACGATCGCCACGATGACGAAGTCCTTCGAGAGCACCTTACCCAACTCAAGCAACCGATTGATGTCCTGTGAACCCAGTATCTTCCTGCTCAACCAGAGGCGCAGGGAGACGAACGCAGCGAGCGCCAATAGAATGACATAGAAAACCATCGGGAGGTTGAACATTACACCAACTAGAAGCATCAGTGGGATGAGTGCGTAGCCTAGCACTATGGTCAGCAACATCCCTTTATGGGGTCCTAAGACTATGTGGACGGTCCTCGCGCCGCTCTTGAGATCGGGGACGTAGTCCGCCAGATCCTCCCAGAGGCTGTTCACTGCGGTAGTCGTCCCGATAACAGCGACAAGCACAAGAACACTGGGGTAGGTTGCGCCGGCGAAGGCTGCGACGATGAACACCGGTACAGCGCCGACCGTGAAATTCACAACTGGTTTCAAGAGGGTCTGCCTGAGCCTGAAGGGCGGAGCGGAATAGAGCACACCGAAGAAGATGCCTACAACGACCCAGAAGACCACGTAGATCGACAATGAGAGTGCACCCAGCAGCGATGATAGGGCGCACAGCCCAAGAGCCACGGGTAAACCCAGCCCACCGAGCCTCCTCGTGAACTCCGCACGGGAGGGGTGGGAGACGACGTCGAGTTCTTTGTCGAAGACGTTGTTCAGGGCGTCGACACCGCTCCACCCGAGGAACACGATGACCCCTAGGTACGATGCCTGGTTCCACGCGCCCGAGTCAAGCATGAGGAAGGCAGCGCCGACGGCGATTGCGAAGACCATCACGCCCCGTTCCGCGGAAATGAAATTAGCGAACCCCCGCAATCCACGGAGCATACAATCTGAACTTACCCTGCTGATTTAAAAACCATAGCAGGGGAACGATCCCGGCTGAGGGTATCTTAGCCGACTGTGACGATCCCCGTCGTGTACTTCTTTATCGCGGCCTCATTGAGCTCGAACCCGAGACCCGGCCCCTTTGGTGCCTCAATGTAGCCCTTCTCGAGCTTCACCGGCTCCTTGATGATGTCCTCGTTGAACCACTCGGGGAATCCTGAGAGCTCGCACTTCTGGGTTATCGACTTGCTGCACCCTGCTATGATGTGGGAGGCGGCGGAGAGGCTAACGCCCATCTCGAGGTCGTCGTGCATGAGGGTGGGGATGTTCATCACCCTCGCCATGTCGAGTATTCTCCTCACGTTGGTGATGCCGCCGGCGGGGCGGTAGGTCTTCAGCCCAAGGACCCCTATGGCGCCCATATCTATGAGGGTCTTCACGTCGGCCATGGAGAAGAGGGACTCGTGTGGCATAATGGGGGTGTCAACGGAACCCGCCACCTTTGCGAGGGTGGCGAAGTCCCACCAGACGGTGGGCTGTTCAACAAGCTCAACGTCGAACTGTTCGATCTCCCTGATCATCTTGATTACATCTGTGGCGCCGTAGCCCTGGTTGCAGTCGACGCGTAGGGTCACGTCCTCGCCGATGGCCTCCCTCATCGCCTTGACGCAGGAGACGTCTCTTTTCGGCCCAATCTTGAGGCGAATACCAGTGTAACCCTCCTTGACGAGGCGCTTGCCCTCGGTAGCTACTTTCGCGGGAGTGTCGATGCCTATGAGGGCGACATTGGGTATCTTCGAGGCGTTTGAGCCTCCCCCGAGGAGCTTGAAGACGGGAACGTTCAGGCTCCTGCCCATGATGTCCCAGAGAGCCATGTCGATCGCGGCCTTCGCCATTGGGTAGGTCGGGGCCCAGTAGTCCATTTTCTCCCAGACGCCTTCGAGATCGAAAGGGTCCAAGCCCATGATGTTCGGGGCAATCCAACGCTTGATCATCTCCGTGACCACCGCCTGATTCTCAGGCGAGAGTGGGGGTAGCGGCGGGCACTCGCCCACACCTGAGATGCCGTCGTCCGTGTGGACACGGGCGAGGATGAACTCGAATGGCATCCCCTCACCCAGCTTTCCGTATCGAGAGAGGGCGAGAACCTTCTTCTTCTGCAGATTAATCGGTATAACCTCAATCTTCGTAATCTTCAAGCAGGAACACGACCGTATCCAATTCGGCTCCACCTATTGAAGAGGTTTTTCAGTTGGTAAGGTCGAGGAAGTTCTCTACGAGCAATTCTGCTAGGCACCTCATCTCGGGCTCCCGCTCCCTACACTCATCGAGAACCTGCCCACGAGTCTTTCCGACGGCTACAAGCTCCTCGGGGTATGCAGAGGCCCACCTTCCCGCCTCGACGTTGTTGATCTCTAGGTGAAAGATGACTCCTCTCACGTTCCTCCAGACGTATGCTTGAATGGGGCATGGGTCGCCTCGGGCGAGGAGCTTGCCCCCAGTCGGGACCTTGAACATGTCGCTGTGCCAGTGGAATACGGGCACCTCCCGGGGGAAGCCCCTAAAGACTGGGTCGGCGACGCCCTCATCAGTGAGCATGATATTGTAGAATCCGACCTCTTTCCTCGGGCTCCTCACCACCTCAGCTCCGAGCAGCCGAGCGAGCATCTGCCCGCCGCAGCACACCCCCAGCACAGGCTTGCCGCTTCCAACAATCCTTGAGAGGTATTCCCACTCCCTCGTCAGGAACCTGTGCTTGTTTACGTCGTTGGCGGAGATGGGTGTGGGGCCCACGACGAACGCCGAGTACGTCTCGGTCCCGGGGAAAGCCTCCTTGCCCATCGAGTAGGCGTGCACCACATCCACCTCTGTCCGCTCTCTGAGGAACTCCTCGTAGAGGCCGAGGTTCTCTGTGTTGTCGTTCTGGATGATGAGCACCCTACGGGGCTCCATGTGGGTTTATCGCCGCCAAGGCTTAAAACGGGTTCGAAGGAAGGCAACCGATATGGGGAGGAGCCGCAGGAAACTCAGCCATGGATGCCCGCACCAAGATGTCCACATGGGCTGAGGTTGACCTCGACGCCCTCGCCCACAACATACGTGAGGTAAGACGCCTGACCGCCAAGGAGTCGTTGATCTTGGCGGCTGTGAAGGCGGACGCCTACGGCCACGGGGCGGTTGCATCCTCAAAGACATTCCTAGAGAACGGGGCGGATAGGCTCGGGGTCGCCAGGCTCAGGGAGGTTGTGGAGCCGAGGGACGCGGGTATCGAGGCGCCGATACTCAACCTGGGCTATACACCTGAGGCCCAGTTCGCGATACTCATCGGGAGAGGCATCGCTGCGACCATATACACCCTCGATCAGGCTCAGACACTCGATGACGCCGCGGCGAGGCTCAACGCCAAAGCCGTCATTCACATCAAGATAGATACAGGGATGAACCGCCTCGGGTTCCAGCCCAACGAGGAGACCCTGAGGGCGTTAGCCAAGATCAGCGCCCTACCCAACGTGGAACTCGAGGGTATCTACACCCACTTCACCGTCTCTGACATCGCCGACAAGACGTACACACGCCGACAGTTCGAGCTTTTCATGTTGGTCCTGAAGGAACTCGGGGCTAGGGGCATTGGGCCACCGATTAAGCATGTCTCTAACAGCGCTGCGATAATCGACCTCACAGAGTACGATCTCGACATGGTCCGTCCCGGAATCATGTTATACGGCTACGAGCCGGGCAGAGGGGTTGACCTCGGTCGGGTGAGTCTGAAACCCGCGATGGCGCTCAAGACGCGGATATCGAACGTGAAGGCTGTGCCTCGGGGGGCAGGGATCAGCTATGGCCTCACATACACTACGAAGCACCCGAGCATCATCGGCACACTCCCCGTCGGCTATGCGGACGGATACCGGAGGGGTCTATCAAACAGGGGCTGGGCTGACTACCATGGCGAGAGGGCGCCCATCGTGGGGCGTGTCTGCATGGACCAGTGCATGATAGACTTGACAGACGCAGCCGGTGCTGAGATTGGCGACGAGGTCACTCTGTTTGGAAGCGGGTGCGCCCCGAGCGTCGAGGAGATCGCGAGGATGCTTGACACAATACCCCATGAGGTGACATGCGATGTCGCCCGCCGCGTCCCACGTGTGTATCTCAAATCCAGCAGGGTCGTAGAAATACGCGATTACCTAGATGCATAAGACACTCGTTTTAGCGTCTTCTTTCCCTAAGCCTCTCCTCGATGAAGAGCTCGACCCCGACGAATGGGGCTGGGTCGCTATGGGGCTTCACGGCGATGTACGGCGCCCTGACCGGGCCGAAGAAGTCGAAGACCACACCGACGCGCTTCCGCTTAGAGTCGTAGACGAAGTTGCCGATGCTCGCCTCCTCCCTCGCCCTGACAATCATCAGGCCCGTGCTCTTGGAGACGTGCATCACGGTGCCTATGCTGTGCGGCTTCTGGCGTTCCTCTTTAGGGGGCACGCGTTAAGCGTCGTGCGGGAGGCTTATAATCGTTAGGTGGCTCAACCGCCGCGTGGCAGCTTGGAGGCGATGAGCTTGAGAACCTTTGCCTTGGGCTCCTTTGCCTCAACTAGAACATATCCCGTCTTGATCCAGGGGTAACGCGGGTGGGCTACTGAGGGTTGCAGCTCAGCCTTGAGCCCGACTGAGACCGCAGCCTTGACTATGTCCTCCGTCTTTGGCGCCCTGATCGCCATGGCCTTTGGTACGCGACGTCCCTCTCCCCAAGTAAGGGCAGAGTCAAAGTAGACGGGCCAGAGAACGATCATGCCCTTTGATCTCAAGTGGAGCACACCATAGCCCCCTTGGGGCGGTGTGGGTGAAAAAGGTTTACCCCCCACACACATCGACAAACGTGGTAACACCTTGTCACTGCGTGGTGTTCAAATGAACACCACCGATGATAAATCCGGTTGTTACACCTGAATTATTGGAAGGTGCCTCGCCGTGAGTGTGATTCTTGCGCGCGCGCATCATTTAAAGTCCTGTATATATTTTGTAGCCGAGTCCACCACGCTCTCATCTATCGAGACAATGCCGGCTTCATGAGAAGCCCCGGCAGAAGAACCAGGGTAGAAGTTCATTGAAGAGACAACCGCGACCTTATCATCAACGATAATGATTTTGGAGTGTATTCGACTATTTATAAGGACGTTTATACCTGCTCCCTTCAGCTCTTTCTGGCAGTCCGTTCTCTTATTGCTCCCGGATTCGGGGCGTAACACAATTTTAATTTCTATTCCGTCCCCTGCACGCTTTACAAGGTTATCGGTCAAGGAGCAGTGTTCAACATATGGATTTGTGAGAAGAATCGTTTTTTCAGCGGCGTTGATTATGCCGTTAGTGAAATCTTCTAAATCGTTTCCTTTCAGGAAGAAGTGCCTATTCACGTAAGAGAGTTCAAGTCCTTTTCTAGACTTCCTCCAATCATCAATCCACCTGTTGAAGTCCTTTTCCCCAGTTATTGATCTCTCTTTGACCCTCTTAGAGACCCCCTTCAATACCTTATGAGCCCCAGAGATAACATCTTGAATGTTTAATTCTTCTTCAGTTTCCTCTGATCTAGGAGAAACGCCATGAGCCGCTTTGATGCTGTGCGATACATTAGCGCTCTTCTGGCAGGTCCTACAGAGTGGTCGGCCATAGTACTTTTTAGAATATTCTAATTCCGCTTGTGTAATTGACCGATTACACTCATTACAATAGTATCCCATACTTTCAAGTTTTACACTCTATACAATATAAGTTCTCAGTATTGTTAATTCATCGTGCGCATGGGCATTCACCCCTTTGGTCCAAGCTGCTCCTGAATATGGCGCGCCTCCTATACTTAGATGGAGTTTCACGGTTCTCCTAGCAATTATAGCACGCATAAATGTCGTGGGGCCTCACAGCCTCATCCCCGCTCCGCCCCCGACCTTATGCGCCAATATCACCGCCCTTACATCAAGGAGCTCAGGGTGAGAGTAAACCCAACCTCAAGGCTTCAAAGCTAATTTCAGTCTCTTAAAACCTAGGCACATCAAAGGAGGCAGTTGAGTGAATGTCTCGCTATACTGTAAATTATGTATAAGCCCTCCATTTTCCTTTTATTTAATTGCGAACCCTTTCAAATGTTTCCAATATGGGCGCACCCACACAAATAAGAAAATGCCCAAGATGCAGAAACGAGGTAGTTGAAGATGATAAATACTGTCTTAAATGTGGATATAATCTATCTGCAAGGAAAGAAAGATTACAAAGAGCGCGCGCAACTCTCAACACCTTACATCTGCTGAGAATCGGCTTACAAGATATATAATATTTATATACTGTTGAAAATATTGTTTTAGGAGTGCGCACGCACACGCGAATTACTTAAAGAGACTGACACCCGCACTAATATAAAACTGTGGAGTATAATAACACAAGTCGATGAATTCAAAATACATATTAAAGTATCACCCTGTCGATAAACGATTACAGAACCATTCTTCTTGATTAAATCAATGAAATTATCCAACGTATCTACATTGATACTATTATTAGGCTGAGGCACGCGCAAAATTTGAGAGTACAGTGCGGGGTGTGGTCGTGTGTAGGGAGAGAGAGTGGGGGGTAGGGGAAAGTAGCGAGATAGACCTAGTTAGTTGGAGGGTAGACGGATTTGGGTTGGGTGAAAAAGATTTACTCCTTGTGGACGACGGCGCTTAGCGCGCCGCTCTGCCCGGGGCGAGAGATTATCCTGGCGAGACCCTTCTCGGTCCTCACTATTGTGCCCTTCGTGATCACGCCGCGGCGATTGTAGTCGGCGTTGGCGGGGTTGCTTATGACGTCAAGGATCTCCAGCTTCTCCGTCTTCCCGCTCTTGGGGTCGGAGACGTTTACCACATTCGCTCGGACGATCTTGATCTTCTCGATCCCCGCGCGACCGCTGACCTTCTTGAGCTTCTGCTCACCCTCGATGGTCTCGACGGGGTGTCTACCGACGTCGAATATCCTGTGAGCCCTATAGGCCCTCTTCTTTCCGCCCGTCGGCTTCCGCTTACTAAGTGTGTCGTTCCAGACCATTACTTGCCCCTCCTATGGAGCGAGTTGCTATAGCCGTAGAAGAGGACGGGGTATAAAAAAGGTGTGGTTTTCGCCCGCTCTGCGCCTCGTTTTCTCCGCCTTTTTGGATAGATATATCTCTCGAAGCTCCACATATGGCTGGGATCGTGTTTTGGCTGGCGACGAATATGTGAAGCTCTCCCACGGCGCGGGTGGGACGGCGATGGACGCCATAATCAAGGAGCTATTCCTCGGGGGGTTCACCAAGAGGCAGGCTCTCGGTGGCGTCGGCCTCGACGCCCTCGACGACGGGGCATCCATCAGGGTTGGGGACAGAGAGGTCGTGCTCACAATGGACGGCCACACAGTCGACCCATTATTCTTCCCCGGCGGAGACCTCGGAAAGCTAGCAGTCTGCGGAGCCGTTAATGACACGGTGGTAATGGGTGCAGACCCCGTTGCGATCCTCGACTCGATAATCGTCGAGGAGGGCTTCCCCATCGCCGACCTGAAGCGGCTCGTCGCCTCCATGAACGGGGCTGCCGAGGAGGCGGGGGTCGCTATAATCAGCGGCGACTTCAAGGTCATGCCCGCGGGCTCCCTGGACGGCATCGTCATATCCACCGCAGGCGTCGGTGTGCTGCGAGGCCTGAGGGTGCTCGACAGCCTCGCCAAGCCCGGCGACAAGGTCATAGTCACCGGCACAGTGGGTGACCACGGCATCGCCCTAATGAGCGTCCGAGAGGGGCTCAGCTTCAAGACGGAGCTGGTCTCAGACGTCTCACCCATCGTCAAGACAGTGATAGCTGCATTGAAAGTAGGGGGAGTACACGCCATGAAGGACGCAACGAGGGGCGGACTCACATCCGCTCTAAACGAATTCGCCGAAAAGTCCCACGTCAGCATCTGGCTCGAGGACGGGAAGGTTCCAGTCAAGAGGGCAGTACGGTCAGCGTCAGATATGCTCGGCCTCGACCCCTACGAGGTCACCTGCGAGGGGAAGGCGGTCATCTGTGTGTCACATGAGACAGCGGACGCTGCATTGGCGGCAATAAAGGCTACAAAGTACGGAGTTGAAGCAGAGATAATCGGCGAGGTGAAGGCAGACCACCCCGGCATGGTCCTGATGAAGACCCTAATCGGCGGTACGAGGATACTGAGAAAGCCGATAGGGGAACCCATCCCTCGCGTCTGCTAACCTCTGGCGACGAGCTCCGGGTGCAGACTGCTGAACAACTGGATAATCTGCTGCCTGCTCTTCTCCGGGTCCTGGCTTAGCTCGAAGTAATCGGAGAAGAAGGGCGTCGTCTTTATAATCACACCCCTCTCCATCCTCTCCCTGCTAATTAGAGCCATGTCCTCCAGCAGCCTGAGCTGACTGTAGATGTGGACACCGCGGTAGTCGAGGACCTGCGCCTGCTCGATAGGTTGGTTGTATGCGATGTAGCCCAGGGTCTTGAGGGGGCCGACTGTGAGGAGCGGCCTGTTCGTGATCTGACGCACCATTCTGCCGTACTCGGGCCGGAGCTGCATCGCCACTCTGTTCCCGGGCAGCGTCTTGACCTCAAGCGCCCTGCCGCGCGCATTAAGCTTGTCGGCCAGTTCCTCGACATAGCGAAGCACAATCCTCTCAGACCTGCTACCCAGCGCCTGCATGAGCTCCTCCATGTCCAGCGGGTGCCCCGCAGAGTAGAGCGCCGCCTCAAGCTCCGTCAGCTTGACCTGCCTCTTATCCGATATGGTCATCAAAGATTCTTCGCCCTCACCTTGATCGTTACATCCATCTCCTCCTCGTCCTGGTCGAGGTCGATCTCCATCCTCTGCGCGAGGAAGAGGAGCATCATGAATAGCCTCACGGCGTCGAGCCAGCCCAGACCTGCTATCATCTTGCTGAGTCTAAGCTCTGAGTCAGCTGTCACCCTCATCTTCTCCAGCAGCTCGTCGCTCCGCGCCTCCACCTCTAGGAGGTACGTCTCGAAGTCGAGGAAGTTGGGGACCGGGATGGGTAACGTCGGGAGCCTGGGCACCTCACCGTGGCCACTCTCCTCCTGAAGAGCGCGCTCTAGGGCGTTAATCAGGTCCTGAACAGAGGTGGTCGTGAACTCGAACCTGAATGGGAGCGGCACAGGTGGTGGCAAGTAGACCTCCCTGCGCTCCTCCGGTGGCACCGGGGGCTCCTCCATCGCAAGAAGGAGCTCCGCCTTCTTCAAGTAGATGTAGACTGAACTGTTCACCGCCGTGCCAGCTATTCTGTAGTCGATACCGACGCGCTCCATCTCCACAAGCAAGCTTGTGAGAAGCTGGACGAGGTTGATGTCCCAGGGGCTCACCTTCTCCAACTTGTTCTCCTTGAAGAGAATGTCCCATGGCTGGCGGAGGTAGTATGGCTTCTCCTTCCTCTCGGTCATGGAGTCGTCTCCTCAACCTTCTGCGGCCCTCTCATGGGGAGGGCGAGGACGCGGCTCCTGCCGCCCTGCGCGAAGACGCCATATATCCGGTCCGCCTTGTGGACCATCACGTCCTTGAGGCTTACCATGAGGAACTGGGCCTCGTTGCTGTTGTCCTTGAGTACCTCGGCGAGCCTGCTTGTGTTGATGTCATCGAGGTGGGCGTCTATCTCGTCGAAGAGGTAGAACGGGGCCTTGAGGAACTTCTGAATAGCGAGCAGATAGGCGATGGCGGCTACAGACCTCTCGCCACCCGAGGCGCCGCTCCCGAGCCTCATCGGCTTACCCGGGAACTGGAGGTAGAGGTCGACGCCCCCACTGAAGGGATCCTCGGGCTTCTGCAGCTCTAGCCTGCCGTCGCCGCCACCCGTGACGCGGCTGAAGAGGTGACTGAAGTTCTCGCACACCTCGTTGAAGGCCGCCATGAAGTGCTCGGTCTTGTCCTTCTCCACCCGCTCGATGAACTTGAGGATACCCGCTTTCTCTTCCTCGAGCTCGTTGATCCTCGTACTCTGGCTCTTGTAGTTGTTCATGTACTCGTCGTAGTGGTCGAGGGCGAGCTGGTTGACTGCGCCGAGACCATTCTTCTCCTGGCGGACGAGCTGGAGGCGCCCGTCGACGCGCTCGAGCTCCACACCGACGATATCTACTTTATCTTCGTACCCGTTGGCGGCGAGCTCGTCGAGGCGCTGCTCACTTTGCAGCTTGAGGCGCTCGATGTCGAGGCTGAGCTGGTTCATTCTCTTGTCCTCGGCTTCACGCCTTCTCTCCAGGTCCTCCATCCTCTGGTTGATCATGCGGAGAGTCTTCTGATGCTGGTCGAGGACCTTACTTGTCGCCTCAACCTCGGTGGACACCGCGTCGAGGTCCCGTCCGACGGACTCTATCTCCCTGTTGACCTCTAGGATGCGTTGGTTGGAACGGATCTGCTCGTCCTCCAGCGATTTTAGCTCCTCCAGCATCCTCCGCTTCTGCTCGGAGGCCTCGGACATGCGGAGAGTCAGGATTCGCTCGATGTAGCTCCTCTGGACGGCGATCTCGTTCTGGATCTTGTTAACCTGCTCCTGCTGCTCGGAGATGAACTTGGAAAGTGAGGCGTTCTTGATCTCCAGGTCCGTGACATCACTAGGCTTGAATTCCTTGAGACGGGCGATCTCTGTCTTCGCGCCCTCGATCTGCTTGAGGATGCGTTGCTTCCTCTCCACGAGTGCTGTGATGATCCCCTGCTCGCGCTCCGCCTCAGCCCGGTACTTCGCTATAGTCTCGTCGGCCTGGGCGAGGGTCTTTTGGAAGCGCTCGATCCTCTCATTCGTGTCGACGACCTCGATGTCGATCTTTGACATTGTCTCCTTGGAGCCATCCATGAAGGAGTTGAAGCCCCGGAGGTTGCCACCGCTCGACTTGAGCTCCGACATGCGCGTCTTGAGCTTCTGGCGGAGGTCCTTGATCGTCTTGGAGAGGCTGTCTATAGACTCCTCGGTGGGGATGAGCTTAGAGTAGTCGGGGGGCCTCCTGTAGAACCCTCCCTTGATGCCCCCGCCCGACTCGTAGACGTCACCCGTGATCGTCACGGCCCTGTGACCGGCAGCTACGACCTTGAGCGCTGCTGAGTCGTCCTTTACGAGGTAGGTGTCCCCCCAGATGAGGTGGACGACGGGGCTGTAGGTCTCATCACACCTGATGAGCTCGCTGAGTGCTCCGACGACGCCGTCCTCGACGATCTCGGGTAACGGCTCGGGTTTATCAAGCTGGTCGAGCGGAATGAACTTGGTCATCCCGAGCTTGGTCTTCTTGAGCCTGTCGACGCAATTCAGGGCGGTGACGACATCGTCAACTACAACGGCGTTTATCCAGCCCTCGGCCACCGAGTAGACGGCGCGCTGGTTGAGGAGGTCTACCTTTATGAGGCTGCGTAGCGGGCCGTGGTAGCCGGTGAGGGCCCCTGCCTCACCGATCTCCCTGATCCTCTCGAGAGCCCGCTCCTCGACGACCATGCGCCTCCAGAGGTCGCGCTTCGCCGAGAACTCGGTGATTGTGCTCTCGGCCTCCTTGGCGAGGTCGTTCGCGCTCTCGATTGTGTTTCTGAGGTCCCTCTGGTGCTTTATCTGGTCCTCGATGTTGCCGAGCATCTCCTCGAGGCGAACCGCCTCCTGGGACTTGAGGGAGGCGTACTCCGAGAGCTTCGTCTGGAGACTCTCGATCGTCTTGCCGTACTCGAGCTTGCGGCCCTCGATGTCGGCCGCCTTGTCGACGCTTGTGGTGATGCCCGTCCGGTGGTTGTTGATCTCGATTTCTATGCCGCTGAGGCTCTCCTGCATGGGGACGAGGCTCTCGGTGAGCTCCTCGTTCCGTCTCTGGTTCACCCCCGCGGACTCGCGGGAACTGGTGATCGTCTGAGAGTAGCCCTCAAGTTCATATCTGTTTGCTGCGAGCTGCTCCACGAGCTGCCCTTCGGATGCCTGGAGGGATTCAAGTGATTTCCTCCGCTCGGATATCTCGCCCTCGGTTGCCTTTGCCTCCTGCTCCTTCTCGGCGATGAGGTTGTCGAGCTGGCCACGGCGGGTCTCTATCTCCCTGAGGCGGTTGGTGAGTCCATTGGCCAGGGTCTGCCTACTGACCAGGTCGGACTTGAGCATGGGTAGGCGGGTGTTACCGCGCTCGGCAGCCTCGCGGTTGAACTCCTCTATCCTGTTGCGGGCGGCTTCTCTCTCCTCCCTGAGTTGGGTCTTCTCCTCCTCGAGCTTCGCAGCCTCGGCCTCGCGCCCCCTCATCTGGGTCATGAGGACGCCAAGCTTCTCCTCGAGCTGATTGATCTGGAAGCTAAGCTTCACGGCTGTGAGGCGTTTCTCCTCCCGGCTGAGGTGGTTGAATCTGAGGGCGTCGTTCCTCTGCCGCTCAAGCTCTGTGACTCGTTTCCTTACCTCGTCGATGCGGGCGGCGGATATCTCTATCTTCCTCTCCGCCTCGGTGAGGCGCCCCTTTGCCTCGGACTTCTTCTCGTCATATTCCTTTATGCCGATGAGGTCCTCGAGGGCATCCATACGCTCGCTGGGAGTCAGGTCACTCAGCCGAGTCGCCGTGCCTTGTAGGACGATGTTATAACCGCCGGGGGTGATACCCGCAAGGTGGAGGAGGTCGAGCACCGCCTTCCTGCTCGTGCGCTTCCCGTTGAGGTAGTAGTCACTCTTCCCTTCCCTGTCGACCTTTCGCCCGATGCTGACCTGTGTCCTATCGGAGGCGAGGCCGCGGTCGGTGTTGTCGAAGTAGATGGTGACCTGGGAGATCTGGGGCTTGTTCTTGTCCTCCTCGCCAGCGCCGTCGTAGATGAGTCCAGAGAAGTCGGGGACCCTCATCCTCTTCGAGGCGAGCTCACCGAGGACGAACTGGACCGCGTCAATGATATTGCTCTTCCCGCTTCCGTTGGGGCCAGTTATAACGTTGAATCCCTGTTGAAAATTTAGCTTGATCTGGCCGCCGAACGACTTGAAGTTCTTGACCAGTATCTTGCTTATGTATACCGTTTTCCGTCCCCTCGATTGCGGGCTGTCCCCTCATCTGACTAGGCAATTACCCTCGGGCGATCGCTTTAATTACCATAATCCTGTAAATGATTCAAGTCTGATGTTCGGGATGGGCATGTTTATGCCAGTATTACTACGTATTATTGTTGGATTATGGTTGATGTTCATCGTCTCCCGTGGGGGTTGCTCTCATCAGCTGAGAACATCATAAGCTTCGTCGCTTTTTTAAACCTTCCCCACCAGGATTAACCAATGCCCAACAGGATAACCAAACTCGCAGATAAAGCAGCCGAGCGCGGACTAGACGCATACATAGTCGCGAGGCCCCAGAACATCCGGTATTATACCGGTAGTATTGGGGGAAGCTTCCTAATCGTAGCACCCGACTCATATCCCCTTCTCCAAGTCACGGTACTCGACGAAAACGTCACCAGAGACCAAGCCAGGGGCTGCCGCGTAGAGACCTACTCCCCCACAGGTCTCATGAATCGGCTGGCCGATGAGCTCAGGGGGAAACGATGCCGCTCGGTGGGGTTTGACGAGCTTCCCCTATCATTTATCGACCGCGTGGGGAAAAGGCTCCCCGAAGTCGCCTTCAGACAGGATCAGGACGTCGTCTGGTCTCAGAGGATCGTGAAAGACGCGGGTGAGGTGAAGGTGATGGGTGAAGCGGGTAGGCTCGCTGATGCAGCGATGGAGGCGCTCTGGGAGAAGCTGGTGGTGGGTGTCACCGAGCATCAGCTCGCCGCGGAGGCGTCGTACGCAATGATAAGGGAGGGGGCGGAGGCGCACGCCTTTGAGTTCACGGTAGGCTCGGGGCCAAGATCGGCGTACCCCCACGCATCCAGCACAGTGAGGAAGATCGAGAAAGGCGATCTAATAGTCGTTGACATCGGTTCTACGTACCAAGGGTACTGCTCGGACATCACGAGGACATTTATCGCCGGGAAGCCAGACGCAAAAAGAAGAGATTTATACGAGACAGTTCTACGATCCCACGACGCCACGTATGCTGTGATGAGACCGGGCGCTGTATGCAGAGACGTAGACTCGGTCTCCCGGAGGGTAATCGAGGACGCGGGGTACGGCCCCAACTACATCCACTCCCTCGGTCACGGCGTCGGCCTTGAGATACACGAGCCACCGGCAGTAAGCCAGAGGAGCAACGAGACACTAATGGCGGGCAATGTCGTCTCCGATGAACCCGGCATCTACATCCACGGCTTCGGAGGAGTCAGGATCGAGGACACCGTTTTAATAACAAGGAACGGTGCAAGGAGACTCACGGACTTCCCGAGGGACTTCGAGAAGGCTATCTTCTAGCTACCTTCCGTATCGCCTGTTTCTCTGCTGGTAATTCCTTATTACCCTCTGCAGGTCTATTTCCCTGAAGTCGGGCCAGTAGACATCGACTATGAAGAGCTCGCTGTAGGCCGCCTGCCAGAGGAGGAAGTTGCTCAGTCGGGACTCGTTACCCGTCCTGATTATTAGGTCGGGGTCCTGTTGGGGGAGGTCCTTTGTGTAGAGGTGCTCCGCAATGAGGTCTTCGTTTATCTGTTGGGGCTCGAGTTTCCCCTCCTTCACGAGCTCCGCAAGCTCCCGCGTGGCGTCAACTATCTCGGCTCGGCCACCATAGGCGAGGGCGATGTTGAGGTAGAACTTGTTATAATCCTTTGTCTCCTGCTCGACCTCCGCGATGAGTTTCTGCAGGTTCTCTGGCAGGAGGTTTCTACGTCCAATCGCCATAACGTGGACGCCGTCCTTCTCTATCACATCCGATGCGAGGACGTCTCGGAGCGCTTTCTCATAGATCTTCATCAGCTCCGCGACCTCCTTCTCGTTTCGTTTGAAGTTTTCAGTCGAGAAGGCGTAGAGTGTTAGGGTAGTTATGTTGAGGTTGAGGCACCACTCGAGGAACTCCTTGACGTGCTCACCACCAACCCAGTGCCCCTCCCACGGCTCCAGGTTCTGCCCCCTCGCCCAGCGCCGGTTACCGTCGAGGATAATGCCGATGTGGCGGGGCATCTCGCTGCTTTTCACCTGGCTCTTCAACCAGCGCCCGTAAACCTTGTAGACGCCGAGCGCAGTGAGGAGGTCTTTGAGCATCGCTCTTCAAGGTAGGGGCGTGGTCCGCCGGATAAAACCTTGACTAATGGCATCGACTATGTGAAGGGTAGGCGTTTGTATCTCCTGTAGGTTAGGAAGACTATGATTATCGTCGTTAGAATGCTGGCGACTGTGTAGAAGATGATGGGGGAGAAGACGCTCAGCGGTGCCTCTGGGTTCTGCAGGATCTGGGCGGACTCCATGAGGATGAACCTGATCCAGATGGCGAGGTTCAGGCTAACTATACTCTGGCCGAGGCGCTCATCCTTCCTGAGGTAGTGGGATACTCCTCCGCCCGTCAAGGCTACCATTACGCCCAGTATAATGAGGTCTAAGCCCTTCAGAAGGAATACAGAGACGAAGACGGGGAGGACACCCACCCACCAGGCCCAGTTCCAGAGGGGCTCAATCGGCGTCGGTACAAGGAGCGCCGCGGAGCTAGCCCCCTGGTAACCACCGATTAATGCGACCAAGACACCTATGACCCTGCACACGAAGATTATCTGCTCCTCAGGTGGGGGTAACCTGGGCTTGATGGTCGTTATCCTGTCGTAAATGCCGAAGCCCTTTAGGAAGAGTACGAATCCAACAACGAAGACGACTGCGAGTCCCGCGTTCTGTAGCTGGTTAGAGGCGATTAGGAACCCGAAGATGAGGAGGAGGACTCCGGGTACACCGAGGGCGAACCGGGAGTAGTACGGATCGTCGACTATCATCCTCAAGTACTTGCCGAAGACGGCGTAAGTCTCCTCGATCCTCTCGCTGTGCTTCACAACGACGTGATGGACGCTTGTTATCGGGACCCTAGTCTGGATTATGGGTTTTATGACATCATCGGCGAAGCCGTCTGTGACTAGGACTATCCCGGTGGCAGGGAAGTTGGCTAGGACGGATTGTAGTTCCTCGACCATCTTCCGGTCGGCCTCTACGCCGCCGGTCGTCGCCCCCGCGACGGTTGCTACCTGAAACTCCTCATTGGGGTATTTCGCAGTGAGTTCCTTGTAGAGCTTGACGGCTCCGAACATTGCGTTAGAGTCGGCCTCCTCTGGGTCGGCTATGGCGAGGTTTGTGGCGGCCTCCCGGTTCTCGGCAACGCCGATGATCGGGGTCTTAACCATGGCTTTCCTGCCTATGTCATCGTCTTGATCTATGCATAGGATCAGGGTCTTTGGCTTAGCCACCATGCCGTCTCTCTCAACCGAGTACTCGCCGAGGATATATATGCATCTTTATGACTTTTTACGAGAAAATTAACTCTGAAATTGGAGTGGATACTCCGCCCTCTTGCTATCGTGTGGCGTTTACGCGCGCCTTCAAGACAAATATATCTTCTTGAATCCGTGAGCAGGAGTTCTGCCCTCTTGAATAGGTTACCATCTCGTAATTTTGTATGTAGTTATATAGGATTCTTCAATTCTTGCCCGGCTTAGACCTCTAGGCCGAGGTCGTCCTTGAGCCCCTTGTACCTATTTCGAATCGTCACCTCGGTCACCCCTGCGGCGTCGGCTATTACTTTCTGTGTGCGCTTCTCGTTGTTCATGACGCAGGCTATGTAGAGGGCCGCGGCGGCTAGCCCCATCGGGTCCTTGCCAGCAGTGGTCCTTATCTTCGAGGCCCTGCGGAGGATTTCTACTGCGGTCTGCTGCGTCTTCTCCCCCACACCTACCTTAGCGGCTATCTTTGGGACCCTGAGCTGGGCGTCGGGTTTTGGCATCTTTATGCCGAGGTCCTTGAGCATGAGACGGTAGCAGCGGGCTATGTCCTTCTTGTCTATCGGGCTTTGGTGGGTTATCTCCCTCAGGGTGCGGGGGGTCTGGGTTATCCTACACGCCGCGTATAGGGAGGCGGCTGCTATGGCGGATATGCTCCTACCGCGGACGAGGCCGCTGTCGAGGGCTTTCCTGTAGATGACCGCGGCCCGCTCCTTGATGTTGACTGGTATGTGGAGCTTGTCACAGAGTCTATCGAGCTCAGCCATGGCCTGCGCTAGGTTGCGGTCGGTTGAACTGTGGACGCGTGACCTTATCTGCCACTTCCGGAGTCTCAGCATCTGCAGCTTTGTGTTCAGGGGGATGCTCCGGCCATAGGCGTCCTTACCGATCCTGCCTATGACTGTGGTGAGTCCTTTGTCGTGGATGGCGAAGCTGAGGGGGACGCCAACCCTGCTTCGACTCTCTTTCTCTCCCGGTGTGAAGGCGCGCCACTCAGGACCGTCGTTGACAATCGACTCCTTTATCACGAGGCCGCAGCCGCCGCATATTATCTCCCCTGAGTCATCATCGTGTATCAGGTTCTTGCTGCCGCACTCTGGGCAGTGGTCTTCTCCGCCTCGGCGGTTTATTAGGCTGGTTTTTATGCCCATCACTCCGGCCTTTCTTTATCCATCCCAGGTAACTACGCTACCATCTTGGGGTGTAGAACTGATCACTTGGAGCACAGAAATTCTTATAAACAAATCATTTAACTTTTTGCTTTCATTTTTAGTTATAGGATGGGGATAAGGGCTTTTTTAAGTTCGCGCGCGCATCGAGGACTTTCGGTAGAATGAAATTAGGGTTGGAATGTTGACAACTACTCTTATATTATCCCTCCGGGTTTATGAAACGGCAGTAGCCCGGTCGTCTAGCGGTCAAGGATCGGGGCCTCTGGAGCCTCTGACAAGAGTTC
>JADGNG010000071.1 GCA_017883585.1 Candidatus Bathyarchaeota archaeon
ATCGAGAAGGCGAAGAGCCAGATCAGAACACTCACCCTCAAGCAGGAGATCAACAGCATGGTCCTCCGACGCCTCTTCGAGGCAGAGGACGAGGGGGAGGTCAGCCGAGAGGAGCGCATCCGCCTCGGGAAGAGCTACGAGGACGAGATGAAGCAGATTGCAGACGACCTGAAGAGGAGCGAGATGCTCGTAAGCCTAGCGGAGCTGGAGTCGATACGCGAGGAGATAGTGAAGAAGTTCGAGGACAGCCTCACCCAGACCCAGGGCCGCATAGACCAGATAATTAAGGAGCTGAAGATCGAGGAGCCCCCTAAGCCTGTTGAGGATGAGAAGCCAAAACTTCCCACACCAGCTAAGAAACGTCGCGTAGTACCGAAGGTGAAGACAAATGAGGGGGAGGAGGAGCCCGAGGAGCCAATGGAGGCAGAGGGAGACGATAAGCAACCAGCCGGCAAGGGCGACGTCGAGAGCCGCCTAGAACAACTTAAAAAAGAGGTAATGAAGGAACTAGACGAACTCGACAAGCTTGAACTGGAGACTTAAACTTGAGTGCAAGCACCGCAGCCAAGAAGAAAGCCGCCATCAGGGCGGTGAAACACATAGAGAACGGCATGATAATTGGCCTCGGGAGCGGCACAACCGTATCCTTTGCCATAAAGCACATCGGGGAACTCATCGCCGCCGACAAACTGTACGATATCTACGGTGTCCCGACGAGCATCCAGACAACCTTCGAGGCGATAAAAGCCAAGATTCCGCTCACGAGTCTCGACGAGCACCCCCAGCTAGACCTCGGCATCGACGGCGCGGATCAGCTTGACGTCAAACTAAACGCGATAAAGGGGGGCGGCGGCGCCCTGATGAGAGAAAAGATAGTCGCAGCCGCCTGTAAGGAGTACATCCTCATAGCAGACGAGTCGAAGCTAACGGATGTCCTCGGGAATGGGAAGGTGGTCCCCATCGAGATCCACCCCTTTGCTGTCACCCCCACGCTGAAGTCCGTGGAGAAGCTTGGGGCGAAGGTCAGCCTGAGGCAGAGCTCGGGTAAGCTCGGTCCACTCGTTACCGACAACGGTAACTACATAATCGACGCGGATTTTGGTCCAATTCAAGACCCGTGGTGGCTGAACAGGGAGCTTCACGCCATACCCGGCATCATAGAGACAGGGATGTTCCTCGGCTACGCCCACCTCGCATACGTCGGCGGTAGGGGCTCGGTGAAGAGGCTCAAACCACAGCCCGACGCCACCCTCAAAAAGATTTAAGCTATTCTAGGAAAGAGTCCGAGTTCTTTGTGTAGGCACCATACGCTAGGTAGTAGACGAGCGCGATTATCCCGAGGCCGCCTATGAACCAGAAGTCACCCGCGAAGGTCAGGGTGTTGTTGGCGAAGTGGAAGAATACGGCTACACCGTAATACATCAGGAACTTGTGATTGGCAACCCCGGAAGCGACGAGAGAGGTGTTAGCGGCGTGGAAGAACATCTCTGGGAGCCGGATCGAGACGGGGGCGCTGAAGTATACGACGTATACAAAGAACTCAGCTATCCCGAAGCCCAAGCCCGACAGGAAGCCCAACTTAATTATCGACTTTTCGGTTTCCGCGTAGCGGTTAAGCAGCGGGAAGATCTTCGTGAACTCCTCTATTAGGGGGCGAAGACAGTGACGAGGGTGAAGTAGCCTATGTCCCCCGGGATAATGACCGCGACGTAGTCCCTCGCCAGCGTCTCGAGAAAGACCGAGATGGCCACACTGACTATGAGTCCCTGCACGATGAACGATGTCATCTCGAAGGCATCGGGGTGGTGGAGCGGCACCGTCGTCGACTCATTCTCCATGTTGGCTCTTGGAATACATTTTTAAATATACCTTTCCGATCCGTTTCTAGAAAGGCTTAAAATGGCTGGGAGGGTTGCATAGAAAGCGGTGCCCCGGTATGGGGCGTCGCGCTGGGGTCTCCTAGCCTGGTAGGGAGCGGGCCTGCTAAGTCCGTGAGCCTTGCTCACATGGGTTCGAATCCCATCCCCGGCGCCAAATTCTATTAACCCTATATAAAGGAGCAATTCAATATTAGATTGGAAGTAGCTATGTCGTACTACGTCAAGGACTACATGGACAAGGAGTTCCCCACAATAGAGGTCGAGGCGATGGTCGTCGACGCGGCGAAGATCCTCGACAAAGAGAAGAAGGGTTACGTCATCGTCCTGGATAAGGGCAAGCCCTACGGGATCGTGACCGAGTGGGACTTGGTGAGCAAAGTCATAGCAGCGGAGAAGGACCCGAAGAAGCTGACGGTGAAGGAGATCGTCTCCACCCCATTAATAACGATCGACCCCGACCTAGACCTGCTCAAGGCGTCAGAGCTCATGCAGACGAAGGACATTAAGAGAATACCCGTCGTTAAGAGCGGTGTCCTCTACGGAGTAGTTACGGCGACGAACATCGCCCAGAAGTGCGGAGAGTACGTCAACAAGTCGGTGAAGGACATCCTCCGCTGGTCCTTTCCCATAGGCTAAGTTTTCTGAATCCTGACTCCCCGGGTGTGGAGTTCTTTCTTCAACTTCTCGACGTTTTCGAATCTTACCGATGTTATCCCTATGGACTCGGCTGCGTCTACGCAGTTGTCGTTGTCGTCAATGAAGATGCACTCACTCGCCTCGATCCCCAAACGCCTCAGGGCTAACCTGTAGATCTCAAGGTTCTCGGGAGTACACTTCGAGATATCCGGTTTTCTGAGCCCGACCTCGCACGAGAAGACAACCTCGTCGAAGCGGGCGTCTATGCCGCGCTCCTTGAGCCACTTTGCCCTCGACGGTTCGAGGTTAGAAAGGGCGGCCAACAGGTAACCAGCCGCTCGAAGCTCGGCTAGGAGCTCGAGGAGCTTCGAGTTGTATCTGGCTGCCTCGAATGTCTTTCCCCATACCTCATAGGAGCAGGGTTGTGGCGGGCCGAAGTGGCTAAAAGTTGCCCTCATCCAGTCGGCTTCGCTTATCTTCCCCGTCTGTGCGTCGGGCATACCCTTCTCAGCGACTTGCTTGAACACCTTCTCTGGTATGCCATATTTCTCCTCGATGTAACGATATGTCGTAGAGTTGCTCCATTCGACGACGACACCACCGAGGTCGAAGATGAGTCCTTTAATCAATCTGTACCCTCGACGGCTTTCTTTATCTCGTCCATGAGCTTCTCTCGCTGGTGTAAGTTACCGATTACTTGGACGGCGTTGATGATGAGCTCGTGGTTGGCGAGGCGGATCGACTCCCGTGGCTCCTCCCACTGGTTGATAAGCCGTACGGACATGGTGGGGTAGATGCCGGTGATGAGGTCCCTTACCCCGAGGGCTGTGGGGTAGGAGTACTCGCACGTCGGGTTGTAGACTATGGTGGCACATCCCTCGTCACGTTTCGACCTCATATATCTCAGTTCGTGGGGAGGAGTGTACTTCCCGGCGATCTCGTACGCCATCTCCTCTCCCATCTTCCTGAAGCCGTTCGCCTCGTAGAGCTTCTCCATCGGGACGCCCTCACCGGTGTTGAATGCCTCGGAGGCGACGAAGCTGCACTCTGCCCCTTTCAGACATCGGGGACTTTTTTTGCACTCCTCGATGAGGTTCTTGATGAGGGCGGTCGAAGCACCTTTTCCCTGAGCCTCCTTGAAGGGGTTGTAGACGCATCGGAGGAGAACAACCCCCGCCCTCGGGTGTGGTTGATAGGGTACCGAGGCTTCTGGGTAGAATAGAAGTTGGGCGACGGGTCTCCCCTCGAAGTAAGCGACCTTTACGCATGGACCAGTCGCGGCCAGCATCCCCATGATCCAACGCCGCCTAAGTTCGATGCCCTGCATCTGCAGGGGGTCCCCGAGCCTCACGTTGCTGCAGACCCTGAAGGCGTCGTCGATGTTCTCCTCTGTAACGTCCCTAACGGTAACTGCACTCATGGGTGCAGTGTTCGGTGGCTGGAGTATCAGTTTTCCGCCTAGAGAGCAGTGAAGCCCTCGACAGTCTTCGCGTCGAGCCTCTTCGCCAGCTCCATGATTAGGCGGACCGTGTTCTCGGTGTCCTTGAGGCTGAGAAGGCCGCTGTGGCTGTGTATGTGCCTGGTGGGGACGCTGATGACGACGGTCGGGCACCCCGCCCGGCTCATGTGGATGGGTGCACCATCAGTCCTACCGCCTTTCATCTGACTGAGCTGGAGGGGTATCTGGCTCTGCCTCGCGACCTCGATAACCCAATCCTTTAACGGCTGGTTCGGGATCATCCCAGCGTCGAATGTGAGCAGACTCGGGCCTTTCCCCATCTTCGCCTGAGCGTCCTGAGGCTTGATCCCGGGGACGTCCCCCGCGATGTCCACCTCGAGGATTATCGCCACGTCAGGGTCGACGACGTGCGCTATCGTCTGTGCGCCTCTGAGGCCGACCTCCTCCTGGACTGTGGCTACGCCGTAGATGGTGTTGGGGTGGTCAATCTTCTGGGCCTTCATCCTCTTGATGGCCTCCGCGAAGACGAATGCACCGATGCGGTCGTCGAAGGCCTTCCCCATCGCGACTTTACCGTTCTGTATGAGCTGGAAGGTGCTGTAGGGGACGACCGGATCGCCAACCTTAATTCCGCTCTCCTCAGCCTCCTGCCTGCTCGTGGCACCTACGTCGATGAACATGTCCTTCTTCTCGACGACCTTCTTCCTCTCCTCCTCGGAGAGGATGTGCGGAGGCTTCGAGGCTATGATACCATAGACGTCTCCCTTACTTCCCCTGATTACGACGCGCTGCCCGAGGAGCACCTGGTCGAACCAGCCTCCTAACTGGTTAAATGTGAGGAAACCCTCGTCGGTCACGCTGGAAATTATGAAGCCGACCTCATCTGTGTGACCGGTTATGAGAACACGTGGGCGGTCGGAGCTACCTTTGGCAACGAAGCCGACGGAGCCGAGCTTGTCGGTTATCACCTCGTCCGCGTAGGGCTCCATATGCTTCTTGAAGAGGCTGTTGACCTCCCTCTCGAAGCCGGAGGGGCCGAAGGCCTCCATCATATCCTTCATTAGCTTCATGGATTTATTGTCGAACAACTTGATTCGATACTCGTTGGATTCATCGGCGATTTAGCTTAATCGTCTCCGCCCGCGCGCGGAGGATGTTCTCTATCGTATATAGGCTCTGTGTTACCAATTAGCGGCTCCTTGTTTCCACCATCGTGTAACTGAAGGCTATGTAGACCCCTCAACATTTCACGGAGGTGTTGTTATTGGGAACCGTCAGGGTTCCATTGTAGAACCCCCTATTATTAACATGATGGAATCAAATACGCGCCTTTTCCCGATTATTTTTGATTCATATAGTCATTGAGTGTTGAAGAGGTGGTTTTATCCGTATGTCACAGTAGTCTTAGAAGTAAGGAGCCGCACCGCGTCGAGCGTCGTTCCGCGTTGCCGTTGGGGCGGTCTCCCCCAGTGGAATTCGAGGAGCGACAGCCTTACCGTTCCTTGGAAGCCCGCTGCCCGCGGTCACGGCACCTTTAGTGTATGATTGTATCAACGTAAAAGATTATTCTCTCATCAAGTGATAATAACTCAAATACATAGGATTGTCTCAAATTAATCGGAATATGCTAATCTTCGACACCGGACTCCCGATAAACAAGTATACGATTAATAGTATCCAGAGACGCCCTAACCCCAACTGGGATAGTAGCTATCGGGTTGGTGTGCCCCAGATCCACACCCGTCACAACAGGGAAATCGTACCCCCTTAGGCACTCGTCGAGGATCATCTCAAGCGAGTCCTCCTCCTTCAGTCCAGCGACGGTGGGTATCCTCCCGACCATCAGGCCACTAATTTCACCTAACGCACCCGTCTGCTCGAGCTGCCTGAACTCCCGGGCGATCCTACCCGCTGGCCCACCTTCCTCGTCCTCCTCAACGAAGAGTATCCTTCCCTCTAGGTCCGGCCAGTAGTCGGTCCCCGCAAGAGTGAGAAGCGTCCCCAAATGGCCCCCAATGAGTATACCCTCGGCTTCTCCCAATCGGTAGGTTTTCCAGCCTGGGTTCTTTACTTCCTGCGGCGGCTTATCTGGGTGCTGCCAGTAGTATGGGTCGTCGATGTATGTTAGCGCCGCCTCAAGCGTCCTCGGCGCCGCCGTCGTCATCGTGGCCTTCCTGAAGTCCTCAACCTCCCAGTCCATGAGGTGTGAGTGTGTCCACGTGACCAGGGCGGGGCCCTGGAAGTTGACGAGTCCCGCCTTCTCGAGCAATGCTAAGTTTAACACGGTTATGTCGCTGTACCCGACGAAGACCTTCGGATGTCTACGTATCGCGGAGTAGTCGAGGAGGTCGATGATGTCGTTGGAGTTCCAGCCGCCCCATACGGCTATGATGCCGTCGACGCTATTATCGGTGAAGGCGTCCATGAGGTCCGCGGCCCTTTCCTCCGGGGTTCCCGATGTGTGGCCGTGGCGTCGGTTGGCGTGGGAGCTCACCTCGACTTTAAACCCGAGTTTACTGAGGTTCTCCAACCCCCTATGGACAGCGGTATGGTCGAGAACATCCATACTACTGGCCGGCGCTACAATGCGTATCGTGTCTCCCACGCTGAGGCGCTTTGGCTTGACTAGTTCCATGGCCTAGAAGAATTTCAAACGGGTAAATAAGTTGGTTAGGGGATGATCTTACGTGCAGTGGTCAGGTAGCCGCTGTGTCCTATCATGAGGGTCTCAGGGCGAGTCTTGTTCTCCGCCACCGTGATACGACGCATGATCAGCTCCACGGTCTCCACCTCGATGAAGGGCTTCGCCTCGAGGGCGTATACCGTCTTCATCACCTGCTCAATCGTCGGGCTGAAGCTTAGGAAGACGCCACTCCCAGCTAGTGCCTCCCAAGCGTGGTCGATGACGAGCCATGGTGTCGCTAGGTCGAGCGTAATGGCGTCTACTCCTCTCTCTTCGATACCCTGCGTGATATCCCCTAACTTCATCTCCACGATAGAGCGGAGGCCGGACCTATCGATGTTACCCGCGGCTATGCGCTGGCTTCTCTCGTCTATCTCGTACGTGTAGACCTTTCCCTCGGGCATGACAGCGTTCGCAAGGGACATGGTCAGCGCCCCGCTTCCTGTGCCCGCCTCCACGACCGTCGAGCCGTTACCGATTCCGAGTTGATAGAGTATGTAACCGATGTCCTTCGGGTAGAGGACCTGCGTTCTCCTGTCCGTCTTCAGGACCCTGTCTCTAATGAGAGGTTTCAGGGCGTAGAAGCTAATGCCGAGGCTGCTGACGACGGTCGACCCGTATGGCTTACCGACGAGGTCGTCGAGGGTTATGAACCCCTTGTGGGTGTGGAACTGCTTCCCCGACTCAACCCTGATCTGGTAGGTCCGCTCCCGGTCCAGGTATAGGAGGACATCATCGCCCTCGGCTATTGTCTTCACGGCGAAGCATGGGTTGGACGCGGAATAAAACCTTCACTCCCCGAGGCAGAGCTTTTAACCCCGTGAAGCGGAGACCCCGCCCATGAAGAACCTGGAAGAGTACAACAAGTTCAGGAAGGAGATGAACGAACGTATCCTCAACTGCGGCCACCTCGGACTGAAGAGGTTCTGGGCGCTGGATAGTCGTGCCTATGAGAAGGGAGCACTCGACGAGAAGACTCTTGAACTACTTGGCTTGACCACGAGTATGGTTCTACGCTGCGACGACTGTGTCACTTACCACATAGTCCGTTGCATTCAGCTCGGGATAACCGATAAGGAGCTATATGATGCCCTCAATGTCTGTGTCATAGTGGGTGGCTCCATCACCGTGCCCCACATCAGGCGAGCCTTCGAGACTATCGACAACTGCCGGGAGATGGAGAAGGGCGACCCAGGACTAAAGAGTCTACTCTAATTTTTTTAACTATGTTATCATTTACTTTTAATCTTGGCCTGTACGGTCTCCTACCTAATCGGGACTTGTTGCTGGTGCTCAGCATCGCGTACACGATCAGGGTTCCCACATAGCAAATCTCGCCCCTAGACTCGCGCCGTATCTCCCAAATCCCTGTCGTAGACTACGAAAATTTGGGGATTAATGCGTACTTTGTGGGCCTAGTCAAAATATCACGGATCCTAGGATAGACCATTAAATATTCAGTTCAAGGCTCTGAGGGCTGCATATTAAACTTAAATAGTCTCTTAAGTTTGTAGTTTTTCCATGTCATCAGTCACCCTCGACGAGAAAGACAAGGAGATTCTACGAATGCTCATGGACGACGCCAAGGTTTCTGCGAAGGACATCAGCGTTAAAATAGACTCACCAATAACCACCGTCTACAGCAGGATCAAGCGACTCGAGGATTCGAAGGTCATAAGGGGCTACAAGCCTATCCTCGACGCTGGAAAGCTGGGGCGGCCCACGACGGCATTCATCTTCGTCAGCTTCACATACCGTCCACCCGGGATGGACAAGGACCTCGACCAGAGGGAGGTCGCCAAGAGGGTTGGGAGGTTCCCCGAGGTCCAGGAAGTCCATATAATCACGGGTGACTGGGATTTCCTCATCAAGGTCAAGGAGAAAGACGTGAACGCGGTGGGCAAGTTCGTTGTCGACAAGCTCAGGACCGTCCCCGGAATATCGAAGACTCTTACCATCATGGTCTTCGACCCAGTGAAGGAGAGCATGGACGTACCGCTGGAGCCCTAACCCTCTTATAACGAGTCGGGGCAACTTTACCCGTCGGTGGCATCTGTTTTGGCTTCGCGCTACAGGGAGCTTGGCGTCGACGTTAGCAAGCCGGGCGTCGAGCGGTTCAGGGGCGTTATAGACGATCTCTTCCCCGACGCGTTCTGTGTCGTCTACAGGGACCCCTTCGATCCGTCGATGGGGCTCGTTCTCCACACCGACTCGGCGGGGAGCAAACCGATACAGGCATACCTCATGTACAAGGAGACAGGCGATGCATCTTGGTTGAAGGGCCTCGCGCAGGACGCCCTCGCCATGAATATAAACGATGTTCTATGCGTCGGCGCTAAGCCAGTGAGCTTTGTCGATTACGTCGCCTACAACCCGCTGAACATCGACCGTGTTGCTATGTTAACCGCCCTCGCGGAGGGTTTTGCTGAGTGTAAAAAGGTCCTCGCAGACGAGGGGACTCCCATCGCCTTCGCGGGGGGCGAGACAGCGGATCTACCTGATGTGCTAAGAACCTTGGACGTCTGCGTCACAATCCACGGGCACGTGAAGCTGGAGTGGGTGCTCTCGGGGGAGGCGGTTAAACCCGGGGACGTACTAATCGGCTTGAGGAGCGGCGGTAAGGCTCGCTTCGAGAATCGCGCCAATAGCGGCATAATGAGTAACGGCCACACTCTTGCGAGGACCAGCCTACTCTCCCCTAGCTACCTCGAAAAGTACCCGGAGATTTCCCACCCTAGCAAGGGTAGGTACCTGGGTAGGTTTAGACTCGACGACGTGCCCGATGACCTCGGCGAATCCGTCGGAGAGGCGCTTCTTCACCCAACCCGGCTCTTCGCCCCGATAGCCTCCGCCATCCTAAAGGAGGTAAGAGAGGGTGTCCACGGCATGATACACAACACTGGCGGTGGGCAGACGAAGTGCCTACGTGTCGGAACGAACGTGAGGTACATAAAGGATACCCTACCGGAGCCCGACCCCGTCTTCCGCCTCATCAAAGCCGAGTCTGGCGTAGATTGGAGGGAGATGTACCAGGACTTCAACATGGGCGTCGGTTTCGAGGTCACAGTGGACCCCGAGTGCACCGAGCGGGTCCTACACATCGCCAAAGGATTCGGCGTCGGCGCGCAGGTGATAGGACGATGCGAAAGGTCCCGCGGGAAGAATGCACTAGAAATCAAGTCGGCCTACGGTAATTTCCGTTACGAGTAATCAGTTTTTCCTTTCCTTGAAGTACTTTTTCATGGGTTCCCAGTAGTAGTCCTTCCACCCCTTGTCTATGTCCTCGGCCGCGTCCTCGGGGACGCCTGAGTGGATCATGGTCAGCTCCGTCCCGCCCTTCGCTTCCTTGAGGGTGATCTCGAATCGGGACGGTGGCGTGCCTTCCGCGAAGTCGGTGGAGGTCCACTCTTGCACTATTTTCCCGCCAGGCTCGAGCTCGAGATACTTCCCCTTAATGTACCCGTCCCACGCCGTGAACTCGCCTCCGACCTTCGTGTCGGAGGTGGCCTTGCTGCCCGTGAACTCGGTCTGCTTCTCCCCGTCGACGTAGGCTTCATAAACCTCCATCGGCGTCGCCGGGATGATGACCTTCTGTGTTATCTTAACAGTCTTCGCCATTCGCTGTCGCCTTGTTCCTAAAAGAAGACCAATTCATAAATCTTGAGAAAGTAGTCTGTGGGAAGTTACATATTTGGAAGCGGATATCACTTCACCGTTCCTACCTTGACCAAAGAAGGCAGAGCCGAGATCATTGAGATGCTCATACAGTCATGCGGAGCCATCTACAGGGAGGTCCCTTCGGTCCACAATCCCAACCCTATGGGTCACTTCAGCGCAAGGATACCCGGGACGGGTGAGATTGTGATCAAGCCCCGGGACGTTGGGTGGAACAAGGTGACGGCGGACGACTTGATCACATTCAAACTCGACTATCGCAAGGTGTCAGGGCCCGACTACGAGATTGTCGAGATACCCATACACATCGAGATTTACAGAGCCCGGCCAGAGATCGGTGCAGTCGTTCACACTCACCAGACCTATGCCACACTCATGGGATCCCTAAGCCTAAAGCTGGAGCTTCTCGACCCCAACACGCTTGCCTTCACAAACGGCGTACCGACGTACGACGAGTTGGACGATCCGACATATTTGACGAAGGAGGTTGGAACCCTGATACGGAACGAGGCGCAGGGGAGGATCGCCGCGAGGAAGATCGGCTCCTCAAACGCCCTCATACTGAAGGCACACGGCCCCGTCATCGTGGGGAAGAGCGTCGAGGAGGCGTGCATGCTGACGATAGCCCTCGAGAACGCGGCGAAGTCACAGATAATGGCTGCGATGGTTGGCGGTAGCAGGCCACCGATCGAGAGCTTGGGCATCGCGTCACGCATACCCTCTCCCAACCTATGGAGATCACTGATCAGATCGTATGGATAGAAATCCAGGCGCTGGGACGGATTCCGATGCGTACCTGTCACTAACGGTCCCCCGCCCAGTCAACTCCTAACGGCATATTATAGATGTTAATCAAAGAACACGGTACAATCGTTTAGATGAATCGCTTTTTTGCAGACGTTTAATTCCGACGCTTCCGATTTTCAAATCGGTAAAAAACTTGTCCGAATATAAAGAGACGTTAGCCGACATCAAGAAGACCATGGGGGTGGTCCTAGACCAGTTTGAAGCGATCCCGAAGGATACCCTCCCACATGAGTGGGCGGAGATGAAAGCCTACTCATTTGGCGAGACGAAGATCCCTGCCAAGTACCGCGAACTAATGGGGCTGGCAGTAGCCGCATCGATAAAGTGCCCATACTGCGTGCACTTCCACACCCGCGCGGCGAAGATGAACGGGGCGACGGACGAGGAGATAGCCGAGGTGGCGTTCCTCACACGCTTCACAACAGGGTGGAGCTCGATCCTGCACGCCTCAAACATCGACCTCGAAGACTTCAAGAAACAATTCGCCGAGGTCGAGAAGTATATGAGCAACCACTCAAAATGAAGATGTCTCGTCTTAAACGCACGAACAAATCTCCGCCATGAAAGTATTTTTCGGTTGATTAATTGTCCTATTCACCCTCTACTAAATGGCTATAGAAACCTCTGTGACTCAGGTCTAGAATTATAAAAAGTAAAGGAGCGCTTGGAAAATGACTGTGGCTCCCCGGTAAACTAGCAAGTATGTCAGATGCCGAGCATCCGGGCCGGGTTCACCGACAAGATCGCCCTCTTCTCCGAGCTCGTCAAGCTCTCAAGACTGTTGATCCAATTGACCGAGTCTATCATTTCCATGGGGCAGGGGTAATCGGTTCCGAAGACGACCCTGTCGATCCCCACGGTGTCTATGAGGAAACGTAGGGTCGGCTCGCTGAATGTGGCGCAGTCGTAATAGAAGCTCCCCACATACTGGCTCGGAGGCTTGGGAATAAACTGGCGGGACTCCTCGGACGAGTACTTTACCATGTAGTCAAGCTTTGCCGCCTCCCAGCCCTTGTCCATACGAGCGACTGCAAAGGCCACGTAGCCGCCACCGTGCAGCAGGCAGACCTTCAGTCTTGGGAAGCGGTCTATGATCCCGCCATGCACAAGGGCCCCGAATGTGAGGGTCCTTTCTACTAGGTTACCTACGGTGTTCTCAAGGAAGTAGCGGGGGATCCTCTGCGCGACGATGGTGTTGCCCTGGTGGAACTCTACTACGGCTCCCAGCCCCTCTGCAGCCTCCCAAAAGGGGAGAAACCGCGGTTCGTCCAGGGTGTGACCGTTGATTTGGTCCTTAATGGTTACACCCTTCAACCCGAGATCGGTGACCGCACGCTCGAGCTCAACCACCGACGCCTCCACATCCTGCATGGGGAGAATACCCAAACCAACGAAACGGTCGGGGTACTCATCCGCCATAGCTGCTACCTCGTCGTTGCACGCCCTCACTGCTACCTTGGTAAGTTCAAGGTCGCGGTCGTATTTGTTGAAGTCGCCGTAGACTGTTAGCGCCTGCATCTCCACTCCGAGCTGGTCCATTTCGGCGATCCGCTCCTCCAGTGTCCAGTGGTTCCTGGGGTTCTCCA
>JADGNG010000072.1 GCA_017883585.1 Candidatus Bathyarchaeota archaeon
AGATGAAGTCCGGGTCAACCCTTGTCTACGCGTGTGAACATGTCGCGTATGCGCCTCCACCTGTCCTCTTCCTCGTCGTTGCGCTGCACCTTGATCTCCTTGGTGTACGCCTCGGGAATGCGGTAGAGGAACATCTTGTGGCTTCCCATAATGTACGGGGTGCCATCGGGCTGGTCGGTAACCCATTCGTGTATGGGGAAGTCGTGGCTCACGACCCTAGCTCCGGGCTTGAGCTCTGCCTCCAGCTTCGGGCGGAGCTTCGCGTTTCCGCTCGTGGTCAGGTAGAGGGTCACGATCGTGGCGGGGCTGAGGTCCACCTCCATGAAGTTTGCCTGGATAGAGGCTATGCGCCCGACCATTCCGGCTTCCCTTATCCTCTTCTCAAGCGCCTCCACCATCTCCCTGTCGAGGTCGTAGCCGACCGCGCTGGCGACCTTGAACTCCTCCACTGCAGTGAAGAGTACCCGTCCATCACCGCAACCGAGGTCGTAGACGACGTCCCCGGGACTCGCCCCGGCGAGGGTGAGCATCCCGCGGACAATGTTCAGTGGGCTAGGTACATAGGGGGCGAGGCTATCGGGGTGGTCCCCCCAGAAGGTAGCGTGTACCCAGTCAGGCACCTTGCGATCCTGCTCTTCGAGGCGCCGCTCATCTACCATACCTGAAGACACGCCCTAACCCGTTCATATACCCTGCGAGCGGGGGTTCAAGTTTTAAGCCCAACGGGCAGAGGATCACTCATGGAGTTCAAGGTCATAAGGGTGGAGGCCCCGCAGGACTGCAACCTCATCCTAGGGCAGAGCCACTTCATAAAGACGGTCGAGGACGTCTACGAGGCGCTCGCCTCGTCGGCGGCCGGGATCAAGTTCGGGCTCGCTTTCTGCGAGTCGAGCGGCGAGTGCCTAGTCCGCCACGACGGAAACGACGAGGAGCTGAGGAAGAGGGCGGCTGAGGCGGCCCTCGCCATCGGCTGCGGGCACAGCTTCATAATCTTCCTCAAAGGAGCGTACCCAATCAACGTCCTCACCCAGTTGAAGGCCGTCCCAGAGGTCTGCGGCATCTACGCCGCGACCGCCAACCTGCTAGAAGTCATCGTCGCGGAGACTGACCAGGGTCGCGGCATCATGAGCGTCGTAGACGGCGCCAAGCCGAAGGGAGTCGAGGACGAGGCCGGTGTCAAGTGGCGCAAGGACTTCCTCAGGAAGATCGGGTACAAGACCTAACCGGAAGTTGGTTTGACGCAGTTCAACACAAAGATAGTCGAGATCATCCGAGATGATCTTGCCCCGTGGTAGAAGCTGAACGTCACCGCCTTCACAGTGAGCGGTCTGGCGGGGACAGCAGATTGTCGGCGATAACTACATGGACGCCTCGGGGAATATCTACCTCCCCATGAGCAGGCAACCTAAACCCGTCTTCGGAGCCACACGGGACCAGATGAGAAAGGTCTACGACCGCGCCATGAAGAGAAACATGCGCTTCACCATCTACACAGAGAAGCTCTTCAAGACCATAACGACGACGACAACCGCGCCGCGGTCGCGGCGGTCAATTCAAAGAACTTGAACCTCGTCGGAATGGCGATCAGGAACACGAAGAGGCAGATAGACACTGTTGTAAAGAGCCTCAAGCTATACCCATAGAGGCGAAAATGTGATGGAAGTCTACGAAGCGATGCAGAAACAAGTCGGTTCGTGTTATGAGTCGCGCGCGCCATTATCTATAGTAGCGTAAGTTCGCCTAGCTGAGGACACGCTTCAGGGTTGCGGGCAGCTCCTTCAGGTCAATGTCCCCTCTAATGGCATTGATCGCGCCTTTCTGCTCGTAGAAGTCGAGGAGCGGCCGCGTCTTCTCCCTGTAGACTTCGAGCCTCCGCCTTATAACCTCGGGCTTGTCGTCATTCCTCTGCACGAGGCCCGTGGCACAGACATCGCACCTCTCGCTAGTACTCGGCGGCTTGTTATCGAGGTGGAAGATGGCGCCGCACTTCGGGCAGCTCCTCCTCTTACTAAGCCTGTCGATGATGGTCTCGTCCTCGAGGTTCACGTGGAGGACGTGGTCGAGCCTCTTCCCCGTTTGCTCGAGTATCTTCTCAAGCGCCTCCGCCTGCTTCGGGCTCCGGGGGTACCCGTCGAGGATGAAGCCGTTCCCCGCGTCGGGCTCCCTGAGCCTTTCGGCGACGAGGTCGTTTACCAGGTCGTCGGGGACAAGCTCACCCCGCTCCATGTACCCCTTTGCGGTCACGCCCAGAGGCGAAACGCTAGCGACGGCCGCCCTCAGCATGTCCCCCGTCGTTATAACGGGCACATCATACATCTCACCGATGATCTTAGCACATGTCCCTTTGCCGGAGCCAGGCGGACCGAGAAGCACGACCCTCAAAGAACAGCCCTCAAGAGCACGCAGATACCCACCCAAGCGATTATAACGTTTACGGGCCCCAAAACAATTAAAAACGACACAAACATGAAACCCACCTACACACTTGACACAACTCCAAAAACGATACTCCCCCACCAAACAACCCTCAAAATAAATAAACCCATGCAACGCCACACAGGAAAAAATAAGGGATGGTGTCAGGCACGATGTACGAAAATACGACATCTATTATCGGGAAAAGCTTTAAAACTGCCCCGTTCCCCCAACCTGTAACACGAAACAGCATACTATATATAACGAAAATCTAACCTGCCCCTAGCTCTTATGCTTGTAGAGGTCGATGAGCGCGTCAACGAGCTCCTCCTCCGAAGGGAGGCGTGAGTACCCGAGGGGTATCCCCTCGTGCTCAGCCAAGCTCACCGCAAGGGGGTCAATCTTCTTGATCTTCCCGTGCAGGATGACGACCCTCGGCTTAAAGGGGCTTATCTTGACTGCGATCATGGGGCTACGTCCCTGCGTTACCTGGGTGAAGACGAGGGCCCTCTCACTCGTCGCCCCGAATATCCTATAGAAATCAAGGCCCGACAGCGTCGTAATTGCCTTAACGCTGTCGATTATCGTGTAGCCGAGGACCTGGTTCTCTAGCTTTTCCTTCACCGTCAGCACCTCAGCGTCCACGGCCCTGCACAGCTGCTCGACCGTCACAGGCTGGGTGAACTCCCGTATATCTGTGAAGACGTCGCTCGGGTCGATCGTGATCCTCGCCATCTGCCTGATGTAGTCCCCGCCCCTCCCCTGGTCGATGTCAAGGAGCGCCTCAACATATCGCTTGATGAAGCCGCTTCCAGGCGACTGCCTCCTCCCCGTCTCATAGTCACTAATCACCGAGGGTGATAGATCCAGCTCGTCAGCCAGCTCCATCTGGTTCACGTTTAGCAGTCCCCGCCACTTCCTCATCGTCTGACCCGGGTTGCTGCTCAACACAATTTCGCCCGCAATTCTCTTCGCGAGCGTGTCCCTCACAGGGCTGTGGGCTGACATCAGAAACAGAATCGCCTATCTAGGTAAAAAGTGTGAAGGCGGCTAGACGCCCGCCTTCTCGCAGAGAATCTGCCACCTGGTGTCGATTGACTCCTGAAGCTCCTTCAGGAGCGCCTCGTTCCGAGCGGGCCTGAAGAAGTGCCTGAACCTGCCCTGCTGCTCGAGGTATGTCTCGATGGACTTCTTGGACTCGGGCCTCTTCGCGATGGCGAGGCTCGGCGCCGACAGCTCATAGACCGGCCTCCCCTTCTCCTGCGTGCACTCGAAGAGGGGGAAGACGCACGTTTGCGTGGCTAGCCTGCTGATCTCTATCGTCTTCTCAGGCGGGAACCTCCATCCCCTGCTGCACGGAGCGAGGCTATGTAGGAACGTCGGGCCGTCCACCTCGATGGCCTTCCTCGTCTTCTTAATCACGTCGAGGGGCCAGGCGGAGTTGATCGTCGCCACATAGGGTGTCCCGTGGGCGATGATGATCTCGTCGATCGGCTTCTTTGTCTCTGTCTTACCGAATACCACCTTCCCAGCGGGCGTGGTCGTCGTCGCAGCCCCAAAGGGCGTACCGCCACTCCTCTGGACGCCTGTGTTCATGTAAGCCTCGTTGTCGAGAAGGACGTACGTGAAGTCATGCCCACGCTCGATAGCCCCAGACAGAGCCTGGAACCCGATGTCGTAGGTACCCCCATCACCCGCGAAGCTGATCACGTCAACGTGCGGGTACTTGGCAAGGTGACCCTCCTTCTTCTTCTGCATTGCCTTGATGGTGGCTTCTATGCCGCTTGCAACGGCGGCAACGTTCTCGAAGGCGCAGTGGATCCATGGGACCTCCCACGAGGTATAGGGGAATATGGTCGTGGAAACCTCGAAGCACCCGGTCGCGTTCGTCACGATCGTTGGGCCCCTCGTCGCCTTCAGCACCTGCCTGGCAACGATGGTCTCGTCGCAGCCCGCGCACAGGCGTCCGCCGCATATCAGTGCATCGGGTTTCCTAGCCATGTCCTTTAGAGTTATATCGCTCATGTCTTATTCCCTCACACCGATGTAGCTGACTAGCTCAGCCACGAAGCCCTTCTCCTTGATCTTCCGGAGGCTCTTGAAGATGTCACGTATCATCACGGGGCTCGTATCTTTGCCTCCGAGGCCGTTGATGTAGTCGGCTACGAGCGGCTTCTTCGACTGGTCGTAGAGCGCGGTCTTTACCTCCATGTAGAGGGGTGCGCCGGGTCCGCCGATGCTATACGCCTTCTCCATGACGCCGAGCACTGGGACTTTACCGATCGCCTTTAAGATCTCCTCGACCGGGAAAGGACGGAAGAGCCTGAGTTTGACCATCCCCGCCTTGACACCCTCGGCGCGTAGCTCGTCCACGACCTCGCGGACAGTACCCATCACCGAGCCCATGCCTATGACGGCGACCTCGGCGTCCTCCATCTTGTATGGGTAGACGTACTCTAGCTTCCTGCCAGTGACCTTCTCGAACTCGTTATCCACCGCCCTTATCGCCTTGAGGGTCCCCTTCATCGCCTCCATCTGCTGGACCTTGTGCTCGAAGTAATAATCCTGTAGGTCGAGTGGGCCGATGGTTATCGGATGCTCGGGGTCGAGCTTGAAATCCACCTCTCCCTGAGTGCCCTCGGTCTTCATGTAGACCCTTTTGCCGACGAACTTCTTTACATCGGCGTCCTCCATGATGTAGACGTTCTCCATCGTGTGGCTTATGGTGAATCCGTCGAAGTTGACCATGACCGGCATCTGGACGTCGGGGTGCTCTGCGATCCTCCACGCCTCGACGCTGGTGTCGTAGACCTCCTGGTTGTTTTCGCAGAATATCTGTATCCAACCCGTGTCGCGTGCGCCCATTGCGTCACTGTGGTCGTTGTGGATGTTGATTGGGCCACCGACACACCTGTTCGCTACCGCCATGATGATCGGTAAGCGGAGACCCGCGGCGATGAAGAGAATCTCCCACATCAGCGCCAACCCGTTCGCGGCGGTCGCCGTGAATGCCCTCGCCCCGGCCGCGGATGCGCCTACACAGGCGCTAAGCGCGCTGTGCTCGGACTCCACAGCGACGAACTCGGAGCCGACGAGGCCATCTGCGACGTACTCGCTGTACTTCTCGACGATAATAGTCTGGGGCGTGATTGGGTAAGCAGCGACCACATCTGGGTCGACCTGCTTCGTAGCGAACGCGGAAGCCTCGTCACCGTTGAGGCCAGTCATCTTCTGCTTTGCGACCATCACTTCTTCATCTCCATCTTTATGCACTTCACGGGGCACTCGTTGGCGCATACGCCGCAGCCCTTGCAGTACTCCTCATTGACCTCCGTGTACCCGTCTGCCCTCACCGTTATCGCCCCCTCCGGGCAGAAGAAGTGGCAGAGAGTACACTTCGAACACTTCATGTGATCGATGACTGGCTTCGCGACACCCCAGTCACCTGTTTTGTAGTCCTTGCTGGATCTGTATGGGACCGCTCCCTTCGGCAGTGTCTTCCAGCCCCGCTTCTTCTCATCACTCAACCCTTTGCGGCCTCCTTGTACGCGGCCTCGACGACCTCAAGGTTCTGGTCCCTTATCTTGCCCTGGAACCTCTCCTTAACGACGGCAAGAACCGAATCCAGCTTGACGGCTCCCGATGCCTTTACGACCGCCCCGAGCAGGACCGTATTCGTGATGTTTACGCCCATTATCCTCATCGCCATCCCAGTCGCATCGACCACCCAGGTCTCGTTATCGACACCAAGCTTCTTCTTGACGGCCGCGGCTGTCTCAGTCGTGTTGACAACGATCTTACTGTCCTTCTTCAGACCTTCAGCAACAGCCGGGCCAAGAAGCGTGGGATCTAGTACGACCACCATATCCGGCTCGTAGACGCTGGAGTGTATCTGAATGGGCTTCTCGCTTATGCGAGTGTAAGCCGTCATGGGTGCCCCTGCCCTCTCTGGGCCGAAGGCTGGGAAGCTCTGTATCTGCTTCCCCTCCAAGAGACCCGCCTGGGCCAGTAGGAGTGATGCCGTCCAGGCCCCCTGGCCGCCTCGGCCGTGGAACCTGATCTCGTAGAGCCTGTCCAAATCGACTACTCTCCTCTTGACATAGTCCCCAGCGGTTTAAACGTATATGATCAGGAATACCAATAAAACATGTCAGGCGACTAAAACAGGCACGCGCGCGAAGGCTTGGGGGACAAAACAAACGCAGCTCCACATGGCAAAGCCTCATCAAGGGGACAGGTAATATCGAGGCGAAATATCTTAATCGTGACATCGTGATGCTAGGCTCTGCGCGCGCTCGCTGAGGACATGGCTGCCAAATGCGAGAAGCCAGGAAGATATGCCCCCGAGGAACTCATAAATATGGTTAAATTGACCCATCTTGGAAGTATATTCTAGTCTTTAATCATGGTTTTAAACGCGTTTGGATCGATTGCCGATGGCTGGCCAGCATAATCGCTTAATTTTGCCTCGTTTTGGTATGCCTCATAGAAGTCTATGAGGGCCTCAGGGGTCATCCGCAGACTGTTTCGCAGCAAGTGGATAAGGTACTCCGGGGAGAAGATATCCGCTAGCTTCTGCACGTAGTCATACACTCTTACTGGTCTATTTCTATCCCACTCACGCGCGCTCCTCCGCTCACTATTATTCACCCCAAAGAGGACATCCGAGAGTATGTCCGCGTTTTCATAGTGCCCCACAAGCTCCCTCGTTCCACTTGGTATCTCAACTGGCTTACCTACCTCGGCGTATCGGTAGCCGAGCAGCTCCTTCACGTTAGCCCTCATCAACTCATCGAATCTACCCCTAGTCCTCTCAGCGGTTAACCTCAGGTCGTTTCTAGCCCTGACAAACTCCAGTGACATCGGTACCGGCTCAGTCAAGTAATGATCCTCCTCAGCTCAGCACTGAACAAGCCAGCGCTTGGACACTTGCTAGCCAGCGTATTATGTTTCAGGTAATCGATGAAGGCATCGACCGTCATCTTCATCGTTGATATAGCCTCCACCTTTTCAATGGGCTCACCAGCGACCAGTCTAGCTAGCTGTCCGAGGTATATGCTGGCGCCTACTAGTTTGCCGACCTCCCAGGTGTTACTCTTTAGTTTCTCAACCTGCAAGGCGGATTTGCCGACGGCTTCAATCAGATTCGCCCTACTCTCAATGAAGGCCAATCGAGCCGTGTTTAGCTCCAACTCCATCTCCGCAGTTGTATTGACTCTCAGTTTGCACATAGTCGCCCTGTAGCCTGTCTCCGGGGCATCGAAGTCCAGCTTCAACCCGTTGACCACATCGGTTATCGTCTTGGAGGCTTCCTTGATTCCCTTGATCGCCTCCGAGTTGAGTGTGACTATCCCAGCTTCCAGAGCCTCCTTCTCCTTCGTTAGTTGCGCTACCTCCGCACCGAGAGCCATAACCCTGACATTCAACTTAGCCTGCTCCGCCTCCCCCCTCATCTTAACCGAGTTGGCGACCGCCGACACGTCCCCGAGCCTCTCAACCTCGCTGCGGAACGTAGCCACATCGTACCCGCTGTCAACAATCACCTTCTTGAACTCGATAATCTCCCCAGCACTAACGTGCTTCCTTAGCTCCTCGAGTCCCCTGAGGGCCTCCTCCTGGGCCCTCACCTTCTCCTGAGTGAGACTCTCCTTTCCCTCAGCCAACGTGATCCTCTCCGTGATCTGATCCAGCTCGACGGAGAGTCTCGTCTTCTCATCCTCGAAGCCGAGCTTCGGCTCCCAGTTCTTCTCCAGGTCCTTGACGAGCCCGTCTATAGACTCCTTGACTCCCCCGCCGTGGAGGGAGCCAATTCTACGCGCGGTCTCGATGATCGAACCGAGCTGCGATGGGCTTACCCTCAGGGCCTCCGCCTCCATTACCCTACTCAGCAGCTCAGCCTTCGACTCCAGGGTCTTACCCATCTCCTCCAGCTTCCTCTCCGCATCCGCGTTCTGCACCGACAGCTCTTCGGCTCTCCGCTGAAGCTCCGAGGCCCTCTTCTCGAAGCCATCGACGAGGCTCCTCTTTTCCTCGACATCCGCCAGGAGTGCCAGGTAGTCCCTCTGCCCCTCAACTTTGATCTCGTACATCCCCTTGGCAACCCTCACGAAGACCTCCGGCGCGAGATGCTGTGTCAGGGCCTCCCTGAATACCTTCTCGATGAAGCTCAGGGCTTCACCCGTGTCTCCACCAAAGGCCTTGATGGCCTTGACGACCTTGAGTGCGGCGACGGCCTCGGAGGCATCAACCTCAGCGGCACCCGGAGAGGCACCTGGAGTTTTAGATTCGTCGCCTTTCTCCCCCGGTCTCTCGGTGATTTCCCCGATTATTGTCCACGTCTCGTCGCTATAA
>JADGNG010000001.1 GCA_017883585.1 Candidatus Bathyarchaeota archaeon
AACGTCTCTATAAGGTGTATATTCTTCGTTACCCGCTTCTCACCCTTGAAGGTCTCAAAGTCGAGAATGTCGATGAACGCCTTCCGCCACTCCGGCCAGTAGAGTTCCGCTGCGTACTCGTACTCGGCCTCGTGTATGATGAGAGGCTTCCCTCGCCACATGTAGTTAGACTCGGTGTGGTCGTAGTGGTAATGGGTGTTGATGACGAGGTCTATGTCTCCGGGCTTGAAGCCGAACTCGGCGAGCCTCTTCGGGAGGCAACCATAGCGCCCGAGCTGTATGATGCCCGGGTCGATGATGATGTTCTTCCCCCCGTCCCTGAGGAGCAGCGTGTTCGTGGATGTGAGGTTGAATGTGACACCGTTGTAGGTCTGACCGATCGCGGGCGGCGGCATCGGGGTCAGGGGCCACCTTAAGGTCAGCATTGGGTGCCCCTCGCGGAGACCGAGACTCATATAGAAACACTCGAAGAGGACATCCACCCTCGCCTTGTCGCTGGACATAGATCGATGGTGGTTTATATATAGAAAACGGTTTCCTCAGTGGTCGACCGGGATCATCCGGCCCGAGGCGTCCATCCGCCTCTTACCGAAGTCGGCGGCAACCTCCAGTAGCTTCGCTGAGTCAAAGACGGGGCCATCTTTGCATACCCTGTAGGGGCCTATGGCGCAGCTCCCGCAGAGGCCGACGGCGCACTTGCAGAGCCGCTCAAGACTTGCCTGCGTGGGTATCCCAAGTCTGTCTGCCTCAGCCCAAGTATTGACGGCCATGATCTCAGGACCGCAGATGTATAGCTGGTCGAATTTCCCATGCGACATGATCTCTGTGGCAAGGTTACTGGCGTAGCCGTGGTAGCCTTCGGAGCCGTCGTCCGTGGAGACGGCGAGGTTTAACCCGAGGAGGTGGCTGAGCCGGTCCTTGAAGAGGAGCTGGTCCTTACTGCGTGCGCCGATTATGAAGGTGGGTTTAACGCCCTTCGAGGTCATCTCCTCGGCTAGGGGCGTGAGGGAAGCTATTCCCGTGCCGCCCCCGACTATGAGGGGGTTACTCCCATTTGCAGTATAGCCATTCCCGAAGGGGCCACGTACACCTATCCTGTCCCCCGCCTCAAGCTCTGACATTGTCCGCGTCGCCTCGCCAACCACCCTGACGGTGATGCTAGAAGCCCATCCGATCGTTGAGAGGCTCATCGGGACCTCGTCGACGCCGGGGAGCCACACCATGACGTACTGGCCTGAGCGGGCCCCCGCGACCGCTGGGAAGTAGAGCGTGTAGATGTCGGGCGTCTCCTTCACGACCCTCTCTATCTTCACTGACGTCATGGTATCACCGCTTGTGGGCGAGGCCCACCACCTCTGATACGGAGCCGAGCCCGTTATCGCTCAAGTAACGTGTCACACCATCATTTACCTTGCCGTAGACCTCGAAACCGTGGTTCATCACTGCGGTCCCGATCTCGACCGCCGAGGCCCCCGCGAGCATGTACTCGATAGCATCGCGCCAATTGGATACGCCCCCGCAGCCGATTATCGGCACCTTGACGACCTCGGCTATCTCCCAGACACAGCGGAGGGCGACCGACTTGATAGCGGAGCCGGATAGCCCGCCGGTGACGTTTGAAAGGACCGGGCGTCTAAAGTCGGCGTCGATAGCCATCGCCTTCAGCGTGTTCACGGCGGTGATGGCGTCAGCCCCGCCCTTCTCCGCCGCGACTGCTATCCCCGCTATATCGGTGACGTTGGGAGAGAGCTTCACGAACACCGGAATTTGAACCACCTGCTTCACGGAGCGTGTGACCCTCTCGACGCTCAACGCGTCAGCAGCGCACATCCCAGGCTCGCCCCCCACATTCGGGCAACTGAGATTAAGTTCTAGTGCATCGGCGCCGGCCCTCGCCAGCGCCTTGGCGTCTGACTGGAACTCCGGGACTGTTGTCGCGAAGAAGCTCGCCACCACGGGTACGCCCTCACCCTTCAGCTCTCGGAGCTCCTCCAAGTAGCCCTCGATGCCCGGGTTGGGGAGTCCCATAGCGTTCAGGATGCCCCCTTCGACCTCTATGACCGTCGGGTTGATGTGCCCCGACCTCGCAGCTGGGCCTAGGCTCTTGGTCACCACGGCACCCGCGCCTGAGTCATATACACGTTTTAGAAGCGGTGCGGACATCCCGAGGACGCCCGAGGCGTTCATCGTTGGGGAGCGGAGCTTGAGCCCCGCGACTTCAACGGCTAAACCTTCGCCAGCCAAGCCGACCACTGTAACTTCGCTCTCCTAAAATTAAAGGTGTCCATATACTGTAGGGTCTATAAAGCGCCGAACCGCGGTGTTGAATTGATACTAATGAAAGCAAGCACTATCATCCTCCTACTAGCCATCGGCATCGCTGCGATTTTGGTTGTCTCCTTGTTCTACTCCTCAAGCTTCGGCATCGGAATCATTCAGGGCACGGTAGCTATAGGACCCTGGACACCCGTGGAGCCCATCGGGGGTAGCCACCCGCCACCCGAGGTCTACTCATCCAGGCACATCATCCTAGAGGGCACCTTCCTACCACGGGTCGAGATACCGATGAACGGCACCGGATACTTTACCGCCCAGGTGAGACCAGGTACATATAGCCTCACTATGAGTAACTGCACCTTCCTCGGCTGCTCCCGCGTCCTGCCCATGACCATCACCGTGAAGCAGGGGGAGACCACGACCCTCCAGATTAAAATAGACACCGGGATACGATGAAAATTAGGCCGCCAACCTCCTACCGCCCAATAACGTTTAGAAACACCACGCCGATCACTGAAGCGACGACCAGGCGAACGACTTGACGAGAGCCCATATAGAGGAGACCCTAATCGGCGTGTTCGCCCTAACAGCCGAAGGTAGGGTGATCGAGAAGGCGCTATACCCGAAGGAACCGGAGAAGATCGCCCGCACAATAACAAGACAGAGGAACGGCGAGGTCACCAAGGAGATCACCCGGGTCGTAGAGGGCGTCATAAAGAGGGGTTTCGACGGCGTAACCACCACGAACCCAGAGCTCGCCGAGACCCTCCGCAGCGAGTTTAGCCTCGATGTCAGCGTCGTCGACTCGGACCCCGGGGAGGAGCTAAGGGAGCAGCTCCCCGAGATCGCCCGCCAAAACAACATAGTCCACGACGAGGAGGGCTACTACGACCTAGGGCGCCAGGTCTCCACTATCCTAACCCGGGGTGCTGTCCAGAACTCCCTCGGCGGTAAGGAAGCCCAGATCACACAAACGGTCCAGCTGCTTGGTGAACTCGACACAAGCCTAAACGGGCTGAGCAGTCGCGCTAGGGAATGGTACGGCCTCTACTACCCGGAGTTGAGCAGGATCGTGCGGGATCACGAGAACTACCTCAAATTCATAATGGAGATAGGCGACCGCTCAGCCGCCACCCCCGAGAAGGTAGAGGCACTAGGGCTTCAGCGCAGGGAGGCGACGAGCATCATCAGGGGGGCTGAGGGCTCCATGGGTGCTCCACTGAGCAGCGGCGATCTCGCCGAGGTCCAGAGACTCGCGAATCAAGTCCTGTTTCTATACGAGTACAGGGGGAAGTTGACGGAGTACATCTCAGGCATCGCTGCAGAGGCCGCACCTAACGTCTCGGCACTCGCCGGGCCGACCCTCGCCGCGAAGCTCATCGAGAGGGCTGGCGGCATAAAGCGCCTCGCCATGATGCCGTCAAGCACCCTCCAGATACTCGGTGCAGAGAAGGCACTCTACCGGGCTGTAAAGACCCACGCGAAGCCTCCAAAACACGGGCTCATTTTCCAGCACCCCTACGTGAACGCTGCCCCACGCGGCCTTCGGGGGTTACGCGCCCGCCACCTAGCCGCGAAGCTCTCAATAGCCGCCAGGGCCGACGCCTTCAGCGGCAATATGATAGCAGAGCAGTTAAAGAAGGACCTGGACGAGGCCGCCACTCAGACTAATGAGTCTAGGCGGCGTGTAGAACCCTGAAAGGTTTAAAATGAGGGGCCCCCTCGTATCCTTCTAGAGGGCCTGCAGGGTGTCGACGTTCTCAGAGGCGTTCCAGGAGAAGTTCGGGCGCAAGGACTGCCCCTTCATCTTCGACTGTAACGTTGAGATAACTAAGGACTTCTTCGCAAGGGTCTGCAAGACACCTGCCTACCCGAACTGCCACCACTTCGCCAAGAGGGTTGGCGAGCTACAGGTCCCGATGACGTGGCTCCAAAAGCTCGCCGTCGACCAGGCGAGGGTTATCGACGCCGACAGCCCAGACGCTGAGGCGGCCGACCCGACGCCGAGGTAGCCCCGCTTGGGGTCAACCGTCGCTGAGCACACGCCAGGAGTCTACTTCGTAATCCAAAACGGGCAGAAGCTACTTGCCACCCGAAACCTAGCTCCAGGGAGGAGGGTGTACCGGGAAGACCTGGTCAATATAAACGAGGTCGAGTACCGCCTCTGGAACCCCTCCCGTAGCAAGCTCGGGGCTGCTATAATGAAGGGATTGAAGAGAAACCCGATCGTCCCAAGCGCCAAAGTACTGTACCTCGGTGTGGCATCCGGCACAACCTGCAGCCACGTCTCCGACATAATCGGTGACCTCGGTCACGTATGGGGTGTCGACTTCGCCCCCCGCCCGATAAGAGACCTCATAGACCAGGTCGCGAAGTACAGGAAGAACCTGACACCCATCCTCAGCGACGCCCGCCAGCCCCAAGGCTACTCCTTCCAGGTGCCGAAAGTCGAAACGATCTTCGCCGACGTGGCCCAGCCCGACCAGGCGGACATAGTCGTCAAAAACGCGCGCCTCTTCCTTAAGAAAGGGGGATACGCGATGCTCTCCATAAAGTCGAGGAGCATCGACGTCGGAAAGGAGCCCGCCGAGATATATAAGGGACAGATCAAGATACTGGAGGCTGGTGGGTTCAGGGTTGAGGAGGTCGTTGAACTCGATCCATACGAGCTTGATCACGCACTAGCACTCGCTAGTCTTGTCTGAGCGGCATCGAGGCGTATCCTCTTAACCGGCGCCCAGCTGTGTCGCACTATGCTGGGCCAGCCCCTGTGCTCCCTGTACCACGTCTCGAGCCACTCGATCGCCCTGTCGTCGCTGGGGTAACCGGAATTGAAGTCCCCGTACTCCACACGGAGAGCTGCGACGAGGGCGTCTCTCCTCACCTTGGCGAGGACAGAGGCCGCAGAGACGACGGGGTATGTGGAATCCGCCTTGTGCTCGCTGACCAGTTTTGGCTTGGCGGGAAGGAGGCGGAGAATCATCTCCCCGTATCGGGCCTCATCTACGTCTGAAGCGTCTACATATGCCTCTTCAGGGTCTAGCTCCCTCAACACACACGCCATCGCGGTTGCCTCGAGATAGTTAAGCCGTTTCAGTTTAACGCCGCGGTTAACGACTGAGTCTATGGAGCGGGGCTGGAGATCGAAGTACCTGACCCCCGTGGCGAGCGCCTCGATCTGGGGGGCGAGCTCCAACCGCCTCTTGGCGGTCAACTGCTTAGAGTCCTTCACGCCGAGCTCGACGAGGGTCCCTATGTTCTCCGAGGGAAATGAAGCACCTGCGACGACGAGCGGGCCGATGGCGCTCCCCCGCCCAGCCTCGTCAACCCCCGCTACCCTCACGACTGAGAGATGCGTCGCCCTCGATTAAAAGGCTAGCCAGCGGTCGAGCCGCGTACCTGTTCGCCCCAGCCTCGGCGTCGAAGCCCGTGATGATCGTCTCCCTTGCCCTGCTCTCCATCGAGAGGATGTTCGCTGCCTCGATTATACGATCTGCCTATTCCGTTGGACCGCGCGCTCGAGTAGGTCCTCTCTACTCTTCGTTCATCCTCTTGAGTTCGGTTATACCAAGCATCTCAAAGTCTAGGGGGAAGATTGGGCGCCTTATCTTGCGGAACTTGAAACCCGCTAAGCGCGGCGAGGTCAGGCCGGGTGTATCGAGCTCTATTATCTCCGTGGCAACAGGTTCGTGGCTAGCGCGGTAGTGGACGCTCGACTTTACCACGATGAACTTCGCCGCTGTGGGCTCTATCCCCTGGCTTCGATATAGCTCTAGATCGAGGGGCTGGAGACGAAGCGATGTAACAATCAGGTCGTTGCCGGCGACGTTCAGGATGGCTGTGAGGCCCATCTCGGTGAGTGATCCAGTCCCCATCGACCCCTTGACGAGCCACTGGCCATCGCTGACACTCTTCACATGCGCCTTGACCCTGATCGGCTTCCCGTGGAACCTGTCTGTGTGACCTCCGAGGTTGACCTCGATCTCCTTCCCGGGTCCGGCTCTGGCTGCCTTCGCCGCGGCTGCGGGGTCCCAGATGACACCGAAGACACCGCCTGTGAGCCCCATCTCGAGGATGGCCTTTAGTACGAAGGTACCGTCGCAAGGGGTGCCGCCCCCGGGATTGTCGCCGATATCGGCGAGGACGATGGGGCCCTCATTGGCTGCCTTCACCCTCTTCAACGCGTCCCTTACTGGCATCGGCTTGACGAGGAAATCCCTGCGGATCGACCACGCGAGGTCGCTTAGCTCCTGGGCGAGGGCGTCTGCCTGCTTCTGGTCGTTGTTCGTGACGACGATGAAGCTCATGCCTGCCTCCTTTATGTCGCTCCAGGGGAAGCCTGCTGCGACGGTGACTACCTCGACTCCGGGTAGTTGTTCCATTTTATGTGCTTCCTCGAGAAGCTTCGTCATAGGGTACCTCCCCGTGAACTGGGCCTGGAGGGCGGGGAGCATTGGCGGTTGCCTCAGCGCCTTCGTCGGCTTCAGTTTACCGTTGAGTATCTTTGCGAGTAGATCGATGGACTCGACGGCACGCTCGTACTCGTCTATGTGGGGGTAGGTATCGTAACCGACTAGGATGTCCGCCTCCCTAACCATCTTCTCCGTGTAGTTGGCATGAAGGTCGAAGCTCGCGACTAAGGGCTTCCTCCCTATGAGTTTCCGAACCTCGCCGAGGACGTCTCCCTCGACGTCGTCGTGCCCCTCGGCCACGGCTGCACCGTGCAAGTGGAGGGCGACGGCGTCGAAGGGCTTTGCAGCTTTGATCCCATCGAGCATCGCGCCGAGGATGTGCTCGTAAGCTTCCTCCACGATGATGCCGCTAGGCGTAGCCGATGCGTGAACAGTCTCGATAAACTCGAAACTGTTCTTCTCGCACCCATCGATCAAGCCGCCCGCGGCGGTCTTCGTCCCTCGAAAGTGAGGCGGAATCTCGTCCCCGTGGAACAGGTGCCTCTTCCGGAACTCGGAGAGGTCCGTCTTGATATTCGACAGCACATTTGTCTCGTGGCTGAAGGTGCCGAGCACGATCCTCTTTGTGGCCATGGATGAGGAACGCCTTGACGCGGGAAAATACTAGCGGTCACTTGAAGAACTTGCGCAGGTCGAGGTCCGTCTCTGGTTTCCCCTCAGATGACTCCAATATGCCCTCCTGGGCGAGAAGCTTCCTCTTCCACTCGAGGCCGGTGCTGAAGCCGCCGATGCCCCCATTCGAGGAGACCACCCTGTGGCAGGGGACTATGAGCCCCATGGGATTGTCCCCCACGGCGTTACCCACAGCGCGGACAGCCTTCGGCCGCCCGATCTGCTTCGCTATCCCGCCGTAGCTGGTGAGCTTCCCGTTGGGGATGGAGTGGATAGCATTCCAGACATCCACTTGGAAGGGTGTTCCCCTCATGTCGAATGGGCCCTTGAAGATGAGCTTCTCTCCCCTGAAGTAGCGTTCGAGTTCTGCCCTCAGCTGCTTGAACTTGCTCGGATCTTCGACGTACTCGGCCTTGATCCTCTTCAGTTCCTTCATGAAGCCCTCCTTATTGTCAGTCATATTGAACTGGACTAACCCATGCTCCGAGGTGGCTGCCCACATCCTGCCGAGTGGTGTCTCAAGAGCAGTATAGTATATTTTCTCCATCGCAATCACTCTTATACCCGCGGCTTACCCCATCTCAGTGAATCCCGATCCGAGATAAAACGCTGAGGGTGATAACCTTTGAACCGTCAAGTGCTGGTGCTCGCCTCGACCTCACCGCGCAGGGCGTCCCTGCTGAGACAGTTGGGGATCGCCTTCGATGTCGTCGACCCGGGCGACGCGGAGAACAGCGAGTCAGCCGACCCGATTACGCGTGTCAGAGAGAATGCCCTGAAGAAGGCGGAGGCGGTTTCGGCCAGATACCCCGATCGAATCGTCGTGGCGGCGGACACAATCGTGGTCTTAGACGATAGAATCATCGAGAAGCCGAAGGACGCTGACGATGCCAAATGCATGCTCCGGGTCCTCGGTGGCAGAATACACACTGTAATATCGGCGGTCGCAGTCGTCGTGAAGGAAAGGAACCTATGCGACATTCAAACGGAGGAGACCAAGGTCTGTATGCGTCGGCTGAGTGAGGAGGAGATCGACGCCTACGTTGCCACGGGGGAGCCAATGGATAAAGCGGGCGCATATGCCGCCCAGGGCATCGGCGCTGTTATAATTGAGGGTGTTGAGGGCTGCTTCTACAACGTCGTCGGCCTCCCCCTGAGCCTACTCCACTACATGCTCAAGGACGCTGGCCTGAACACCCTAAAGTACAGGGCCTAATACCAAACAACGCCTATATAACCACAATATTCTATATAGATTACACTTAATTATATACTCGATTTCGAATATGGAGTGCTTTGGGTTCCAAATACTGGAACGTACTGGGTTCCTTGGCAGCGCTGTACTTCTTCATCTCCGCTATCATGCTCATTAAGGACTCCGCCTCCATGATGGCGACTGCCCTAACGGAGGGTATAGTGCTTATCATCAGGGACACGACCAGCGCGGTCTTTGCGGGCTGGATCGGGACAGCGCTCGTCCACAGCAGCGGGGCCTTCGATAGCATAGTCGTCGCCTTCGTCTCCTCTGGAGCCATGCCGATAAACCTAGCTGTCTCCTCTATTCTGGGAGCGGAGCTCGGGACAACGGTGACGCCTTTCCTGATCTCAGTCCTCAATCAGGTCAGGGGCAAGAAGAACCAGAGCGCCGCCTTCAACGTCACGCTGACCCATGTCCTCTATAACCTCTTCTGTCTGATGATTTTCTTCCCCGCCGAGCTGTTCTTCGGGTTCCTCACCCTCATCGCGCTTCAGGGTAGCAACATCTTCGTGAAAGCGCCTTGGCTCAACGCCATCCCCGATGTGCTCGAGGTCGCCACGCCGTGGGTCCCCGTGGTTCTGAAGTACATCCCGCCGTGGCTGGGGATCATCGCCGGTGCAGGCATGCTCGTCCTCGCCCTCGGCGGTGTCGAGAAGTACATGACCGAGATATTCAACATGCCCAGATCGTGGAACCTGATCAGGGCGACGTTTCAGAAACCCCTACGCTCCTTCTTGGCCGGGTTCCTGTTCACAATGCTCATCCCGAGTACGACGGTTATGGTCTCTCTGCTGATACCTCTCGCCACGAGTGGCGTCCTCAGTGCCGACTACTATATCCTGCCCTATATCCTCGGAGCGAACATCGGAACGGTCTTCGACGTCATGGTGGCGGCGATGGCGACCGGCGACCCGGTGGCGATGGGGGTCTGGCTCGTCCACCTGAGCATCAACGTCATCGGGGCGCTCATCTTCCTTCCCTTGATGAAGCCGTTCAGCAAGATGATCAGGGTAACGTCGGATAAAGTCGCGGCGTCACCGAAACTCACCCTAGTTATAACGGTGGTCTTCCATCTCATCCCCGCATCCATCATCCTCTACTACTTCCTCAGGACATGACCCCCGGGGAAGGTTTCATAAACTGATACTCGGAGGGATAGACGGGAAGATTGTCTAGAAACCTCTTCGGATGGTTCGCCCCAAAGCGAGGCGAAGATGTACTCGCGATGGCGGAGAAGCACCTCGAGCTCACGAAGGGCGCGGTTATTGAGATGTACAGCATGGTCGACGCTGCGGCGCACTGCGACGCCGAGAAGTGCTCGACACATTATATAAGCCTCAGTCGGATGGAGATGGAGGCTGACGAGCTCAGGAGGCAAATGGTCGACGCCCTCACGAAGAGCGAGATGTTCCCCGAGGAGCGGGACGACCTCATGGAGATGGTCCGTGCAGTCGACTGGATAGCTGACTGGAGTAAGGAGGCAGGGAGGATATTGAACGTCATCCACCTAGATAAGGCTCCTCAGGAGATGAGGGACGCCGCCCTAAACATGGCGAAGGCCGATGCAGACTGCGTCGCCGTCCTCGAAGATTGCCTAAAGGTCATCTCAACAGACCCGAAGGACGCTATAAACCTCGCTAACAAGGTCGAATTGCTCGAGGAGGATATAGATGAACTCTACAGCCAGGCTAGGCAGCACTTAGCCAACCTGGAGTTCAAGGGCTGGTCCATCGGGTCACTCATACTCCTCAATGAGTTCCTTGACGCCCTCGAGACGGTCGCTGACTGGTGCGAGAACACAGCCGACATAGTAAGGGCCGTCTCGATTAGACCTCGTTAAAAACGGGATTTTTAAATGAATGGTTTCTGAGCTTTTTACGGCTCGACGGTTATTGCCTGTGTTGGGCAACTGTTGACGCATGCCATGCATGCGATGCAGTCTGCGGCCCGGGTGGGCTCGGACTTTTTGTTGACCATGTCGTAGACGTTCATTGGGCAGACGTCCACACATGTGCCCTCTCCATCACACTTGTTCTTGTCTACTGTGACTGTAGGCATATTCACACCTCTCCTTACCGAGGGGTCGAGGCTTTAAAACCATTTCCTAGCCTGCATATGGGGGGTTTTGGTTGATCGATAATAATAACATCGTGTTACTTGTTGAGTGGTTCGCTAGTTTTGGGTGGAGAATGGCGTCACGTTTTGCTTCTCCGTGTTAATTTTCCGAGGTGTAGTGCCTAATTTGTCGCTATTTAAGAGGGTGTTATTGAGCGTAACATCATGCGGGGGCGTCTAGGTCACTTGGTTTAGGGGTTTCCTACCTTCGAGGGTGTCGAGTACTCCCTGGACTACATGCGTGGCCATCCGCTGCATGGCCTCCAAGCTGCTGGCGCCTAGGTGGGGGGTGAGGATGACGTTGTCCATGCCCAGCAGCGGACTGTCGGGTTTCACCGGCTCCTGCTCGAAGACGTCGAGAGCCGCCGCTGATATATACCTACTCCTCAGCGCCTCAACGAGCGCTGCCTCGTCTATGACCCTGCCGCGCGCCGTGTTCACTATCATCGCGCCACGCTTCATGCACGCAAATTCTTCGGCTCCGAGGAGGTGCTGCGTCTCCGCTGTGCCTGGGATGTGGAGGCTCACAATGTCGCTCCTGCCGAGGAGTTCGGTGAATTCCACCCACTCTAGCCCGATTTCGTGCTCCAACTCGGGGCGGTGGGTCCGGCTCCAGTAGATGAGCTTCACGTCGAATGCCTTCAGCCGCTTGGCGGTGGCGGCACCAATCCGGCCGAGGCCGACGAGGCCGATGGTCTTCCCCATGAGCTCAACGCCTATCAGATCGGAATATTTTCGGTCCCAGTCACCGTTCCTGACGGCTCTGTCCGCCGATGCTATCCTCCTCGTCATAGAAAGCATCATGGCGATGGTCATCTCGGCAACGGTCACGGTGAGGGCGTCGGGGGTGTTGAGGACGACCTTCCCCAACTCACGAGCAGCGGGGAGGTCGACGTGGTCACACCCTATGCCGTGGACACCAATGGCTTTGAGTCTGGGGCTCGAGACCATCATCTCTCGTGTCACCCGTATCCCGCCGCGGGTGATCAATCCATCAACCGAGGGGACAACGGCTGCGAGGGCATCCTCCTTGCTCCCCGGTGGCAACTGGATGACCTTGACGCTTCGACTCTCTAGGAGTTTGACTCCGACCTCGTTGATCGGTTCGGTGATGATTATTGTCCACTGGGGCAAGCTGAATCCTGAAAGAATTGGCGGGAACGGTTAAGAAGCTTAGCGACCCCTGCCCCTTCGTGGGACCTTCGAGGCCTCGTGTTTAGCCTCCTTGAACTCCTTCTCTAGGGAGGACATTAAGCCATCGAAGGTCTTGACGAGGTCGTAGCCCGCGTTAGAGGTCTGGAACTGCTCGGTGGGGCTGAGGGCGCGCGCAGTCATCTCGTATCTCTCGTTATCGCCGCCCTTGTCCGACTTCTTGATCACAACCTGCACATCGTTGATGTGTGGGTGAATCTTCATGCCGAGGGTGATGACCTTTCTAATCTTCTCCTCAGCCAGGCTCCTCGCGAGGAACTCCTCGTTCGCGAGGCCGATTATTGAGATGGGCATCTCCTCCTCTGTAGGTGGCTCCGCTATGAGGGTGAGTAACTCCTTCGGCGTCAATATACCGAGGACGCCTTCGTTCTCGTCGATGAGAACGGCGGCGCTCTTCTCCTGATCCCTGAGGCCCCTCGCGACGTCGAGAGCCGAGGCGTTGGTCGAGACGGTGAAGGGGTGCTTGTCCATTATCCCATCTACAACACCGGGATACTTTGTGACCTTCTCTCCGGGTAGGTCGCCGGTCTTCCTCTTGCCGACGCCCTGTGAGAAGAACTGGACAAGATCAGCGGCCGTGACGATCCCAGCGAGTTTACCCTCCTTCGTTATCGGGACGTGGCTGATACCCCTGTCGAGCATGAGCTTCCTCGCCTCGGCGACCTTCGCCCCGACCTCGAGTGTAACCGGCGCCATCTTGGCAAGGTCCTTCGCGGGGGTCTTCTTCAGGTCGTTGCAGTCGGCCATGGCGGCGACTATGTCGACCTGTGAGATAATGCCGACGGGCTTCATGTCCTCGACCACCGGTAAAGCCCTCGCATTTATCCTCACGAGCTCCGTAGCGACGCCCTGCACCCAGCTATCCGATGTGACTGGGGTCTGCCACTGGGACTTCCAGAGCTTCACGAGCTTCGTCTGCTCGAGAAGTTCGACTCCGAGCAAGTCTCGGACCGTCACCATCCCTATCTTCCCACCGCCGACGACTATGGCCTCGTAGCGACCCGTCTTCTCCAGCTCCCCCTTGAGCTTGCTCGCCAGGTCATCGGGCGTGAAGATGCTTATTCGCTTGTTTATGAGTTCAGAGATCTCGGTCTGCGAAAGTTCCTCGAGGGTCCTCGCCATTGTGAAATTCCTCAACGATCAATCAGCTCGGCTGGTTAAATAGTTGCACTCTTTGTGGGTAAGCTAATACCGGTGGCTGAGAAGCGTTATCGGATTCCTATGTGCACCCTGATGTTCCTCTACTGGATATTCGAGGATTACCCAGGGTGGTGCTTCACAACAGGTATTTGACCGCTGGGACTTTGGAGGAGCCGCCAAGGGTCTGGGAAGGCGTTAGGAGGGTCTACGCCCCATACGACGCCGCGTCGAATGTGCGCGCAATATCCAAACGAGTGCTACAATCCTTGCGGAAGGCTCGAAAATAGCGGATTCCAGAATTCAGCAATGCCCCGGTAACCCATGCTAGAAAGAGTTCAGGGACTACTCGGGGATAATTAAAAAGAGGACCTAATTGGGCAATTCCGTTCCGATCTTCTTCTTCACAGCTAGCTCGTAGACCTTGGCGCCGGTACCGACGTCCTCGATGGCGAGGCCGGTTGCCTTGAAGAGGGTGATCTCATCAGGTGAGGTGCGCCCCTTCTTCTGCCCGGAGACGATCTCGCCCATCTCGGCGTAGATGTCCTTCTCGGAAACTGCGCCCTCCTCCTTCGGCTTGGCGAAGTCGCCAACGACAAAGGCCTGCGGGATGAAGTCGACCACGAGCTTGTCCGCCTTCTTGAGCACGCTGGTCTCGAGCTCCCTCTTAGCGGCGACGTCTGCGCCTATCGCCGAGACGTGGGCTCCCTTCTTCAGCCACTCACCCTTAATGAAGGGCGTGGAGCTAGGGGTGCAGGTGATGATGATGTCGCTGCCCCTCGTCGCCTCCTCCGCCGACTTCGCGGTGACAAAGTCGACGCTTGGGTACATTGCCTTCATTTCCTTGATGAAGGGCGGGATCGCCTCGAGTAGGATGTCGAATATCTTGACCTTCTTGATCTTGGGGCGGACGAGCATAAGTCCCATGATCTGGCTCCTGCCCTGAACGCCGAGGCCGCAGAGACCAACCTCTTTAGCGTCCTCGTTTGCGAGGTACTTTATTCCCACGGCCCCGGCTGCGCCAGTGCGGACAGCGGTAACGTATGTCCCGTCCATAATGGCAAGGGGTGAGCCGTTCTCGATGCTGTTGATGATGATCTTCGCCTGCACGGCGGGGAGGTTGTAATCCTTCTTGTTGCCGGGGTGAACGGTGACGAGCTTTGTGCCCGCCGCGTTGAGGTTGGGCATATACGCTGGCATAGCGATGAGCACACCCTTCGGAAAGTGCAGGTAGACCCTAGGCGGCATCTCAATGGCCTTATTGCCCATCTCCCGGAAACCGCCTTCTACGGCCTCGAAGGCGCTCTTCATGTCAAGCACCTGCTTGACCTCGTCTTGCGTGAGGTAAAGAACCATGATTATCTCCTAGGAGATAGGCACCCAGACGCCGTATTAACGATTTTCGCGGTTAGGGGGTGAACTTCTCCCCGCCCGTGAAGACGCGCTGCAGTTCCGAGTAGAGGACGTGAAACCCGTCCTGCGTCTTCGCCGAGACCGCTATTGGGCTGAACTCGACCCCCATTCTCTCTATTATCTCGAGCATATCTTGGCTCATCTCCTTATTCATGCCGCTGAGGCGCGCGTCTACGGCGGTCCTGAGGACATCTGGGTCCTCCGCCCAGCTCATCATGCCCTCAAGCTCCTTCTCCTTGAGTAGGTCGACCTTACTGAATACCTGGAACTGAGGTAGCTGGAAGCGGACGTTTACGGCGGATGCGAGGAACATGTTCATAACGTAGTTGAGGGGGTCCCTGCAGAATCCGGCGTCGAAGAGGTAGACGAGCCCCTTGTCGGCGTCCGTGAGCTTCTCCGCCACCTGCGCGCCTATGTCGCGAAAGGCGAACAGTTCCATCTGCCCCGGAGTGTCGACTATGCAGATGTCGGGGGTGAAGTCCTCGATGTCCTGGCTAACATCCTCCACCACGTCCT
>JADGNG010000073.1 GCA_017883585.1 Candidatus Bathyarchaeota archaeon
ATGCTAGTAGAAAGATGGTCCCCAATTATGCCTATGATCAATGTTGAGTAGGCTAAGAGTTCGACCCGTGATAGTGAGGTCTTTGAGAGCATCATCACTAACATAGATTTCTGATCTATATTTTAAGTTCATGCACGTTATGTGATTGCTCCTTCTCAGAGTTTTTTTTTGGGTTTACCCAAATAAATGAGTGCGTTTCGGCTTAAAGATTCGCGCGCACGCTAATTCTTCTTTCAAAGTTTGCGTACGTTTAAAAGTAGGGAGCACCCTACTATGGTGTACGTTGGAAACCTAACGGTTGTCAGTGTACGAAAAAAGGAGAAACAAAAAATGGGATATAGAGAGAGAAGCAACTACAACAGTGGACCGCGCGAGATGACTAAGGTCACTTGCTCCGACTGCGGGAAGGAGACAGAAGTCCCCTTCAAGCCGACGGAGGGTCGCCCAGTCTACTGCCAAGAGTGCTTCGCTAAGCACAGGCCACCGAGAAGGTTCTAACCCGCGTAAAGTGACCGAAAGCGGGGGAAACCCGCTCAGATTTTTTTTAACATTTTTTTTGACAATATTTTCTATCACCTATCAGTACTGGGCATCATTTTGCTCAATACCATAATTCACGCCCTAACCAAGTCAAATTTTATTGATATATCAAATGATGATTATATTTCGCGCTTCATTGAAATAAATCCATGACCCCGCCTACCCCAATACAAGTCCTACTCGTAGATGACGATCCAACATAACTCGAAATAACCAACCTCTCCCTCGGGAAGATTGACCGGAGTCTCACCCTCGAGACCGCAACCTCCGCCGCTGAGGCACTCGACCTAGCTAATACCCAACAGTTCGACTGCATTGTAAGCGATTACCTCATGCCTAGAATGAATGGGATTGAACTCTGCCAGAACCTAAGGATAAAGTGACTCGACACATCCTTCCTCCTCTTCACTTGCCTAGATGACGAAAAACCGCCTTGAGAGCGTTCATGGTCGGCGTCGATGATTACTGCGTCAAGGAGCCAAACTCACCCATCTATCCTCGCTAGCTCGACGAGTTAGGGCCCTCATTTCAAGGAGGAGAGCAGAAGAAGGAATGGATGCAGTCGACTTTACTCGGATGTTCCCAACATTCTCGATGTTGAGACTAAGATATCTGAAGGCTTAGTCAAGTCAGTGACCGAGGGAGAAGCAGAGAAGATCAGCTACAATCACATCAATATCCTTGCACAGGACCCGTACCGGCCTCAATAATTCAGGGTCACCCCCCTCAGCCTCACAAAGCTGATTTAGAGAATTGAATCTCTTCCAGGCATCTCTACTGATCAGCACTAAGGAGTCGCTCAATTTATTCAACTCTCCGGACCTCGTCTTCAATGACTCCTGAAGACGTGTCCTCTCCTGCGGCTCACCTACACTCATTTTCACTTCGAGATACAGCATATCGTCTTTAATCGACTTTATACTAGTAAGAATGCTCTAATCTCGTCACCCAACTCAATCTTTGTCTGATTAACTGCCTCGATGTATGAGCTTGTATCGGCTGCTAACCTCTCAAATTACGCATATACCAATTATTTTAACACTATTCAACACACAAGGAAGATTGAGGAGAGGCAGTTGGAAATAAAAACCACGAGGATCGAGTTTCAAAGCTCAATTCCCAAAGGAAAGGCAAGAAGATTCCTCGCATCCCCCAATGCAGCTGGAAGTACCCCGGCGTGCTTGTCATCCAGGAGATATAGGGTTTAATAGAGAATATCAAGGACATTACCCAACGACTCGCCAAAGAAGGCTTCGTGGCACTCGCGGTCGATCTCTACGACGGAAAAACGGTGAATTCACTCGAGGACGGTCGGAGTATACGTGAAAAGATCTCCGAAGACGAGATGTTGAAGGACATAAACGCGGCCTTCCAGTACCTGAAGAGCCTACCGAACATCATTTCAAATAGAATAGGCAGCGTAGGCTATTGCTGGGGGGCCTCTCTCTAAGGCTCGCATGCGAAAACAGGGAACTCGCTGCAGCCGTCGTCTTCTACGGGAGAAACCCCTCCCCAATCGACCACGTTAAGAGTATTACCTGCCCAATCCTCGGCAACTACGCTGGAGAGGACCGGGGTATAACTGAGGCCGACGTAAACCTCCTCAGAGAGACTCTTGAAAAATACGGTAAAACATACGATATCAAGATCTACCCTGGAGCACCACATGGGTTCTTCAACGACACACGCGAGAGTTACAGACCAGAAGCAGCAAAAGATGCATGGCAAAGAGTACTCGCTTTCCACGGTAAGTATCTGCAATAAGGCGTGTGCACCCTCGGATTCCGGATTCTAATTATTCGAATGCAAAACTCAACATTTGGATTGCGGGACGGTTAGCGCTCTTTCTCATGCCTCACCAAGGACATGTACAGCTAGGGCCGCGAACACCTTCCCAGCTACAGCCACATTCTGCAGATTCACACACTCGTCGGGAGTGTGGGAGCGCTTTGGGTCACCTGGCCCGAACAGGACAGTCGGTATCTTCGCGTCCCTGACGAGCCAGGCTGCGTCGGTCCCGGCCGCTTTCCCGAACAGCCCTGGCTTAGTCCCCGTAACCGACTGAACTGTATCGACTAGACTCTTCACGACTGGCTCATGGGGCGCAGTCTCCATCGGCGGCCACTCTTCGATTATCTTGACGCTCGTCTTCAGCTGAGGATTCCTGCTCCTCGCTCCATCGATTGCGTCAGTGATGTCCTTTAGAGCCTTCTCTGGTGACTCTCCCGGCAGCAGACGCCTATCAATCCCTATGGTGCACATGTCAGGGATCACATTGATCTTCGTTCCTCCGCTGATCGTCGTGACACTCATCACTGGTTGAGGAACGTCGAAGAGCTCGTTTCTCCCCTCCAGCTTCACGCTCTTAAACGCCTCCAGGATCTCTCGCATCCCATCGATTGCGTTTACGCCCAGGTGGGGTCTCGAAGCGTGAGCCCCGCTCCCGTAGGTCGTGATCTCGGCCCATAGGATGCCCTTTTGAGCAACCTCGACCCGAAGGTCCGTCGGTTCGGAGACCACCGCCATGTCCGCCCTTAGGCCCTTCTCGATGAGGTGGCGCGTACCGTTGACGCTCCCTGTCTCCTCGTCCGCCACGGCTGTCAGGATCAGGTCCCCTTTCAGCCTCGTTCCAGACTTGACGATCGCCTCAATACCAGCGACCATCGAAGCTACCCCTGACTTCATATCTGCAGCACCTCTACCGTACATCACTCCGTCGACGACCTCCGCCCCGAAGGGATCTCGGCTCCAACCGTTACCTGCTGGAACCACGTCGATGTGCCCGTTGTAAATAAGCTTCGGCACTTCACCCATGCCACGGAGCGTCGCGACCACGTTCGTCCTCCCCCGCGCTTTCTCAACGTACTCTACGTTAAGACCGAGTCCCTTCAGCTTCTCGTAGACCACCTCAGCGCACTCCCTCTCGCCGCCGGGGGGGTTGACACTCGCCGCTCTGAGCATATCCCTCAGAAGGTCCGAGGCAGAAGCACCGTCAACGAAACCTGTTATACGCGACATATCCTCCATCACAGAAACCTCGACTGGTCTTAAATTACCATAAGCCACCTTATCGTTAAAGAATCATCGGGGGAAAGGACATGTCGAAAACAGCGGATCCGGTAAGGATACTCGGAATCGTAGGTAGTCCACGCAAGGGTAACACTGACCTCCTTGTCAGGGAGGCGCTGAAGTCGGCGGAGGCCGTAGGTAATGTCGAAACCGAGCTAATGCCTATCGCGGGCCTCAAGATCCATCCATGTGTCGCCTGCTTTAGATGCTTCGACGAGAAAACGGGGACACGAGCCTGCCCAAGCTTCGAGGACGACATGGAGAAGGTATACCCCAAGCTTGCTAGGAGCGATGGCATCATCATCGCCAGCCCCGTCTATTTCGGGGGAATCACTGGCCAATTGAAGACCCTCCTCGACAGGACGGAGCCATTCGTCAGGTACGCTCGAACGGGCTACGGGGGAGGGCTCTCAAACAAGGTTGGGGGAGCAATCGCCGTAGGCTATAACCGGAATGGCGGCCAGGAGACCTCCATCCAGATGATCCACAGTTACTTCCTAGTCCACGACATGATTGTTGTTGGCTCTGGCCCCGCCGAAACCCCTGGCTGTTATTACGGTGGTGGTGCTGTAACCCACCCGAAGAGAAGTAAGGTCCTGGATGCCGTTGCCGGGGATGAGCTCGGCATAAGATCTGCGAAAGGGCTCGGCGAGAAGGTGGCAAGGGTCGCCCTCATGATTAAGAAAAGTAACCGAGAAAAGTAGTTCCTCCTTCCATTTTTATTCTGGTTAAAAACCTAATATCAAAACGTTATTTTACTCAAGTCGAGACAAGCTACACATATGTTTCAGAAAATCCTCGTCCCGATTGATGGGTCAAAGCCTGCCAACGACGCCCTTGTGAACGCGCTCCAGATGGCGAAGATCCATGGCTCCGACGTCGAGATACTTCACGTTATGACCTTCACCGAAGACGCCCCACACATACCAAAGAACCCCGCAGATGATACGCCCGATTCATGGATAGACGACTACATGTCTAGGGTCAGGAGAAAAGATGAAAAAATGCTGAGCGACG
>JADGNG010000074.1 GCA_017883585.1 Candidatus Bathyarchaeota archaeon
ACCGCATACCACTCATCCGGGCTGTCCTCGACTGGCTAAAGGTCACGCTCTAGGGCCGATCCCTTTTTGAGGCGCCCATTCCTCGCTCATTGGATGCAGATCCACAGTGGGAACCTCAAGAGCTTCCTCATTCGCCTCCCATCTCTATACTTCGGCCTTTTCCTCTTCGCCGCGGGTTCAGTTACTAACCTTTACTCGGGGCTCGGCATGAGCCCGTGGGGCGTCTTCCACGTTGGCGTCTCGGGGCTCAGCGGCTTCACCCTCGGGCAGGTCAGCCAGATAGTCGGGTTAGTTGTTCTCATAATCGGCTGGGGGCTCGGCTTCCCCCCGGGCTTCGGGACGGTGATGAACATGTTCTTCATTGGCTGGTTCACCGACCGCATCATGCAGTGGGGCCTAGTCCCGCAGCCAACGGACCTTATTGGCAGGGTGTCGCTGCTCCTGCTCAGCATCCTGTTCGTGGGAGTTGGAAGCCTCTTCTACATGAGGGTCAAACTCGGCGCAGGCCCGAGAGACGGCTTAATGGTGGGGCTGATAAAGCAGCTTAACAAGCCCATCTGGCTTGTCAGGGGCAGCATAGAGGTCACGGTCCTCATCCTCGGCTTCTTCCTCGGCGGACCCGTCGGCGTCGGGACGGTAGTCACCGCCCTCACCCTCGGGTACTCTGTCCAGTACGCGTTTAAGTTCGGGAAGTTCGAGGGCAAATCCCACCAGATGAACCTCTGGGAGCTGTACGGCTACCTTCAGGGGAAGGAGCAGACGTAGAGATAAATCCGCGGCGTGGGTCTTCTCAAGCATGCCCCGGGTCGCCCTTGTCTCGACGATACACGACTCCGCCGGGTGGAGCATCGCCCCACTCAATGAGAATGCGCCTCTGCTCGACGACCTATATGAGCACCGCATCGTCGTCGCGACGAAGGGGACGAGCCAAGCAGTCGTAGACGCGCTTGAGAAATCCGGCTGGGTCCTCGCCTCGCCCCGAAGCAACGTGGGGGTCGAGTACATATCCGACTCTCGGCTCAGGGTCATCCGCGCTGGCGTTGAGGCGGGGGCCAACCACGTGCACCTCGTCGACACGGACCGGGTCCTCCACTGGGTGGCGCACTACCCAGACGAGCTAAGGGGGGTGGTTAGCCGCATCTCCGAGCTGGACTTCACAATAATCGGGCGGACACAAAGAGCGCTCCAGACCCACCCGCGCAACCAAGTCGAGACTGAGGCAATCGCCAACAGGGTATTCTCCCTCATATACGGGAGGGAAGTCGACATAACCGCGGCGTCACGAGGCATATCTAGGGCCGCCGTCGAGGTCTTGGCGAAGTACTCCCAAGGGAGGTTCTTCGACAATGACTCCGAGTGGCCCACTATCCTATTCTGCCAAGGTGGATTGAGCATGGGCTACGTTGAGGCGGAGGGGCTCGAGTGGGAGACCCGCCTCAAGCGCGAGCAGATGACCCTTTCCAACGGTAGACGCGTGGACGTGAAGGACTACTACGAGGGGAACCCGGAGTCCTGGGTCTACCGGTTGATGCTCGCTCATAGAATTGCGCGGGCGGCACTTGAGACCTCTAGAAACATGAGGGGCGGCTACCGTGTGGACTCATAGATGCGCCCCGTCTCGGCCTCGCCCTTCTTCACCCGCTCCCACATCTGCTTAGCGAGGGAGTCCGCCATCGGCGTCGGGTACCCGTTCGTTATGCAGCCTAGGCACAGCTGTTCCTTCGATAGGCCCGTGCACTTCACATAAGTCTCGATGTCGAGGTAGTTAACGCTGTTCGCACCGACTTCCTTCGCTATCTCCTCAGGGGTCATCCTAGCGCCGATGAGTTGAGTGTAGGTCGCCATATCTATACCGTAGAAGCATGGTCCGATGATACGGGGGTAGGTTATGAAGAGATGTATCTCCTTCGCCCCAGCCTCCCTAAACCGCTTCACTGTGCCCTTCGTCGTGTCGCCGCGGACGATACTGTCGTCGACTACAGCAAGGCTCCTCCCCTTGATGAGGGACTCTAGGATGTTGACCTTCCTGTAGATGACGCTCTTCCGGTCCTCGGCGTCGGTTATGAAGGCGCGCTGGGTGACGTAGCGGTGCCGCCTCGTGGCTCGCTCCCATGGGATGTCCGTCGCTTCATGGAACCCATACGCGGCGTCATCCGCCGTCTCGGGGAGGCTAACAACTATGTCGCACCTCTTTGCCTTCTCGGCGTAGACGTGCGCGAGTGCCCGTCCGAAGTCGACACGTGCCTGGTAGACGAACTTGCCGTTCATCCTGCTGTCGGGGCGCATGAAGTAGGCAAACTCGAAGGCGCAGAAGGCGCGCCTGCTGCTCTCCACAAGTTGCCTCTTGATTACCTCCCCCTCCTCGATGCTCATGAACTCCCCGGGACGGAACTCGTGATCCCACTTCAGCCCGTTTATGTCGAGGCCGACGCTCTCGGAGCTGAAGCCGTGTACGCCCTCCGCCTTCCCGTAACAGAGGGGCTTGACGCCTATGGGGTCCTTGAAGGCAAACAGGGTGCCATCGTCGACCAACCCGGTGACCGCGAAGCTGCCATCTATCCCCTCCATGCAAGCACGCGCCGCTTCCTCGATGCTCCCCGTCTCGTCGAGTTTCTTGACGAGCAGCAGAGCGAGGGCGTGGGTATCCGAGTAGCTGCGATCAACGCCGACCCTATCCTGTAACTCCCGAACGTTGACTATGTTGCCATTGAAGCTGATGACGACGCTCCGCTTCTCACCCTTCACCGCGATGGGCATGGCGTCCCTCTGCCTCGCCCCGAGGTCGAGGGCGCCCGAGGTCGCGTAGCGGACATTCGCTATACCCACTGAGCCTTTGAGGGTCTTCACGTTGAAACCGTGGCCCTGGTTTGGTGGGATTAAGCCAAGCTGTGTGTATAGCTCAATCTCCCCGTCCCAGGTGGCGAAGCCGTGGCTCTGGTGCCCTCTGTGGTTCTGAGCGAGCATACCCCAGTATAGAATGGGGAAGACCTCTCCGCTCTCCGATTGAGCGCCGAAGACGCCGCACTTTTCGGATAGGCTCACTTTAGCTCCCTCATGATCTGGTCGACGTTCTTAAGGGCGTAATCGCCGAGGCTCTTCTTGCCGCTGAGGACCTCGTAGCTGGCGATGCA
>JADGNG010000075.1 GCA_017883585.1 Candidatus Bathyarchaeota archaeon
ATGGCATGCCTTGAGAATGACGACCGGCGCATCCAGAAGGAAGTCGCCCGAGCGGCGGGCACGACGGAGGTCACGCTTAGGAACAGGCTCCGCGGTCTGGAGATGTCGATAGCACCGGATTCGCTCCGTATGATCGATCTCCCCATCTCAACACCCATCTCCGCGTAGCCGACGAGCCACAAAGTAGGCTAATATTTTTAACCCCTCGCCCACCTTCAACACCGATTCTACATGGCCGAGGATAAGAAGCAGGCGAAGAAGATCCCGATAGAGGAGGCATTCCGCAGGATCCGGCCCGTCTTCATAATGATGATGATGTTCCCCTTCTTCGGCCTCGTCGCGACGATGATCCTTCTATACGTTTTGAAGGTGAAGAGCCTCCTCCAAATGGAGGGGCTCGTCCTCTTCGCGATGTTCATCTATGCATCCACGACCTACCTCGTGGCGAAGAAGATGGGTCAGATGGGGAAGAAGGCGAAGCCCGCAGAACCGGCGAAGGCACCCTAACTGAGTATCTCCTGAGACGGCAGGGCATATAAGGGCCCTAAAGTTTTTAATGGGAAGAACCGCATTAAGGTGAGTCGCCTTGATGAAAAAAGTCACGATCATCACCTTCCCTGAGTACGAGAGCTTGGTCCTCGACTCCCTCGGAGCGGCGGGTGTGACCCAACTTAAGGAGGTCACAGGCGCCGACTACGACGAGTACCGGAAGGAAGCCACCGGCCCCGACTATAAGGCGCTTTTCGGCGAGGTCGATCCACGCTACAAGGAGCTCCTGAAGCTCATCAGCTTCAAGATCGACCGCACCATCCCCAGCTTGGATGTCCTCCGCGACTACGCTAGGAACCCTGAGGTGAAGACGAAGGCAACCGTCCAGCAGCTCGACCGGATACTAGCACAACTAAGGGGCGCTAGGGAGGCCCAGAATAGCGAAGCTGAGAGGATCACCAAGGAGCTCGACGAGAATATCAGTAAGGCCAGCGCGCTCTACCACGAGAGGAAGCGTAACCTCGTGGATGTTTACGCCCGCTGGAACATTAAAGTAGAGCTAATGCGGGCCCTCGGCTCCGACGACATCAAGGGTAGCCTAGGGTACGGTGTTGTAAACACAGAGTTCCTAAAGCGCCTGGAGCAGCATATGGCGAAGCAACCGGAGGTAAAGATCAAGGCGACCAGCATCTCACCCTCAGAGAGCCTCATCGAGGTTAACGGGCCACAGGAGCTTGAGAAGTGGGTACACGACCTCTTCCTCGTCTTCGAGGTCATGGACATCTCTGTGATCCTTGGCTCAGACGCCAAGACAATCATCGACCCCACGAAGAGGGGTAAGGAACTCGAAAAGCTCCAGAACGAGATGACGGCTTGGGTCGACGGGATACAAGCCAAAGGTGCTAGCTTTGAGGAGAAGATAGCCACCCTTGAAGCAGAGCATCAGGAGACAATCAAGGCTCTAGAGAAGGAGAAGGCCGACAAGCTCGCCGCCTCCACCCAGCAGTGGGCCGAGCGCGCGACGAAGGTCGAGGCCGAAGTTAAGGAGAAGGACATGGTTGCCCTCAGTGAGATCGCGTTCAACTTTAGCCTCCTCCGCCTAGCCGCCGACGGTCGAGCCCCCGTGATGAGGACGAAGATCTTCAGTATACTCCAGGGCTGGACCCCAGACGAGAACGTCGCCGAGTTTAAGACTGCCCTCACCGACGTCGAGGCAAAGACCGGCGAAAAGATCATAGTCGAGGTCGAGGATATTGAGCACGGTACGAAGGGGGTACCGACTCCGACGCCGAACATGAAACCCCATATCCTACTCCCGACGTGGAAGCTCACTACCCTACGCGGGTGGCCGACAAACACCGAGCTAAACCCCGCCTACATAAGTGTCATTGTCTTCGCCTTCCAGTTCGGACTAATGTACGGAGACGTTGGACAGGGGCTCATCATACTCCTGCTCGGTATAATCTTCACTATGAAGTTTAAGCGCGGGATGCTGAAGTACCTGGGTAGCCTGTTCCTCCCGATGGGGATAGCTGCCACGATCTTCGGCTTCCTCTACGGCTCATTCTTCCTAAACGAGTCGCTACTAGGACAATTCTACACGCCTATTATGCCCAACCCTATCCACCAGACCACGAAGCTGCTGCTACTCGTCTTCGAGATAGCGGCCATCGAGATCATATTCGGGTTGTGTATAGGAGCGTATAACCAGATCAGGAAGGGCAACCCGGTGGGTGCCCTCGGTGAGCACGGCCTCGGGATGATACTCTACGTCGGCGGCCTCTACATGACCGCGATGTACTTCATCTCGATCCACATGAACTTCATGATGGCGCTCACATACCCCGGCTTCTACGTGATGATACTCGGTATGGTCCTGAGCTTCGCGGAGCCGGTGATTCACAGCATACAGCACGGTCACGGCGTTGGGATGGAGAGCATCGGCGAGGGCATTGGCGGGCTGTTGATGACCTTCGTCGAGGGACTAGCGAACCTCTTTAGCTTCCTGCGTATCGCCGCCTTCGCGTTGGCACACGCAAGCCTGGCGATAGCCGCGGAGGCGCTGAACGCGGCGCTCGTCCTACCGATCCCCATCCCGATCGGCCTCGTGATCATGAACGTTGTGGCGCTCAGCTTCGAGCTTATATCCAGCACGGTGCAGAGCCTGAGGCTGCTCTACTACGAGTTCATGGGCAAGTTCTTCGACGGGCAGGGGGTACCGTTCAAACCGTTCACGGTGCCGAAGGACAAGAGGATAACAGAGTGATCCCCAAAAGTAGAAAAAGGTTATAAACGAAACTGATGAGCTATAGGAGAAAAAGGTGGAATATCGAATGACTTACTCTGAGACTACCCACCGATCTTTGGAGGGGACGCCTTGAGTACGGTTGATTTTCTTCCCGCTGCGATAGTCGTAGGTGCTACAGTAATAGGCGCAGCGTATGTGATGTCCCAGGGAGCGATCGTTGGGGCGTCTGCAGAAGTGGAGAAGAAGAGCACCGTCTGGGGCGCCGCCTTGAACGCGTTCGGTGGCTTTATGATCGTAATGAGCATCCTCTTTACGATCATCATATTGGCTGGAGGTGAAACTGGAGTGATACCTGAGACTGCATGGCCCCTCCTGACCGGAGCGATGACGATGATTGGAGCCGGCTTCGCCGCCGCTCTCTGTATCATGGTCGCCGCTAAGGCGGGTTCCGAGATGCTGAGCGAGAAGCCAGAGCTTTCGATTTGGGCTCTGCTATTCATAGCTCTCGGTGAGGGTCTCGCTATCTACGGTCTGATCGTCACCATCCTTATGGTGAATAAGTAGGCCGTAGGGCGGGGCACCCCCCACTCTCTTCTCTTCTTAATATTCTCAAGGAATAAAATCCCATTGTGCATGCATCATTCATGTTAATCCTGCTGGGAAAAACTTTTAATATTAACACTAATATTTATCCCAAGGGCTTTTAGCCCGTCAGGAAAGGGTAAAGTCATGAAGTTCAAGGCCTTCGTTTACGTCACCCTCAAGGCCGGGTACAGCGACCCGGAGGGGGAGACTACGGCCCACGCCCTAAGGGGGCTGGGCTACGCTGTTGATGACGTCCGGTCGAGCAAGGCATACGAGGTCAGCTTCGGGGCCTCCGACCGGGCGAAGGCAGAAAAGACGCTTGACGAGATGTGCAGGCGTCTACTCACTAACCCGACAAAAGACGACTACCGCTTCGAGATAAGTGAGAAGAAATGAGCCGAATCAGGAAGAGCCCACACCCCTTCGAGCACTTCGAGGTAGACCTACTCAACGCCGGGGACGCGGAGTTGACCCAGATCGGTAAGACGCTCGGCCTCGGCCTCAGTCTTGTCGAGCTCCGCTACATCAGGGATCACTACATCGTCAGGGAGCGTAAGACCACTGACGTGGAGCTCCAGACTTACGATCAGACGTTCAGCGAGCATTGCAGCCACAAGACCTTCAGAGGCATCGTTGAGACCCGCGACGGTAGGGTAGATGGCCTCCTCAAGACCTACATTAGGAGCGTCGTGGAGGAGTTAAGGCCTGACTGGTGCTACAGTGTCTTCGAGGATAATGCGGGTATCGTGAACCTTGAGGGTGACTACAAGGTCGCAATCAAGGTGGAGACCCACAACCACCCATCGGCCATCGAGCCGTTCGGCGGTGCCGCGACGGGGCTCGGCGGGGTCATCAGGGACATACTCGGCGTCTGGGCGGACCCAATCGCATGCACGGACGTCCTCTGCTTCGGTCCCTTAAACTTCCCTTGGGAGAGGCTCCCCGATGGCGTCAAGCACCCCATGTACCTCTTTAACGGTGTCGTTGACGGCATCGGTAGCTATGGTAACAGTATAGGGATACCTACGGTCAACGGTGCGACCCTCTTCGCTGAGGAGTACACTGGCAACGTAGTCGTCTACGCGGGATGCATAGGTGTGCTGAAGGCTGATCAGTACCTGCACGAGGCGAAGTCTGGGGACTACTGCGTCCTCGCCGGAGGCAGGACGGGCCTCGATGGTATCCATGGCGTCACGTTCGCCTCGGCGGAGCTGACGAAGGAGTCGGAGCAGGTCTCACGCCCAGCCGTGCAGATCGCCAACCCGATTGAGGAGGAGAAGCTCAAACGTGCCATCCAGCAGATTAGCGAGCAGAGGCTGGGCTCCGCCATCACCGACATTGGGGGCGGGGGGCTGAGCTGCGGCGTCTGCGAGACCGCGGACAAGTATGACCTCGGGATAGACGTCGACCTCGACCGCATTTCTCTGAAGGCCTCGAACATGGCGCCATGGGAGATATGGATCTCCGAAAGCCAAGAGCGGATGCTACTAGTCGTCTCGCCAAAGAACCTTGAGAAGGTCCTCAGGATATTCAGGGACGAGCAGACGGAGGCGAACGCCATCGGCCGATACAACGACACGGGGATCGCGAAACTCACCTACAAGGGCGTCCCAGTCGCCAACATCGACCTCAAGTCACTCTTCAACCCGCCGAAGACAACGCGGACCGCGAAGTGGTCCGACCCCAAGCTAGAGGAGCCGGTCTTCGAGCAGCCAAAGGACCTCGGCGCCATCCTACTGAAGCTCCTCTCCTGCTATAATGTTGCCAGTAAGGAGAAGGTCGTGCGCCGCTATGATCAGGAGGTTAAGGGGCAGACTGTGGTGAAACCGCTGCAGGGGTGGAACGCGGGACCGAGTGACGGCGCCGTTATAAAGCCCCTCGCGGACTCGATGATTGGGATCAGCGTCTCTTCGGGGATTAACCCCCGGTATGGGCGGATAAACCCCTACTGGATGGCGGCGAGCGTCATAGACGAGGCCATAAGGAACAACGTGGCAGTCGGGGGGCGTAGGATCGCCCTACTCGACAACTTCACCTGGGGGAGCCCCGAGTACCCGGACCGAATTGGGAGCCTCGTCGAGGCGTGCAAGGCGTGCCACGACTTCGGCGTCGCCTACGGGACACCTTTCATCTCGGGGAAGGACAGCCTATTCAACGAGTCCCCGTTGGGGCCGATAGTGCCTACGTTGCTAGTCACGGCGCTCGGGATAGTGCCAAGTGTCGGCGGAGCAGTCACGATGGACCTGAAGGGGGTGGGGAACCGCCTCTACATCATCGGAGAGACCGCCCCGGAGCTCGGCGGTTCCGAGTACTACCGTCTCATGGGCCACCTCGGGGCCTCGGTGCCGAAACTAGATGCCTCGAAGACCTCGGCAGCCTACAAGCGGCTTATCGCCACGATGGACACGGGTATCGTCAAAGCCTGCCACGACGCTTCGGAGGGCGGACTCGCCGTAGCGTTGGTGGAGATGGCGTTCACAGGCGGCCTCGGGCTGGAAGTTGACCTCGCCAATATGCCCCTGACAGAGGAGATGAGGGACGACAAGCTGCTCTTCAGCGAGTCGAACGGTCGCCTCCTCGTGGAGGTGGCGGAGGGCGACGCGGTCAGATTCGAGACGATGATGAAAGGTTCAGCGGTGGCTCGCATTGGCTTAGTGACCAAGGCGCCGCGCCTCACAATCAAGAGGGGTGGAAAGAAGCTTATAGACCTAGACAATGGTGAGACGATTACGGCGTGGAAGACGCCCCTGGAGGCTCAGCGATGAGGCGCGAGGACATAAGGGTCCTCCTCATGAGGGCCCCCGGGACAAACTGCGACCTCGAAACGCTGCGCGCCTTCAGGGACCTCGGCGTCCAGGCCGAGTTACGCCACACCCAGGACGTCTTCAAGACAAAGAACCTCCTTGACTACAACGTCCTCGTCTTCCCCGGCGGCTTCAGCTACGGCGACTACGTCCGTAGCGGCGCCATCTGGGCGAAGGAGTGCGAGTACAGGATCGGCCCCGAGCTTGAGATGTTTGTAGACGAGGGACGCCCTGTGCTTGGGGTTTGCAACGGGTTCCAGCAACTCGTGGAGCTCGGCTTCCTCCCCGGGTTCGAGGGTAAGTCGAAGTATCCGCAGGCGGCACTTGCGAACAGTACCCACGGGTACCAGAACCGCTGGATCAGGATGAAGTACGTTGGGCGGGGGAACTGCGGTATGATGAGCTACCTCGAGCAGGGGCACGTTATCTCATGCCCCGTCGCCCACGGTGAGGGGCGCTTTGTCTTCCCCACGGAGGGGGAGGAGGCGATGCTCAGGAGCCTATACGATAGGGACATGCTCGTTTGGCGTTACGTGAAGGAGGACGGTGCATTCGCGGAAGGAAACTGGCCAGAGAACCCAAATGGTGCCTTCCACGACATCGCGGGCATCTGCAACCCGGAAGGTACGGTGCTGGGGCTCATGCCCCACCCTGAGAGGGCCTACTACGGCTGGCTCATGCCCGAGTGGACAAAGACTGGGCTCAGCCGCTACGGCGACGGACGCCCCTTCTACGAAAGCATAGTGAAGTACACTGAGAGGCGCTTCTAGCACCTCTCTAGCCCTGAGCCCGTTTTCTCCTATATTCTATGAGGCGCTCGCTCAGATGCTTGTCCGAGAGAGCGAGCATCTCGACGGCTAGGAGGGCGGCGTTCTTTGCGCCGTCGATGGCGACGGTTGCCACGGGGACGCCGGTGGGCATCTGGACGATGCTCAGGAGGGAGTCTATTCCCCCTAGCTTGACCTCCTTGGGGACGCCGATGACGGGCTTGATGGTCTGGGCGGCGACTACGCCAGGGAGGGCGGCGGCTAGGCCCGCTATGCAGATGAAGACATGTGCGTCGGTGGCTTCGACGTATTGGGTTAGGGCCTTGAGGTTCCTATGTGCGGAGAGGGTCCTCTGCTCGCACTCGACCCCGAACTCCTTGAGGGTTGAGGCGGCGGCGTCGCTCAGCTCCTTGTCCGAGTCGCTGCCGACTATGATGGCGACCTTTGGCATAGGGTAGGATTGGGGCGATCCGCTTATGAAAGTAGTCCCATGTGGGAACATGCGGGTCGGAGATCTAGAGCGGGTAACGCTTATCCCCGACTCCCATTCCATTTGATTCGATGTCCGTGCTCGGGATATTCTTTTTCCCCGTGGGGGTCTTCCTCGTCTTCATCGGCACCGTCATCGCCCTCGACTCCCCATTCATGAAGGTGTCCCTTGACCGCGTCGAGTTCCTACGGAAGAATAGGCGCGTCGTCGGGATAGCGATGGCCCTCGTCGGCTTCGACGTCATGGCCCTAAGCTGAGGCGTCGAAACAATCATCTAATCGTTCGCTACCCTTGTTCAGCGGAGATTTGGATGATCTACGAGTGGAGAGTATACGAGGCATACCCCGGCAGGATGGACGCGCTCAACGAGCGCTTCGCTAAGACCACCATCAAGTACTTCGAGAAGCACGGCATCAAGGTGATAGGGTTCTGGACTGCAATCATCGGCACAAGCAACGTCCTCTACTATATGCTCGCGTACGAGGACCTCGCTCACAGGGAGAGGGCGTGGAACGCATTCAGCACGGACCCTGGCTGGGTCAAGGCGCGGACAGAGACTGAGCAGAGGGCGGGCGGCCCGCTCACAGAGAGGATTGTGAACATGATCCTTAAGCCCACTGACTATTCCCCCATGAAGTGACTGGGCTTTTTTTTCTTGGAGACACTTTAAAAACGCGCCAATAATGTTCTATAACATTCCTAATTTTGGCATATAGCCACCCAAGGTGAAAAATTTTTCATTATCTATAGTAGTGAAGGTTGGCTCGGCTAAGGGAGTCTGTTCGCCTCCGCTATTTGTCTAAAGACCGCAGCCGACGCCTTCGGTGTCCGCCTCTTCGAGACGGGGTCGACCGAGCAGAGCCCGAATTTTACCCTGTAGCCGCTCGACCACTCCAGGTTATCAATAAGGCTCCAGTGGTAATAGCCCCTAACCGGGACGCCGTCGAGCTCCACGGCCCTCTGAATAGCCTCGAGGTGTCCGACGAGGTACCTCTTCCTCATCGAATCCGAGGCGTCAGCTATCCCGTTCTCCGTCACGTAGATCGGCCTACGATATCTGCTGTACGCCCAGTCGAGGACCCAGCGCAGCCCCTCAGGGTAGGTGTCGAAGCCTATGTCACTCGGGTCCTCCGCGGGGGCGAAGCCATAGTCGAGGCGCGGGTCACCCCCCTTCGATACGTGCTTGACTAGTCTCCTCATGTAGTAGTTGACCCCGATCCAGTCGCACCCTTTGATAAGGTGGGGGAGCATCTTGTTCCCCTCGACGAGGCCGTCAGCGTTCATGTCGTAGTCGCCGCGGAAGACTGCGTTTAGGCTCCACTCGTTGAAGAGGTAGTCGTTGAATGCCGTCGCTTTGACGTCCGCGTCGCTCAAGGAGTCGGCCGGCTCGTGATAGTGGAGAACCGCAACAATCCCTACCCTAGCGGGTCCGAGTGGCCCCGCCGAAGCCGTGTCCCACCTATTCACCTGCTCATACGCCAGCCCGTGCGCCATCGAGAGATGCCTCATCGCCATCATGAAGGCCCCGAAGTCGTTCAACCCCGGCGGGAACTCGCCGCCGTCTAGGAAGCCATGGTCGGAGACTATCTTCAACTCGTTTATCGTCCCCCAGAGGTCGACGAGGTCTCCAAAGGCGTGAGCCGCATAAGCACAGTACTTCGCGAACTCGATGAGGGTACACTCGTCGAGTCAGCCCCGCTTCCCCACCGATGCGACACCGTCTCGGGTCGCTATCGGGTCGTGCAGCCAGAGGGGTATCGGCCAGTGGTAGTGTCACCATCGGCTCCATGCCGCGCGCTCTGCAATCGGCTAGTATGCTCCGGTACTTCCTCACGGCAGCCTTGTTCGCGTGACGTGTCAGGCTTTTCATCGCCCTGTCATCTACCCTGACCTTCTCGACGTTCCCGAACCTGTCCCTGTAGACCTCCACCAGGATGCCCTCCGTCGAGCCGGGGAAGATTCTCGCCCAGTCGAGGCTCATCCTGAAGGAGTTGCACCCGAGCCCCCGGGCCAGCTCGAGGTCCCGCTTGTACAGCTCCCAGAACCCCGGCCCCTCCTCGGGGACGTCGCCACTGACCCAGCCCCTCCTCTTGTTCTCAGCATCGTGGACCCAGGCCCACCAGTCTGAACCATCCGCGTCGCTGCCCCTCCCCATCTCAACCTGGAACGAGGAGGTCGCCACACCCCACAGGAACCCCTCAGGGAAAGCGCCGCCCAAAACACATCGATCAACGATTACCCGAGGCACAATATAACACCTGAGCCTCAATCGCGCGGGCTCTGATCAACGTTTTATTCACCTTGAGCCCGTCCCTATAGTATGCCTGAATTTGGAGTCACCCACGAGTCCGCGGACCTGAAGCGTGTCCTCGTCCACCACCCCGGGAGAGAGCTGGAGCTCGCCAACCGGGACCCGGTCGCCCACCACTTCGACTGCGCCGTGAACATAGATCAGTTCCAGAGCGACCACCGGATGCTCATGGACGCCCTTACTGAAGCTGGAGTCGAGGTCCTCGACGTCGGCACTCTTCTCGCCGACGACCAGCAGATGCAGGGTCTCATAAAGCACGCCCCAAACCTCGTCTTCACCCGCGACTCGAGCACGGTCACCGAAGCGGGCGCCATACTCTTCCGCATGGGCCTCCCCAGCAGACGCGCCGAGACTCCTATCATCAGGGCCGCCCACGAGGCAGCGGGCACACCCATCGCCCACCAGCTCAAAGAGCCAGAGACGTTCGAGGGGGGAGGCTTCGCACTCCTCGAGGGCAAGGTGGCCGTAGCTGGCCTATGTGACCGCGCCACAAAGGGGGCATTGAATGACCTCGGCGACTTCCTCCTAAAGGAACAGATAATCGACCAGTTCATCCAGCTCAACATGCCCAAGGGGTACGTCCACATAGACGGCGAGTTCGCCGAGCTCCCCGGGAAGCGCGCCATAGCCCACCGCAGCTCCCTCGAGGAGAACCCCGCTACCTTCCGCACCCGCACCGAGGCTTGGGACGGCAGCTTCCTCGAGTGGCTAGTAGACGACGATTACGACATCATAGAGATCACGGACCAGGAATGCAACGACATGGCCGCCAACTTCCTGACCGTCCACAGCGACCTCTGCATCCACTACACGGGTAACCCACGCGTCATGAAGGAGGTCAGGGACCGCGGCATCGAGGTCGTCCAGATACCGGGGGACGAGATGCGTAGAGGCTGCGGCGGCATCCACTGCATGACCTGTCCAGTCCTGAGAGTTTAGGCGAAAGGTATCGTCGCCCTCTTCGCCTTCCACCCCATGGGCTTCGTCCCATCTATCCCCATACCTCCGTCTCGGAATACCATATCTTCCGCGGGCTGGAACCTCGTCGCGGTCCCCCAAATTACCTGCCTGAGGTCCCGGGCGTCGATGTCCCCGTCGACGCAGATTGTGAGTCCAGGGCCGTTAACGGCCTCCCTTAGGACCGCTTTCGCGTCTGAGCCCTCCCCCATCTTGAGGACGCGCAGACGAGCGTCGCCGAGCGGGTAGGTGACCTCCGTAACGCCTAGACAGCGCAGGTTCGTGTCGGCTCCGGATATCTTCCGCATTGGACCCGTGGCGTCGACGATCGCCTTCGACGCTGTTCCATCGGGCGACGAGGACGGGTCTAACCTGTGGCAAAAGACACCTCTAAGCATCTCAACGCCCGAACCGAGCGCCATATCGCAACGCTCAGCTATCGCCCCGAACGAGGCACTGAGGTCACCGACATCCACGTCCTCGGGGAGAAGCACGACAAGCTTCAGGTAAGGGTCGAGGCCGAGTATGAGGAGCCCGACCTGCTTCGCGTAGCCAGGGACTGCCCTCGCCGTCACCTCCATCGAGACCAGGCAGACGTAATGGGTCCCAGAGACGGGCCAGGACATGTCGCGTACAGCCGGCATAGGCGTAAAAGCGCTCACCGCGCTGTAGATCCTCGCCTGCTTTGGCAGCCCACTGAGCAGGAGGTGCTCGTCCGAGTTACTCGGCATAATCGTCTGGTAGATCGCATTGCGCCGCATGGTTACACAGCCCACCTCGAAGATGTTCCTCGTGGAGCGCCCGCTCAGGTAGCCAGTGTACTCGGTGAAGGGGCCCTCATCCTCCTCCTCGAGAGTAATTTTGCCTTCAAGCACCATCTCGGCGTCGGCGGGTACCGGGACGTCAACGGTTTCGCAATGGACGAGCCTCAACGGCTCTCCAATGAGCGAGCCCGCGACAGCATATTCGCCCGTAATCTTCGCGGCGGCAGCCAGATAGAGTGCTGGATGGGCGCCGATTATCACAGCTACATTGAGGGGCCTCCCCGCTGCCTTCGCCTTCTCGAAGTAGCTCCAGAGGTTCCCCCTGCTGTGGAAGGTCGTCCCGATCCTCGACGCGCCTTTGAGTTGCATCCGGGCGTAGCTCAGATTTATGACGTCGGGCTTCGCTGGGTCCCTCGCGGCGACGAGCCCGCTGGTGATGTACCTCCCCGCGTCCTGCTCATAGAACCTGAGGATCGGCAGCTTGGCTAGGTCGATCTTGCCGCCCCGGAGCTTAATCTCCTTTACGGGTCCGTTTGGGACGGTCACCGGCTCCACGTTCTTGGCCATGAGGGCTCCCCACTCCCTGTACATGTCGGGGCAGGTGGCCACTGGGTGAAGCGCCCCCTCGAGCGCCAACTTGATCCGATCAACGTGGCCGAAGACGTTCACAAGAACAGGCTCCCTAAAGCCTCTGATTCTCTCAAAGAGGAGAGCGGGGTTACCCGGGACGTGGGCGGCCTCCTCCACCCTCCTCGTGACGTCGTACTCGTGGCTAACCAGCTCCGAAATCCTCACGAGCTGGCCAGGGAGCTCGCGCTCAATCATCTCAAGGTAGGTCCTGAGGTCGCGCATGCGTAGAGGTGGGTCAAACCCGATAAAAGACCGTCGGGGCTAGTTGAAGAGCTCGGGCTGGAACTCTTTGAAGCCTTCTGGGAAGTCCCACGGGTCGAC
>JADGNG010000076.1 GCA_017883585.1 Candidatus Bathyarchaeota archaeon
CGGCCATGGATGGTGGCGCGCACGCCTACCAGGTTGGGGACTCATGGATTGGCCCAAGTTCCTCACCGCCCTCATCGAGGTAGGATATAAGAATAACATCGACATAGAGCATGAGGACGACGTCTTCGCCGCCGCATACGCCAAAGAGCACATCGACACGGAATCAGGCATAGTGGAGATGTACGGTCGCGAGGAGAAGGGACTCATCCTCGGCTATAACTATTTATCAAAGCTGATGCCAGTCGAAGACTGATGACGTACACCATTTTTTAAAAACATCTAAATCCAAGCAAGTCATCCAACTAGACCCGGAGGAGTAGCGATGATAGGCCCGATACAGGTAGAGATTCTTAGACGCCTACATGACTCCCCGAACGGCATCCATCTCGATGACCTCCTGAAGGAGTACCGCTATAAGCAGGGGGGTGAGAGGAGCCTTTCCAGACTTGAGAAGTCGGGCAACATTAGGATAGCGAAGGACGTTGTCTACTTTGAGAGCTTCCCCCCCGAGATGGAGACACGTGTCACAATCAAGACCTACTCCGCTGAGCAGCTCGAGGAGTTAGACGACCTCAGCAGGAGGAACCTGCTCTATCTCTACCAAGACGAGCTAGCCAAGTATCAGGATGGTATCGTGCCTGGGAACGCCTTACCTCAAGGTGTGCGGCGCAGCTTACAGCACCTCGGCGTTATAAAGTGGAAGATACTCGAGCTCACCGATCTTGGCCGTAGGCTACTCGGCGAGGTGATGTCGAGGACGGCGCCGATGCAGCAGGCGATCGGATACTAGAGATGCGACTGAAATCCTATTGGGGTTTTTAAAAATAATCAGATAAAAAACGTTTGCGTGGGTATACCCGCGCTCGTGGCTCACTTTACGGCTTAGAACCTTCTCGGTGGCCTGTGCTTGGCGAAGCATTCTTGACAGTAGACCGGACGGCCCTCTGTCGGCTTGAAGGGGACTTCCGTCTCCTTACCGCAGTCTGAGCACGTTACCTTGTGCATCTCGCGTGGTCCACTGTTGAAGCTGCTGCGCCTGTCTCTATAACCCATTTCATTACACTCCTTTTCTGTATAGCGGTTACCTAGAAGGCTCCCAATATACAGGCATGGCATCTCGCGCGCCCCTTTTAAAGATATGTATTTGTTAAACCCGTTCTCCGGTGGGGCGCTTTCTTTGCGTGACTCTGTCAACGATCCGCTTGAGGCTCTCGTAGTCGGCCTTAAGGAAGTCGGAGTCGTCGAGGCCTTCCAACTCGCGTGGGACCACGCCCATTGCCTTCTCCTCTTTGAGCTGTAGCCTGAGGCGGGCAGCCTCCGAGATCACCTTTCTACGCTCCACATTGGCTTGTGGGTCCTGGACCAGCTCGCTCATGAGGTAGGCCTCCGCTCTCGTACCAATTGGTTTGACGTAGAAGACGTCGTCTGGGATGCTCCCGAAGGATGCGTCGTGGGGCTCAAGCTGGTACCAGTAGGCGAGGCTGGAATAGTCTTGTAGCATGTTGTAGTTGCCATGCTCGATGGTGACGTGAATGTCCTCTATGAATGGGATGGGATCGGGGATATGTAGGCGGTATGCGGAGTACTTGCTGTGCATCTTGTCCCCGACGGTGAGGCCGTGGAAGGGTGCGCTGAATGGGCCGTTCTCCCAGTACCAGCCTCCCTGGAAGTAGTCCTCGGTGCCCGTCCCCTTGATGTTGGGTTCCTTCTCGCCGTCGACCCAGATCATCTCGTCCCCCTCGAGCATTTGGCGGCTCCCCTTGTCGTATTCCTGCATGCTCAGGACGACGCCGCAGTAGTGTCCCCGCCCCTTGGCCCTCAGGATTGTGTAGTTCTCCCCGATCGTCGTGGGATTCTCCCTCCTCCACTTGGCGTGGAACCTGGGCATGCCCTCGTCGACCTCGGTCTCGTGTATCTGGATGCCGAAGTAGAGGTGGGAGACATCGACTTCGCCGATATTCCGTGCCTCGAATCGTGCCCCCCTGGTGAAGGGCATCGGCCAGTAGCTGTAGAAGCCGCCGCTTGTCACGCCCTGTATGAGGCTTGTGTTCTGAGCGTATTCGCTGAAGCCGACGCCGAAGAAATCGCCGAAGGGTGTCTCGACGCTCGGGTTCTCCTCGCCGTCCCAGTAGAAGCGAAGAATGAGCTTCCGGTAGACGTCCTTGTCGGGCACATAACGGTGAACCAGGCTCGGGAGACCCGCCCTGAGCCTTTCACCTCCCCGAGTTTAACCGTCTTCCCTGCGGGGACGGGGACGAAGTCCATGTTTCCACCTGTGGGGTCGCTGCTTGAGAGCTGCTTCGTCTTCCACCGCTTCAAGGAGGGCAGGTCTGACGCGCCTAGTCCGCCGATGCTTGAGAACATGGTACATTATCGAGGGGATCGATAATTGAATCTTTAGACGGATTAGTCTCTTCCCTGTTCTCGCATGAGTCTAAGGGCTTGCTCGCGGGTTGGTATCGGCGCAACGGCTCCGAGACCCGTCGCTGTGAGGGCGCCAACGGCATTAGCAAAAGAGGCAACCCTCCTCGGGGCGCAGTTCTCAAGCGTCGCTAGGACGAAGGCTCCGTCGAAGGCGTCTCCGGACCCTGTTGTGTCGATGACTTTAACGTTGAATCCTAGCGAGGTGAATGAGTCATCCCCGTTTAAGACGAGGCAACCTTCCCCACCGTGCTTAACGACAGCCGTGCCAACACCTAACTCCCTCAGCTTCTCAGCCGCCCGTTTTGGCTCCTCTATGTTATAGAGGGTCTTCATGTCCTCCGTGCTCGCGAAGACTATGTCGCTTAGGGAGAACGCCTCCTCGCAACTCTCCCGGGCGAGAGGCGTCGGCCAGAGCTTTGGCCTCATGTTAATGTCGAAGCTGGTAATGGCTCCATGGTTCTTCGCCTCCCGCATCGCTAGTAAGGAGGCTTTCCTTGGCCCTTCCCCAATTGCGAGGGTGATGCCGCTGTTGTGCAGGGCCTTAGCCGCCCTGATGTACTCCACCTCAATGTCTAAGGGGCTATACCTGCTAGCGGATGCCCCCGCCCTGTAGTAGGTGAAGTCGTGGCCACCCTCGGGCTTCAAGCTGATAAAGTAGACCGCTGTGAAACCGTTTGGCTCCCTGATGACTCGGCTCGCGTCCACGCCTTCTTTTGCCCAGAGGTCGAGGAAGCTGGAGCCGAATGAGTCTCCGCCGAGCCTGCAGATATACCCGGCACTGCCCCCGAGGCGGGCTACAGTCACTATGAAGTTGCTTGTGTCACCACCCCAACCTCTCTTGAAGGACTCGACGGAGCCTAGGTGGCCTAGATCGGAAGCGCAGAACTCTGCCATAGGTTCGCCGATGCTGAGAATCGCGGGAGTGCCCATCAATGGGGATCACCTCATCTTCCGGATAAGAGATTGGGTGAGGTTTTGCCTTAATGGGTGTGCGCTTGAAAAAAATCGGGCTTCGATATTCTTGTTCACGGGTCACTCGAAACCGTGCCACATCCTCTCGAATACCCCAACGGCCTCGTCCTTGTTCATGCTCCTTGGGTTTACTGAAAGGAGTCTGCCAATCCTCATGGTCTCGTCTGCCATGAGCGGGATCTCATCGTGCTTTATATCGAGTTCCTCGAGACTGAGTGGAATTCCAAGGTCGTTGTTTAGTCTCGCTACGGCGTTGACCGCGGCGAAGGCGGCTTCCCTCGGATGTAATCCTGTCGTGTCCTCGCCGAGGGCATCTGCGACATCAGCGAGCCTCTCGGGTATTGCGAGCAGGTTGTACTCCATGATGAAGGGTAGGGCGGTTGCGCATGTGAAGCCATGTGGCAGTTGCTTCATTACGGCGAATCCGTAAGCGAGGGCGTGGCCTCCGCATGTGCTGGAGTTGGCGATGGATAACCCACCTAGCATGCTTCCCATACTCATGTTGGCGCGAGCCTCGATATTGGTTCCCTGAGCGTAGGCGAGGCGGAGATTGTCGGCGATGAGCCTCATCGACTGGAGGGCGACAGCGTCGGCGAATGTGTTATTCTTCTGCGACATGTATGCCTCGATCGCATGGCTGAGGGCATCCATCCCTGTGTTGGCAGTGACCCGCTGCGGCAGGCTAAGCGTTAGCGCTGGGTCGACGAGTGCTGTGTCGGGCATAATATATGGGTGGGTTATCCCAGTCTTCATCTCCTTGTGGGTGACGACGAGGGTAGCCGTCGCCTCGCTACCAGTGCCGCTTGTTGTCGGCACAGCGAGGATCGGAATGCCCCTACTGACGAGAGGGACGCCGCCGACGTAGTCCTTGAAGTCGCCTTGGTTCTTGCGCATCAGTGAGGCGACCTTTGCCATATCGAGGCTGCTTCCGCCTCCGACGCCGACGACTGAGTCATACTGCTTCTTCCTCACATACTTTGTGAGGGACTCGGCTACTGGCATCGTCGGCTCCGGCTCGACCTTGTCCCAGATGTCGACCTCGAACCCATCCGATGTAAGAGGGTCACGAACCTTGTCGACTATCTTGAGCTTCATCACGGTCTCGTCCGTGACAATGAGTACCTTCTTTCCCCCGAGCTGTTTTGCCTCCTCGGCGACCTTCTCCACCGCCCCGACCCCGAAGAGGGTCTTCCGGGGGGCGAGGAGCGTTCTTAGAACTCCCGCGTCGGTCATGGTTTTCTCAGGTCTTAGCGTGGCTCGGGGTTATTTCTCGTTTGCTAGGTTGTTAGATGCAAATGGGTAGGGGTGAGGGGTGCTGTGTTGAACTGAATTAGTCGAGTTTCAGCAGCCTCGCTGCGTTGCCGTAGAATATCTTGTCTACGGCTTCCTCGTCGACGCCTATGGCGCGGACCTCTCTCAACTGCTCACGGAGATAGTCGACACTGAAACCGCGGGGGAAGTAGCTGGAGTCGGTGCCGAAGACTATGCGGTCTGGGCCGATGGTCTCGAGGCACTTGAGGAAGAGGTCGCGGAGGGTTAGCCGGTATGGCATCCAAGCCATCCACTGGTTGCTCCCGGATGTGTCGATTAGGACGTTTGGGCACGCCCAGCAGAGTTGGAGCAATTCGCGGAAGTAGCAGGCGCCGAAGTGGGGGATGACGAAATTGAGTGTGGGGAAGCTAGCGGCGATGTCCCAGAGACTGAGCGGGTCTAGGTTGTGTAGGTTGCGCGCTGGGCCGCCTCCCCCACCGAGGACGCCGAAGTGGATGAGGACGGGGACCTCCAGTTTCTCTGCCATCTCCCAGAGTGGATACCCGGCCTTGTCGTCGATGGGGCGGGTGAGGCCGGATGCGATGATTTTGTATCCCCTGAGGCCGAGAGTCTTCACGCCCCACTCAAGCTCGACCGCAGCGCCTTCGGAGAAGAGGTCGTGTTGTGCGAAGCCCGTGAACCTGTTGGGATACATTTTCACGATCTTTGCGAGGTTGTCGTTGCCCCCACCCATGACGAAGTTGACCCGTGTGAGCCCTTTAGCGTCCATGTCGGCGACCCAGCGATCGGCCTGCTCCTCGTCGCTGTGGATGCCCGTCTCGGGGGGCTCAAAGCCCCACTTCCTCCTCCACTCGTCCCTGTACCGGGCGGAGTTCTCCATGATTATCTTCGCCTTCGCTTCCCCGTACCTCTCTTTAAGGGTCTGTGTGAAGCCAGCCCTCGACTCGACGCGCTGCACGGGGAAGTGGGCGTGGAAGTCCAACACCTTCATTCCATGGAGGTCCATATCATCAATGAGGAAGGGCCTCGCGATTAAAGTTATGCGAATCGGGGAAAGCAGTAATAATCTCCACTCCCCACAAAGATCGGAGAAAGTGATTTTCTTGTCTGAGAAAGTTGAGTCGTTAAAGTCTGTTGCAAACGTCGCCTTCGGTAGGTTTGACATGACGATGAAGGACCTCAAGGAGTCGGAGATCGACTGGAAGCCAGTTGAGGAGGCGAACAACATCAAATGGATACTCACCCACCTGAGCCAGCAGTGGAACGTTGGGTTCCAGAGAAGCTTCAGGGGGGACAGTAACTACAAGCCTGATGGTTGGCCCGATGACTACATGGGGAGTAAGACTATCACCTACGCCAAGCTGTCCGCCGACCTAGCTAAGGGGAGGGCTGCTGTGCTCGAGGGGCTAGTTAAGCTAACCGCCGCTGATTTGGCGGTTGAGGTTCAGTCACCGAGTGGACCAGTGAAGAGGTATGACAGGCTGATGAGGCAGCTGTCGGAGATCATGCACCATGAGGGGCAGATCGCCTATATCCGCGGCGCGATCGGGCGGAAGAGGCAGAAGGACGGCCACTTCCTCGCCTAAATCGTCTAGAATTTTACCTCAGTCGACTTTTTACCCGTCAGCTCTTCGACGGTTATCCATCCGATTGTAGTTCGTGTGATCTCAGGATCCTTCCCTATTCGCGTCAGGTGGGGGTCGACCTCGCCTGTTGGTGAGGGTTTCTCCTGATTGGCGAAGAGGTAGTTCATTATTCTTCTCTTCTCCTCGATGCCCTCAGCGAGGTGGACCATGCCCTCGAACATGGCGGTGACGTAGAGATGATTGCATTTACCGTCTACATAGCCGTGGTCGATGATAGCCTGTCCCCAGACGTGCGGGTTCGCCTTCATGTAGTCGAGTTTCTTTCCCTCGGGGGCGCAGTGGAAATACAAGCGTTTTCCTTCGAGATCATAGGCATGGCTAAGGCTGACTAGATAGGGGACGTTATCCTTGCACATTGCAACAGTGATGTAATGGGTTTCCTTGAGGACCCTCTCCAGCTTCTCTGGGTCGGTTATCGCCCTGTCCATGCGCCTCATGTGGTACGTCATGTTTGTCGATCTCAATGGGGTCGGTGGGTGATAAAAGGGGGCGGGTGCGCTTGGAGACCCTGAGCAGGTTAGTGCATTAGACTCGCATATGCGCACATAATATCGGATGGTGATTACGCGTTCAACGTAGCATTAAAACGATTAAGAAAATCTGTAGTTACTGCTTCGGGCGCTGCTTGAAGGTGTCACAGGGATGAAGATCGGGTTATTCACTATGCCGTACATGCGTCTGCCGCTTGAGAGGGCCTTCAGGGACGCGAAACGGTTCGGCTTCGATGGAGTTGAGGTTTGGTGTGAACGTCCGCACGCCTACGCCCCGGACCTCAAAGCTGGGGGCGATCGCGAGGTGAAGGAGCTGTCAGGTAGGTACGGGTTGCCCATCATAGAGTACACCCCGGAGACGAACGCGTACCCATACAACATGATGATCGGCTCCGAGGCGATGCGACGTGTCAACCTCGGCTATATCAAGTTCTCGATAGATGTAGCGGTGGGGATGGAAGCGCGTTTCACACTGATATCTGCAACCCACGCCGGCTACGAAGCCACTCGAGCGCAGTACTGGCCACGCCTAATAAAAAATCTGAGGGAGTTCTCCGCCCACGCCGAAGACGTTGGCATGGATCTGCTCCTCGTACCCCTCACGGCGTATGA
>JADGNG010000077.1 GCA_017883585.1 Candidatus Bathyarchaeota archaeon
TCCAGCCCTCCGTTAGGCCCTCTGTTGCGGCAATCGCTGTCGCAGCGTTGGAGCGTTGATGAGCGCCCAGTAGGACCGATTGAAGATTATACTCCCCCTTTTGGGTGTTTACTTTGAAGGTTTGTCCTTCGAGGCTCTCGTTAATAGGTTTAATCTTCACTTCTTTCCCGACGCGGATCATTTTAGTCCCCTGTCTCAGACAAACTCGTTCAAGTACCTGTAATGCCTCTGGATCTTGGGCTGCAGTAACGAGGGTCGCGTGAGGCTTCACTATACCCGCTTTGTTCTCCGTGATCTCTGAAACAGTGTTACCAAGCCACTTGGTGTGTTCGAGGCTCACGTTTGTGACGACGGCGACCTGAGCGTCCATTATATTGGTGGCGTCGAGCCTGCCCCCCATCCCGACCTCCACGACGGCGCAGTCGACACGTCGCTCCGCAAACCATGTGAATCCGAGGACAGCGAGTACCTCAAACTGTGTCGGGTGGCGTAGGCCTTCCCCCTCCATGACCTCGCAGAGGAGGCGAAGGACAGAGAGTATGCGGGCGCAGTCAGCCTGCGGTATCTTCTCACCATTGACCTGGATGCTCTCAGTGAAGACGCTGAGATGGGGGCTCGTGAATAAGCCGACGCGGAGGCCAGCGGCCCGGAGGATACCGGCCGCGTAGGCGGAGGTCGACCCCTTGCCGCTGGTACCCGTAACGTGTATCGCGCGGAACATCCGTTGGGCGTCCCCCATTCGATGTGCCAGCTCCCTGACCGCCTCGAGCCCGGGTTTAGAGCCTAATCTCTCCAGGTCCAGATACCAGTGGGAGGCCTCTGCGAAATTCATGGTTTACTAGACTAAGCCGTGCGATATATAAAAAAAATGAAAGCCCTATTGTATGGTAAACTTAAAGGGTCTACTTCTTCCTCAGCGGTATCTCGCCCTGCTTCACGGGTATCCTCTCGACCTTGAAGGTGACCGGGCGCTCCGAGTCGGGGCAACTGAAGAACTTTATCTTATCGATGTAGTCCCACGGCTCCGTTACGTTCCTCTCCATCGCCGAGGTGAGGGGGAGAATGGCGCTGAAGGCAGCGAGGCAGACGCTATCAGTCTCCTCTAATACGAGCCTACCCGGGTTGCTCGTGATGGTGATCTTGTCACCGACCTTGTAGATTTTGCATGGCCCCTTGACGTGTGGGGGGCTCCCGTCAATACTCTTTGGGTCCTGCACATCGACGACCGTGAAGACAGCCTTGTACATGTCTATCAAATCACATCAGGGGCTCTAGTGCGTAAAAGAATTAGCCTCCCCTATATACACCCCAGAAGTGGCGGACGTCTACGTCGTCCGAACTATCCGTTCCATGGGCACCCTTCCCCGTCGTCGGATCTATGTGAGTGCCGTGGTCGGGGGTGAAAGCGACCACCCTGTTCGAGGAAGCGAACCTCTTGTTGAAGGCTGAGGTGAGCGTCTCGAAGCTCGCGAGATGCTTCCTGAATGCATCAAGAACTTTCGGATCCCTCGGCGTCGAGGCGTGCATGAGGTCGTCGTATTCCTGGTGATAGGCAAGTATGAAGTCGTAGTCCCCCTCCTCAAGGATCTTCAAGACCCTCACCTCAACCTGCGGGTCATACTCCTCGGTGTAGTAATCTATCAAGCGATTCCGGAAGACGAGATCTATGCTGCTATTCTTCACCGCGACAATCGCCGCCTTTTCCCGGTTCTAGCTAGCGCGTCAAATAATGTATCGCAGGTCAGCACCGGTTTCTCGTACTTGCGTATTCCAGGTGATTCGGGTTGGGCTCCCGTGAACATGCTACTGAAACAAACGGGCGTGTAGGTGGGTAGGACCGACTTCATCTCTACCTCTATCGTGGTCACCCTCTCGACACTCGTGAAGAGCATTGCGTAGTCTCGGCGGAGACCTAAGCCGATGGCGTCCGGAGCGTAGACGAATACCTTCCTCGGCGGAGCCTCCCCTAAGCTTTTTCAAGGCGATCGAGCACACCATTTCGATCGCTAGCGAGGTTGACTCCCTCGGGGATTCGATTCCCATAAGAGAACAGATCGTCGGCGTAACCGATGCTATACTGTACATGGCTCCGAATAGTCTAAGATGGTAAAAAATGGTTACCAATAGAAAGCGGTAAAAATAGTTGTTTTATACTAATCGATGAGGTAGACGATGCTTAGGGTCACCGTCACGCTCAAGTTACCCGAGAGCACCGGGGTGGAGGCCTTCGATCCAGATGCGGTCATATCGTAATTAGGATAAGCAATTGGAGGGTTGTAGACGCTCTCATTAACGCTCTGGACTCCAGTGATGTGGATGCCCAGGCCGCTGGTTAGTACGTCGCTCTTCGCTTTCGCGTCGGCAATCGCGGCTGAATAAGCCTGCAGTCTCATGGCGGAGGCGGTCTCATCGGTTATTCCGAAACCGATTGAGTCGACCCTGTTGGCGCCCGCTGTAGTCGCGGCGTCGATCGTTGGTCCGACCTTTGTAAGGTCCTTAATCTTGATCTGGATCATGTTAGTGACTTGGTACCCGACCACCTGACGGACGTCGTAGTTGTAGTTCGGGTACACGGTGTACGTCGTTGTCTGCATATCGTCGTCCGTGAAACCAAGTTGCTTCAGGGCTGCGATAACCGTGGTCATCGTAGCGGCGTTCTCGTCGATTGCGGCGCTTGCGATTTTATCCTCGGTGTAGACACCGAGTGAGACAGTTGCCTGGTTAGCCTTGACGTTTACGACGCCGGTTCCAGAGATACTAAGCGTCTTAGGGTTCGTACCCGTGTCGGTGGCACCAATTGTGGAACTTGGTAATCCTACTGCTGGTGGGATTCCGGTTGGGAACCTGAACTCAGTCGCGTCGGTGACCATGCCAGGCTTGTAGGCTATCATCATTCCCGCTAGGAGGATGGATGCGCAGACCGCCATGACGGCCGCGACTTGACTTCTCTTCTCCATATTTATTACCGGATGGAAGACTCGTTGCGGCTCTATTATACCCATAGATTAGAACGAGTGTACGAATGATTAGAACAGTCGAAATGCTGGTTAGACCTTGAAGGGGGGGATATGCCACTCCCTCCCTCTCTGGGTGGTGACGTACTCGGGCCATGGGAGGTCTACAGGGGGCTCCATATCAACCGGAAGGAGAGGCTTCTCGATATACATACTCGTCTTCTCCCTCCACTCGTCTTTACACGCCTTCAGTGTGGCTGGATCGGTGACGAGGTCTATCATGGTGCCGCTTATCGCCTTCCCAGCGGTATAGATGCTCCTGTCTATCACCCCCTTCATGCCGCATAGGGCATAACGGACCCACGCCGGGAGCCTCACACCAGGGACGCCTACGCTTGGGACGTAGACCTGTATCCAGACAGTCGGACAGTGCCACGTGAACTCTACGTAGTCGTCGCTCCCGTGGTGAGTCTGGTAGTTAGGAATTGGCGCACGGAACATCTTCTCCCAGTCCGCGGGTGTTGTCAGCTTCTCGTTGTAAGGCTCCTGTGGCGGCTTGTAGCCGAGTCCCCTGACGATCTCTCGGGCCTTCTCCTTATCCCCCTCTGTGAACTTTGGTGCCCCGATGAGCTCCAGGTTCTCGTAGGCGAGGTCGGCGAGGGCCTTGTTGAAGAGGCCGGTGCGGGTCTTTGCCACCCACTTTATCCCTAGCTTGCAGCCGGTCACCCTCGCGACCGACTCCGCGTTGTTGAGGAGCACCTTGTATATCTGCTCCTGCTGCGCAAGGCTCGGGCTCCTGAAGGCGTAGGTGATTACACCCACCCTCGGCGGTAGGTTGTCCGCCGTAGCCTGTCCCGCGACGAGGATCGCCTCGTTTATAGTCCACAGCCCGGTGCGTGGGAGCATGTTCTCCTTCGTGTACTTCGTCGTCGTGTACATGAGGCAGACCGCGTCGAGGGCCCCCGGTGCCCGGGTCTGGACGGGGAGGTCAGGGGCATAGCTCATCCACTTCTCCGGCTCGTCGCAGTCGAAGACGAAGGCGACGCACCAGTAGCTCCCCCACTGTGTCTCGTACATGACCGTCGTTGAGCCCCTCGGGTGCCACGCCACCGTCGCATCGAGGCCCTCATAGTAGCCCCTAGCGGCCTCGTAGGGCTTAGAAATGCAAATCTTCTCCCCCGGGGCCCCGAAGATCTTTATCGTGCCCTTGAGACCGTGCTTCTCCATCGAGTGCTTGGTTGCATGAGCGCCAGCTGCCGCGGCGACGCCGAGTGCGCTGTGTGGGTCTGTGTGCCCAGCCTGCCACGGGTTCTCAGCCTCCTTGTGGGTAACTGGTTCCTGTGCCGTTTCGGGTACGGCATCGTACTCCGTGTAGGTGCTTATGACTGGTTTGCCCTTCCCCCACGTCGCGACATAAGCGGTGGGCATCCCGGCGATCCCGTCCTCCACCTCGAAGCCCTCCTCGCGGTGCCACCGCACGAGGGCTTCGTAGCTCTTGTACTCACGGAGGGCCGGCTCAGCGTATCTCCAGATAAGCTGGTGCAGGTCGCTGATCTTCTCCGAGTTCTCCTCGATGTACTCAAACGCCGTTCTTTTCTCCTTCGTCAGCTTCGCCATGACAATTCGTAGAAAATAATCACTAAGACCTTATAACATGTGGGCGGGTGAAGCCCTCGTTCCACTGGGGTGATTAAGTAAAATAAAGGGTGAGGTCTACTTGACCTTTTTTATAGCTTCCTTGGTCTCGGCTGGGAAGTCGCGCATGAGGTTCGTTAGGACGACCTCGGCGACGTACTGCTTGAACTGGGCCTCGTTGAGCTTCGTGGAGTAGATGCGGCGGTGTCCGCCTTTGCCCGTTATCTCTGTGTAGTTGAGTACTCCCTCGTCCACCATGGCGTTCAGGAAGTTGATTATGGAAGCTCTACTGATGCTCCTAGTCTTTAAGGTCTTGTTAACCATGCTCCAGACGTCCCGCGAGCTGGCGCCCTCCCCCTTCTTCTCCCAAATGTAGTGGAGCGCCTCCTCTTGGTAGTCCTTTAAGACCATGGCTAGTCCGTGTCCGGCGGTATCAATGGTTAGTGTCAATTCTTATTCACTTACTGGACGTTAATGCGAGTATATCCGAAAATATAAACGTTAAGTTTTTGTTAAGTGATTCAACGTCCAATCTTAATTATGTTTAAATAACCCTCGTGTTTATTCTTCATATGAAGAAATCTTCATAAGTGATCTGTGTTGAAGAGAGGTCTCACCGAGGTTTGCTACGGCTTCTTCTCCACGTTGGCCAACCCGACGCGCCTCGCAATACTCGAGAAACTTAGAGATTACCCTATGAACGTCACCAGCCTCGCGGAGGCCATCGATCAGGAGCAGAGCATGATCAGCCACAACCTGAAGACTCTCGAGAGGTGCAATTTAGTGCATAGCGAACGTAAGGGGAAGGAGAAGGTGTACAGCATCAACACCGAGACCGTCGAGGGATTGTTCCGGATAGTGGAAAACCATGCGGTTAATCACTGTCCGTTCCACGAATCATGCCCAGAATCAAGGTAAGAGAGTGAACGAACATGCAAGAACAAAAGATAGCGTTAGATAAGACACCAGAGTCGCCGATGTTCTGCTACCAGTGCGAGCAGACGGCTCAGGGTAGGGGATGTACCCAGATGGGCGTATGCGGTAAGAACCCGGAGGTGGCGGCCCTGCAGGACCTCCTGATCTACGCTCTCAAGGGTCTATCGATAGTCGCCTCCGAGGGACGAAAGAGGGGGATATACGACAAGGAGATCGACAGGTTCGTCTGCGAGGCCACGTTCTCCACGCTGACTAACGTAAACTTCGACCCCGAGAGGATCGCAGCGCTCGTCAGGAAGACCGTTTATTACCGCGACAGGCTGAACCTGCTCGTCAAGACAAAGTTGCCCGACGACATGATTTGCTTCAAGCCCGCCGATGACACGGTCGGGATGGTCGAGCAGGGGGAAAAGGTCGGCATCAAATCTGAGCCTGATGCGGGTAGCGATGTCCACAGCCTGCGTTGGGCCCTCATATACGGCCTAAAGGGGATAAGCGCTTATGCCGACCACGCAGCGATACTCGGAAAGGAGGACGAGGGAGTATACGCATTCATCGAGAAGGGATTCGCAGCAGCTGCGAACCCCGCCTTTGGTCTCAATGACTACTTGGGCCTCGTTATGGAGGCGGGGAAGACTAACCTCCGCGCTATGGAGCTGCTCGACGCCGCGAACACGGGCGTCTACGGCAACCCGGTTCCAACGACGGTGCCCTTGGGACACAAGAAGGGCAAGGCCATACTCGTCTCGGGTCATGATTTAAAAGACCTCGAGTTGCTCCTGAAGCAGACTGAGGGCAAGGGCATCTATGTCTATACACATGGCGAGATGCTTCCCACCCACGGCTATCCGAAGCTCAAGAAGTACAGCCACTTCTATGGCCACTATGGAACGGCTTGGCAGAACCAGATAAGGGAGTTCTACGCCTTCCCAGGAGCCATACTGATGACGACGAACTGCATCCAGCGACCCGCACCAACATACATCGCTAACATCTTCACCACGGGACTCGTCGGTTGGCCTAATGTAACACACATCGCCGACAAGGACTTCATGCCAGTTATTAAGAAGGCCCTAGAGCTACCTGGCTTCCAGGAGGACAAGGAGGCAGGTACCGTCATGGTGGGATTCGGCCATGAAGCTGTGATGAGCGTCGCCCCAAAGGTCATCGAACTCATCAAGGAGAAGAAGATTAGGCACTTATTCCTCGTCGCCGGATGCGACGGTGCAAAGCCTGGGCGCAACTACTACACCGAGTTCGTCGAGAAGGTGCCAAAGGACTGCGTCGTCCTCACCCTCGCATGCGGTAAGTTCAGGTTCTTCGATAAGGACCTCGGTTCAATCGACGGGATACCTAGGCTCCTCGACATCGGTCAATGCAACGACGCATACTCCGCCATACAGATCGCTGTCGCCCTGAGCAAGGCTTTCGGTGTCGACGTGAACCAGATCCCGTTAAGCATGATCTTGAGCTGGTACGAGCAGAAGGCGGTTGCAATCCTGCTGACGCTACTAAGCCTCGGGATAAAGAACATCCGTCTCGGCCCCAGCCTCCCCGCTTTCCTCACGCCGAACGTCCTCAAGGTGCTGGTTGACAACTACAACATCATGCCCATCACCACCCCAGAAGCCGATCTGAAGGCCATCCTCGGTTAAACGGGCTGGTCCAAGTTTCTCTAGCGTTTATCTCCCGCGCTTCACTTTTTCCCAACGATTTATATGACCGAGATAAAGGTGGGAGATAGCGCCCCTGACTTCACCCTCCCCGACCAAGATGGGAAGTTGCTGACTCTCTTCTCCCTCAGAGGGAAGGTCGTCGTCCTCTACTTCTACCCGAAGGACTTCACTTCCGGCTGTACCAAGGAGGCATGTCACTTCAGGGACGCCTACGAGGACTTCACCGAGGTGGACGCTGAGGTCGTCGGCATTAGCGCTGACAGTCAGGAGTCCCACAAAAAGTTCAGGGACACCTACCTCCTCCCATTCTCCCTCCTTAGCGACGAGAAGGGTGATGTGAAGAAGCTTTACGGCCTCTCCGGCCACCTTCTCCCCGCGAGGGTAACGTTCGTTATTGACAAGGGGGGTGTCGTCCGCCTAGTGTTCAGCTCGAAGATAGACATGAAGGCCCATGTAAACGAGGCGATGAAAATACTGAAGTCCCTGACCTGAGCTTGTACCCTCTAACCAAGTAATTAAAAGGGGGGGGTCTTGACCCTCGAAAAGTGGGGTTCTTAGTATAGTCCGCCGATGCTGAAGCTCAAGACTATTGTAAGTACTGCGGCTATGACTATGAACACGATGACCGTAACGATGGCGACTGCGAGGGCCTTACCCCAGCTGCACTCGTAGTATTTCTTGATCAGATAGAGGTAGACGATGATCTATACGAGCGAGCCTACGATGCCCGGTAGGAAGATACTGACTACGGTGCTAGCGATGCTACCGAGGACAACGATCATGATGGCGTCCGTGAACTTCGCGTTTTAGGAGCTGGTGAGCATCCGCCCCACGATCCAGAGGACGGGAGCCATGACGATGACCTGTACAACTAGACCGATCAGGGTTGATACAATGTCCAATATCAGACACCTGTATAAAATGCGTTAGTTTCAA
>JADGNG010000078.1 GCA_017883585.1 Candidatus Bathyarchaeota archaeon
CCGCGTGACCGTTGGCGGAGAGACAAAGTTTGCCTGCGTAAACGGCCCAGACTTCGACGGCCACAAGGTAAACTACGACGAGTTGATCAGCCGAATGAGGTTCTACAATCCCAACGAGAAGATCGCTATGGTCGTATTCGACGGAGGCGAATGACATGGCACACAGGAACCCCCAGATGGAGATGCCAAAGCAGGCCGTCGAGCAGAGGGTTCACAACTTTGACGAAGTCGCGCTGGGCTACATAGAAGAGCTTGCATTGATGGAGGCGGGGAGGTGCCTCAACTGTCCTAAGCCACAATGCAAAAAGGGGTGCCCGGTCGAGGTCCCCATACCAGAATTCATCCAACTAATCAAGGAGAACAAGTTCGCCGAGGCAGCTAAGAAGCTCAAGGAGAAGAACGCGCTGCCGGCGGTCTGTGGCAGGGTCTGCCCGCAGGAGGAGCAGTGCCAGAAGTTCTGTGTTCTCGGCGTCAGGGGCGACCCCGTCGGGATTGGGCGCCTCGAGAGGTACGCCTCGGACTGGGAGAGGCTTAACACGAGGCTAGAGCCCCAGGCAATCACCCAGAATGGGGGTAAAGTCGCGGTCGTGGGCTCGGGCCCAGCCGGGTTGACAGTGGCCGCCGACCTCGCCAAGATGGGGCACAGGGTCACAATCTTTGAGTCCCTTCACACGGCGGGGGGCGTGTTGATGTATGGCATCCCTCAGTTCAGGCTCCCGAAGGAGATAGTCCAGACCGAGGTCGAGTACGTGAAGAGCCTCGGCGTCGAGGTGCGTCTGGACTCCACAGTGGGGTTGCTATCCACAATTCAGGAACTGATGACTGGGGGCTACGACGCGGTCTTCATAGGTTCGGGTGCCGGACTTCCCAATTTCCTGCACGTCCCGGGGGAGAACCTCAAGGGCATTTACTCCGCGAACGAGTTCCTCATCCGCACGAACCTGATGAAAGCGTACAAGTTCCCCGAGTACGACACGCCGATAAGGGTGGGGAAGAGGGTCGGTGTCGTCGGGGCCGGCAATGTCGCAATGGACTCCGCCCGCTGCGCACTGAGGCTGGGAGCTGAGAGGGTCTACATCATCTATCGGCGCAGTAGGGATGAAATGCCGGCGAGGGCAGAGGAGGCTGAGAACGCCGAGGAGGAGGGCATAGAGTTCAACCTCCTCACAAACCCAATACGCTTCATCGGAAACGACCGCGGCTTCCTGGAGAAGGTCGAGTGCGTGAAGCAGCGCCTCAGCGAGCCGGACCAGTCGGGTAGGCGGAGGCCGGAGCCAATCGAGGGTAGCAACTTCACCATCGACATCGACACCGCGGTCATAGCCATCGGGCAGTCGCCAAATCCCATCATCCAGCAGACAACTGAAGGCCTTCAAACGACACGCCACGGGACGATAGTCGTCAACGAGGAGACGATGCAGACGGCCCTCCCTGGCGTCTACGCTGGGGGTGACGTTGTAAGTGGGGCAGCCACGGTCATCAGCGCTATGGGGGCCGGCAAGAAAGCAGCGAAGGCGATACACGCATACATAATCGCCAAGGCTGCGAAAACAGATTAAACCCGCCTTTTCCCATTAATTCGCGCCGTTTCGATGGGCTGAGAGTGTAAATATTTAGTCGCGCGCGCATGAGGAAGAGTAGAGTACTAACACTGGTACTACACTTGGTAAGCGCGCGCGTGCTGACTCGAATAATATTAAAACAATCTGAGGACGAGTACGCGGGTGTAATTTTCAATAAATAAATATTACCCTACGATAGACCATCCTCTATTCGTTTGCACTACCCAAACATCATTGGAAGGAAATGAATCATTCCAAGTTTTCTCGGAAACATAAACATCTGTTTCAAAAGAACTATCATGTATGTGAACTTTTACAATATATTGTAAAACTACCGATCCACCTTGTAGCCTCTTCGAAACAATATAGGCATACCGAACCTCCGCTGGAGTCGGTTGGTTGACCACCTGATAATTGGACCGTCCTATTTCGTAACCTGCAATGATGCCAACTCCTCCAATGATTATTAGAAGCATTAACCATACTTTTGTATTGGTTTTAGTTTCCATAGCCTCTTCAGTCTAAATCCTTCTCGCACGCGTTTGTGTATAAGGTTTAACCTACTGGTAACCACTCCGACTCATCGCTCCGTTAAACCCATGAGGCTCAGGTTGGTTTGGGTTTGGAGCGCACACACAGTTCGGAAATTTCCTACTCGTAACTTTTTCTAATTTTCTAGGGAACACGTACTCAAAGTACTCCATATCAAAGGGGTAAATTGAAACGAATTTAATTCCTTGGCTACGATACTGCGCCATCTTCCACCTCATTTCTTTAACATATTTCTCCTTCTTGTTCACATCTTTTAGATTTACTAAACCCCAGTATTCAACATAGACACCATATTTGGGCAGATAAAAGTCAGGATGCTTTTTTTTTATTGAGGTTATAATTACTCTCAACTACATTTTCGTATTCGTATTTGATATTATTTTGAGTGAAGAAATCAGCAATTTTTCTCTCTGCGTTGCTCTTTACAGATTCTCCAATCATTGTTGTGGAATGGACGCCTAATTGATTAACCGGGTCTTTACCCCAAGCAGTAGTAGGCAAATTATCGTATTTCTGAGCGCGAATATCTTGATATTCTGAGTTTAAATTTTCCTTAAAAAATTCTTCATAATCAGTAAGTTTGCAACTTATTTCTAGGGGCGTGTTTTGGGATAGTTAGCTTTTGATAATTATTTGATGCGCGCGCTTTTTTGAGAATTATTGGTCAAAAATCTAATCAAATAAAGGATGAATACAAGCAAACCAATGATTAGGAAGACCGATAAGTCCATTAGATTATAATTACTCAAACACTCTTAAAGTGACTTTGCACCTGCGCCCGCGTGTAGGGTTCTACGATACAGATAGACCCAATTTTTCAATTAGCTGAAAAACAAGTACTAAAGAATAAATAGTATGTACCTTTATTAATATTGATCACATATGGAAAAAGCTCTGATTCTGCTAAAGGTCGAGTGCCTCGGCGAGGACTGCATAGAAGAGGTATTGAACAGGGTCAAGCAGAGGTCGGAGGTAAAGGAGGCGGGGATGACCTTCGGTGAATATGACGTCTACCTCATCGCAGAGGTCTCCAAGTCCCTTGAGATGACGAAGCTAGTCATGGAGCTCCGCGGTTACCCCTCCGTCGTCTCGACGACAACCCTCCTGATCGTCGGCTAAGCCGAGATAACCTTCTAAACTACCAATTTTCAAACCATTTTTCCGACCTAGAATAATCTAACATATTCCCCTAAGTTTTCCTCGCAGACGGGACATCTTATTGATTCCTGGCCCTCAACGAGGCTATTCAAAGCAGAAGTGATCCGGCGGTTATCTATATTGATATGTTGCGCATTTTCGGGTAATTCATCGAGACGTTCTACACGCCATCGTAACACGCAGTCTTCGTCTGAAATGGTGACATCGCAGATTATCGCGACGCCTCTCGATGGAATCCAAAAGATGTGTCTCTCGGGGATCGGCATTACGTTCGTCATGTAGTCAACGTAGTTCTCCGCGGGGAACGACTCGAAGCGGGCCTCGCGCCTCGTATAATATATGGTCTCAGTCATTCCGACTTACTCAACGCATTATTTGGGTTAGATTATAATAAGCATTGAATTATGGGAAAAATAAAGCGCTCTATGAAGAGTTACGCCTGGGGTATCACGTTGCAGGTGATCGTCGACTTGATGCCCTCGGTTTCTCGTATCTTCGTCACGGCCGCCCTCATCTCCTCACGCGTGTTCACATTGATGGTCGCGAAGAGGTCGTAGGGCCCGTAGAGCAGGTGGGCTGATGCGACGCCTGGGATCTTGCGGATCTTATCTAGGGTCTCAGACTTGAAAGACGGCGCTAGAATTACTAGGATGAGTGCCTGTTCCATGACGATCGTAGAAGTAATCGATCACATGTGATTTAAATTTATCCAACTATCGGTAATGCTCAAAATTATAGATAATTGTCCGAGAATATGATCAATAAATCGTACATATCAAGAGGTTATTTCGGAATAGGTAGGATGTGTCGATTTACCATACTCGGACAAGCATTTATATTAATTATAGTATATATTCTAATGATCCAACTTGCAGAGGGCACTGATCTTAGTGAAGTCGAAGTCGCAAGCCGATACGAACCTGTTTAAGAAGATTAAGGGATACCCAGGAGTCACGGAGGCGAATATGATCTACGGGCCCTATGACATCTACTCGGTGTGTGAGGACCCGAGCAACATGGGGATAAAGAAGACGGTCATGGAGATAAGGAATCTCCCCGGCGTCGTATCGACGATGACTTGCCTCATCTCGGAGTAGTTTTTTTTTAAAAAAGGGATCAGTCGTGGCTTAGTGTCTCGACCTTCTTGTTTGCGTCATTCATCTTCTTGATGCGTTCCGTGAAGTCATTAAACATGGTTATCAGCCACGTCGGCATGCAGGCGCTCGTGAAGATGGTCTCGAGCCGATCCCCGCCGACGCCGAGGACGTCTAGGGTCTTCTTCATGACGTCGACGCGGTCCATGGCCTCGAGGTTGCCAGTGAGGTAGTTGCACTGGGTGGGAAGGCAGCCGCTTATAATCACCCCGTCTGCGCCGTTCCTGAAGGCTGTGAGGACATGTAGTGCGTCGATCCTGCCCGTGCATGGAACCCTGATTATCCTGATGTTGTCCGGGTACTCCATTCCCATGTTGCCCGCGGCGTCCGCGGCGGCGTAGCTGCACCACTGGCAGGCGAAGGCGACGATAACGGGCTCGTCCTTCTTCTCCTCGCTGAGCCATTTCGGGGTGAGGATCGCCTTGATCTTCGGGATCAGCTGGTCATCCTTGTAGTGGCGTAGCTGCATTGCTGAGACGGGACAGACGGCGCTGCATATCCCGCAGCCCTCACATGCCGCCTCGATCACCTTTGGCTCCCCGAAGGCGCTCCACTCGATTGCGCTGAATGGACAGATACTCGCGCATGCGCCGCATCCGACACATTTCTCCTTGTCCACCCAAGCCTTCGCGAGGTCGATCTCCATCTCCCCGCGCATCAGCATCGAGGCTACGCGCCCAGTGGCGCCTAGTGCCTGAGTCACGCTCTCCTGAATGTCCTTGGGCCCGTGCGCAGTTCCTGCTATGAAAATGCCCTCCTTTACAGTGTCAAGCGGCTCCAGCTTCGGACCGCGCTCCGCGAAGAAACCGTCAGCAGAGACCGCGACGCCCAACTTCTGGGCTAGCTCCAGAGCCCCCTTTGAGGGCTCCAAGCCAGTTGATAAGACGAGTAAGTCCACGTAGAGTGGGACCATCTCACCGTACTCGTCCTTAACGTCGACGTGTATGGAACCGTCGGGCATCGTTGTGACTCCCTCAACCTCTCCCCTTAGGAGGCGGACGCCCTGATTCTGAGCCCTGTAATAGTAGTCCTCGTAGTGCTTTCCGGTGAGGCGTATGTCCTTGTGGATGATCGCAAGTCCAGCCTCGGGGTACCTCTCCATGATCTCGGTAGCGTGCTTGACGGCGATACCGCAACATATCTTGCTGCAGTACTCGTGGGTCTTCGGGTCGCGTGAGCCTACGCACTGGATCATGGCTATGCGCTTCGGCTCCTGCCCGTCTCCAGGGCGTATCACCCGCCCCTTCGTCGGCCCCGACTGATCGAGCATCCTCGCCAGTTGCAGCTGGGTGATGACGTTCGGGTTCTCGCCGAAGCCGTGCATCCCTTTGGGGTCGAAGGTCTCGAAGCCCGAGGCCACGACAACCGCGCCGATGTCGACGGTCATCTCCTTTGGCTGCTCGCCGAGATCTATCGCCTTCACCGGGCAGGCTTCGACGCACTTTCCGCACCTCGTACAGGTGCCGGGGTCTATTGCGTAGACCCTTGGCAGGGCCTGGTCGCTGAGGATGTAGATGGCCTTCCTCTTATCGAGGCCGAAGTTGAACTCGTTCGGGACCTCGACCGGGCACACGTCAGCGCACTTATCGCAGCCCATGCATAATTCCGAGTTGACGAAGCGGGGGTTGACCCCTATCTTCGCTTTATAGTTGCCAATGTGGCCTGTGAGCGTCTTTAACTCGGTTGATGTGAGGATGTTGACGTGCTCGTGGTTGGCTACGGTGTTTCTGTAGAAGCAGCGCCGGTGGAGGTCGTTCCCGCATGGGGAGACGCACGTACCACAGTCATCGGTTGGGAACACCGAGCCGAGCTGCAGGACCTTACCCCCAAGGAAGGGGGTCTTCTCGATGAGGAACACCTCCATGCCGAGGTCGCCGATTCTCTTCGAGGCCTCAACACCCGCGACCCCTCCACCGATGACGAGCACAGACTTCTGTACGGGAAAGCTCTTCTTCTCGATGGGCTCTAGGGTCTTCGCCCGCTCAACGGCTGCCTTTACTAGGAACTTCGCTTTCTCAGTCGCCTTGAGAATCTGTCCAGGGTAGAGGAGGGCGCAGTGCTCGCGGATGTTTGCCATCTCGAGCAGATACTTGTTTAGTCTGACCCGCTCCATCATTCTCTGGAACGTTGGCTCGTGGAGCCACGGTGAGCACCCGGCGACGACGACGCGATTGATCCCATTCGCTTTAATCGCCTCGCTTATCGTCTTCACCCCTGCATCGCTGCAGGCGAAGTCGCTTTCCTCGGCGTAGACGACGCCGGGGAGCTTCGAGGCGTACTCCTTGAGGCTGGTGGTGTCAACGGATTTCGCCACGTTGAGCCCGCATCGACAGACGAAGACTCCAACCCTCGGCTCCTCCTTGTTGTTGCTCATTTCTTGGCCTCCTCTATCTGTTTCACAAGCCCATCCAGTTCTGTGAGGAACTGTTCGAGCATCGAGCCGCAGCTCTTCAGGACCCTTATCGGGGCGTTTCCCTCCCCAAATAGGCGATCCATGAACCTAAGCTGCCCCTCGGCATGGTCGACGCCTTTCTCGAATTGGCAGCGGTCCTTTACGCACCCTATGAGCATGACGCCATCCGCGCCGTAGTCTAAGGCGCCGATGATGTGGCGTAGGCTGATGGTACTCATGCATGGGACATATATGGGTATGAACGACGGACTGTAGCTAGCCCCCCTCACCCCCGCAATGTCGAGTAGCCTGTACCCGCAGTCGTTGCAGGCGAATCCAATGATCTTGGTGGCATCATTTCCGCTGTCAAGTGCAGCCTTCACCTGCGCGTTTACAAGGTCGAATCCGAAGTTCGGGTTGTCGAGTGCTCTCGTCGGGCAGCTCGTGATACATAAGCCGCAGCTCTGGCAGAGTATCTCATCGATCCGGACTGGGCCCTCGATCGGCATTGTGATTGCCTGGTATGGGCAAACCGTTGGGCAGACGCCGCAGCGCCCGCACCTCGCGGAGTCGACCTTAGGGGTCAGGACGGGCTTCATGGCGTCCACCTCCTTCATCAGGTGGAGGCCAGCCATTGCTGCGGCTGCACTCGCCTGGGAGACGGATTCGGGTATGTCCTTGGGTGAGTGACACGCCCCCGCGAGGTAGACGCCGGGGCGCTTCGTTATTATGCTAGCGACCTTAGTGTCCACCTCCTTGTAGAACCCATCGTTGTCGAGTTCGAGGCCGAGTCTCTCAGCTAGGTCGCGTGTGCCTTTGCTTGGCACCATTCCCGTGCTAAGAACCACAAGGTCGCTAGGCGTTGATGTTTTCTGCCCCTTCCCATCCGTATACTCGACGATCAGGCCACCGCCCTCTGCCTGCCTGACGACGTCGAGGTTCCCATGGACGAAGTTGATACCGATGGTCTTGACGCGGTTGTAGAACTCCTCGTAGTACTTGCCCCCAGCGCGTATGTCCTTGAAGAGGATGGTGACGTCGATGTCTGCGCCTTGGTGGAGTTTTATCTCCTCGGCGTGCTTCATCGCCGCCATGCAGCAGTATCGGCTACACCATGGGTTGATCTCCGGGTCTCTGCTGCCAGCGCACTGTATCATGACTACCTTTTTCGGCTTCTGCCCGTCGCTTGGCTTCGTGAGGATGCCTGCGGTTGGGCCCTCGCCGTCGAGGTATCGGGCAAGTTGGAACTGGTCGATGACGTCTGTGTTCTCTGCGCCGTATTTGTGGTGCTTCCGGGCGTCCCAGTTGTCAACCCCTGTGGCGACGATTATCGAGCCGACGTAGAGGTCCTTGAACTTCTCCTCGTCCTTGAAGTTGATTGCCTGGTTGGGGCAGACGCGCTCGCAGAGGCGGCAGCTACCCTTAGTGAGGTAGAGGCACGCCTCCGGGTCGATCACTTGCTTTCTCGGGATCGCGTTCGAGTGTGGGAGGTAGATGGCCTTCCGCTTGCTTATCCCCCTGTTTATCTGGTCGGGGACGCTGACGGGGCATCTCTCCGTGCACTGCCCGCAGGCGACGCACTTCTCCTCGTCGACGTATCGGGGCTTCTGCCTCACGTGGACGCGGTAGCCGACGGGCATCCTGATGACGGCCTCGACCTCGCTGTTATCGAGGATCTCGATGCCCTGCTCGTTTCCGACGTCCATCATCTTGGGGCCGCCGATACAGATTGCGCAGCTGTCCTCGGGGAACGTCTTACCCAACAGAGGCATCAGGCCGCCGATTGTGGGCTCGCGTTCAACTAGGTGAACCATCATGCCGAGCTTCGCCAGGTCGAGTGAGGCCTGAATGCCGGAAACGCCTCCGCCGATCACGAGGACGTCATTGAATCGTTGCACCACTTTCCTGTCGAGGGAGGTGCTCATCCTCGCCTTCTCGACGGCTACGCTGATGAGGCTCTTTGCCTTCTCCGTTGCTTCCCACCGGTCGCCGTGTACTAAGGCGCACTGTTCCCGGACATTCGTTATGACGAGCTGATTTGGGTCGAGCCCAGCCCCCTCCATCGCTCTCTGGAGGGATTTCTCCAGCCTAACGCGGGAGCCGGTGACGGCGACTACGCTTGTGACATCCTTTCCGCCGTTCTTCTTTACATCTGTTAACCGGTCGAGCATCACCTTCTGGTTGAGTACCGGAGTCTGGTAGGCCGCGTAGACGCCGTTCATTTCCCTCGCGTAACTCACGAGGGTGTCGATATCTAGCCTCTCCTTCAGGGTCTCCCCAAAAGTGTCGAAGATCACAATTGCACTCACTGCGGCTCCCTCCTGTTCGTATGCCTTACACCATCCACAATCACATCTACCTCGACCATGTGAACGCTACAGCTGAGGCAGGGGTCGTAGGCTCTCACGATCTTCTCGATACCCCACATGGCGTCCTTCCTTTTGTCGGGCTTCGAGAACGCCTCGGCGTGCGCATCGGCGAAGAGCCTGAGGTTCTTCTCGATGCTCTTGTGGTTGAATGTGGTCGGTGCGACTATGTTCGCCGCTTTTATGATGCCCCTGTCGTCGATCTCGTAGCTGTGAAAGAGCAGGCCGCGGGGCGCTTCGACGAAAGCGTAGCCGACGCCTGCTCTCGCCTTGACCGGCTCCCTCGTCCTCTCCGTCATAATTACATCGTTCCCCAGGCCGTCGAGTACCTCGTCGACTGAGGCGACGAACTCAACTGTTCTGGCGAGATTGTAGGCGGCTGTGTCGTTTGTCGGACGCTTGAATAGGCGCTCGTAAGCCTTCAGGTAGTCGGCGGCGGTGCCCCACTGCATCTTGTCGATGACGTTCATTCTTGCGAGTGGTCCCACCCTCATATTGCCCCCAATAGGACCCATGTCCTTGAGGTACTGGATCTTTGTGAAGCTGTGGCCACTCGTCGTCTCCTCGAGCTGCTTATAGTAATCCTGCGCGGGGAACTGGAGTAGCTTGGTGCCCTTTCCGTCCTTGACCCTGATCTCGCCATCGTATAGCTCGTATCCACCGTCCTTGGTGACGAGCCCCATGTAGGGCGATTCAAGCCCCATGTATTCGGTGGGGTCGTTGACGCGTTTCTCGTATATTCCGAAGATGGCGTCGGCTATCTTGCGAACGTTCGTGAGCGCAACACGTCCCTCGCGTAGGAGTTTGTACCTAGCTTCGCCGTTGAGTCCCTTCGTCTGCCCGCCGGGGACACTCGTGACCACGTGGACAAGCCTACCGCCTATCTCAGTCACGACCCTGTTTCCATACTCGTGGAGCTGAAGGGCCGCGGAGGCGAGGTCCGGCGCTGCGTCAGCAACTCCGAGGATGTTTCTGTTCTCTATGGGGATGAGGTCGGGGAGGGCTAGGAAGACAAGATGCAGGGCGTGGCTGGTGACGAAGCTGGCCGCATTCAGCGTGCGGCGCAGCAGGGTCGCCACCTCGGGCACCTGAACCCCCCAGGCGTCCTCAACCGCTTTCACCGATACGAGGTGGTGGTTGACGTAGCATATCCCACATATGCGCTCGCTTATCCTCGGGGCGTCCTCCGCTTGCTTGTTCGTTAGGAGGTACTCGAAGAACCTGGGGCCCACGGCTACGCTAAACTGGAGGTCCTTGATGGCCCCGTCCTCTACCTCGATCTTGACCTTACCCGTTCCCTCGAGCCGGGTGAGTGGGTTGATCATGATTGTCTCGGTCATTTCTTGCGGCCTCCGTTGAGGACCTTGGCGAGCTGGCTAGTCGGGTACGTGTACCGATAGATTGTGCCCGCGTACTCGGATAGGCTAAAGTTCTCGTTCGCCTCCTTTGTGAGGCTCGTCAGGGCGTCGAGCATAGTGAGGCCCTGGTCGCTGTTGCCGGCCGTGGGTCCACGGCAGCCGTCGCATGGCATCCCGGCCTTCGGGCACGGGGCACCGCATCCACCCATTGTAGCAGGCCCCATGCAGAGAAAGCCCTGCTCAAGCAGACACCTCTCCGGGTCCGCGACCTCCTCGTAGATCCTCTTGAGTTTCTTGCTGTACTCCCCTATCCTTTCGCGGGGGCAGAGTTCGCAGACGTCGGTCTTGCTGAGCTCGGGTGTGCCGCCGCTGAGGAGTGTGGTGAGGATGCCGGCTATGTCCCCGGTTTCGGGTGGGCAGCCGGGTATCCTGTAGTCTACCTTGACGTAGTCTCCGATTGCTTGCTGCTTTGGTAGGAGCTTGTCTACGGTCGGCATATCGGATGCAACCGTACCCTTCTGCTCCGAGTAGATCATATCCAGCAGCTCATCCCCCTCCTTGAGGTTCGCGAGTCCAGGTACACCCCCGAAGCATGCGCAGGAGCCGAGTGCAATCAGGACACTTGACCTCTCCCGGATCTTCTTCGTTGTCTCGACCTCGTGCTCGGTCCTGACCCCGCCCTCGATTATGGCGACGTCGATCTTATCCGGTATTTCCTTCGTATCCATGAGAGTCGGCGCGTAGACCAGCTCGTTCGCCTTGAGGATGCCGAGGAGCACCTCGTGCAGCCCCACCGTCGCCACCTGGCACCCGGTGTCACCCGAGAGCCCCAGAAGCAGTATCTTCACCATGCTATCACCAACCCAGCATCCCACCGGAACCCAAAGTGCGGCAAAGGGAATCAGTAATTATTCTAATGACTACATATATTGTTTATGTTGGTATAGAGAATAATATCGGTAGGTAAAAATTCCTAGTAAAAAAGGAGGCGAATATGGTGTTTATTTCTGAATATTGTAAATAGATGCTGAAAAATGCAAAAATATGTGGAGGCTAAGGAGCCTTAGAAGAATTCCTTGCCGTCCTTGGAGACGAGGCGGTTATAGTAGGCGGTAACGTCGTCCTGGATGTCCTTTATCTCGTCCTCAGTGATGTGGCGGAACCTGCCCTGCATCTTGAGGACATCCTTCACCGGCTTGAGCTCCTTTGGCTTGTAGGTTATGCGGAACTTCTCGCCGTCGATGACCTCGTAGAGGGGCCACATGCCGCTGAGGACCATCTCCTTGGCCACCTTCACCGCCACCTGTGGCTCGAACCTCCAGCCCGTCGGGCAGGGGGCAGAGACCTGGATGAAGCGGAAGCCCTTGAGGTTCTTCGCGTATTCGAGCTTTCCGATAAAGTCCTCGGGGTAGGCGATGCTCGCGGTTGCCATATATGGTACCCTGTGGAGGGCGACCATGGCGGCGACGTTCTTTCTGCGCTCCTTCTTGCCTCGGCTGAACTCGCCGACCGGGGTCGTTGTCGTCTCCGCGTACTTCGTCGTGGCGCTGCTGCGCTGGCCGCCCGTGTTCATGTAGGCCTCGTTGTCGTAGCAGACCCAGAGGACGTTCTCGTTGCGCTCAGCAGCACCCGAGAGGCCCTGGAAGCCGATGTCGGTCGTGCCTCCATCGCCCACGATCGTGGTGACGATAGCGTCCTCGCGGTTCATCCTTTTGAAGGCGTGGGCTAGTCCGGTCGACATCGCACCTGCGCCCTCGAAGACCTCACCGTAGATGCTCGGCTGTTCTAGGTTACCGAAAGCTGGGCCACAGCAGGCGACCTCCTGGCGGACCATCTTGTCCTTCAGGACCTTTGCGACGATCCTCGCCACCGAGGCACCGGTGCAGCCTTGGCACGACTGGTTCGCTGGCTGTATGTACTCCTTCTCGTCTAGCTTCACGAGTGGAACTGGTTTGCTCATTTCATTATCCTCCTTAAACCCACTCCACTAGGGGAGTGACCTTCGCGCCGCCTGCGGCTTTGAGGGTCTTCTCGCCTATCTTCATTATGTCCTGTACGCGGACCTCCTTCCCGTTGAGGCCTGCGTGGAACTGGAGTGTCTTCGGTCTCTCGTCGAGTTCGTACATGGCGTTCCTGATCTCGCCGAATGTCCATCCGCCGGAGCCGATGCTTATGTTGCGGTCGATGATGCCCATAGCCTTGAACTTTGGGCCGAGTTTCTCGAACTCCTCGGCTGGGAAGGGTTTAAAGGTCTTGAGCCTTACGAGGCCGACCTTCTTGCCCTCCGCCTGGAGCTTGTCAATGGCGACGCGTGCCGTGCTCGCGATAGTGCCGGCTGCGACGATGACTGCGTCGACGTCCTTAGTCTTGTACTCCTCGACGAGGCCGTTTCCGTAACCGCGGCCGAACATCTTCTTGAACTCGGCGTTGACCTCCTTGATGACCTTCTTGGCGTTCTCCATCGCCTGCTGGTCCTCTGCGAATGTGGCCTGTACGTCCTGCCCGACGCTCCACTGCTTGAGCTGGAAGGCCTTGCTCTCCGCGCCCTGGTCGGGGAGGAGGGGAATCGTCGTCTTGTATGGTGGGAGGAAGGCGTCTACCTTCGCCTCGTCTGGGATGTCGATTGGCTCGTCTGTGTAACTGAGTATATAGCCGTCACCTGCGAAGATGCATGGGAGGCGGACGCGCTCGTCCTCGGCGACTTTGTAAGCCATTAGGCCCGTGTCAAGGATCTCCTGTCCGCTCTCGCACTCCAACATCATCCAGCCGGTCTCGCGCTCCGCCATCATGTCGGTCTGGTCGGGGTCCATACCCTTGATACCCCTGTGCATGAGAGCCATGACAAGTGGGACCCTGTTGTTCCTCGTCGCGAGCATCGGGTGATGCATATAGAGAAGCCCTGGGCCTGCTGTGGCCGTGAAGGCGCGTACACCGGCTGCACCCGCTGTGAACGCGGATGCCTGCGCGGTTAGTTCGCCCTCTGTTGTGACGTAATCTGCGTCGATCTCCCCGTTAGCCACCATGTCTGCAATGTACTGGACAATGGTTGTCTGGGGGGTGATTGGGAAGGCGGAGATGAACTTCGCCCTGGCGAGTCTAACCGCGTGGGCGACCGCCTTGTTACCGACCATAACCTCGAATTTTTGTGGCATAGTTCATTCTCCTCCTTAGATGGTTTCCTGGACCCAGTCGACCGCCTTGGTGGGGCACTCCTCGTGGCAGATGCCGCAGCCCTTGCAGTACTGGTAGTTGACTACTGCCTTGTTGTTCTTCATGCCGATGGCGACCTCTGGGCAGAGGATGAAGCAGCGGCGGCAGCCGATGCACTTCGTGTCGTCGAAGACTGGGCGATAGAGCCTCCAGCTGGAGACATCGCGGTCGCCTGCCTTGCGCGCGCGGCTCTGGACCTTGACCTCCTCCATCTTTACGTTGGAGACATCTACGGCGGGTGTCGCGGCCTCGTAGGCCTTCTGCATCGCCTTGATGTTCATCTCGCCGATGCGCCCGCTCCACTGGTGGTGGGCAGCCTCCTCGAGGCTACTAAGCTTGACCATGCCGGTTACCTTGGCGAACGCGCCGAGAATGGCCGTGTTTGTGATTGGCCTACCGATGGTCTCCATGGCAACCTTGGTCGCGTCGACCGTGGCCACCTTGTAAGGACCACCTATGCCCGTCTCTAGTCCACCGTGTGGGTGGTTTACTAGGACGAGGCCACCCTTCTTCAGTCCCTGCGTCACGGGAACCGTCTTAGCGAGGAGGGGGTCTAGGACGACGACCATGTCCGGCTCGTGGACGAGGTCGCGCTCGTAGATCCTGTCGTCGCTCACCCTTAGGAATGACTGGACCGGCGCTCCGCGCCTCTCGGTGCCGTACATCGGGATGCCGAGGGTGTACTTTCCCTCGTAGTACATGGCTGTTGAGAGGAGCCTTACTCCGGTGACGGCACCTTGGCCGCCCCTTCCGTGGAACCTGATCTCCATCAACGTGTTTAACTCCTAGTGAAGGAATCCTTCAACATCTTTTACCGCGGCATATAACCGTTCTGCAGCAACGACGGCGACAAAAAAGAGAGTAAATGTAGTAAATAGGACTACTCGAGTCTAGCAAACCGCAAATATCGGCTCATAGCAGGTCAATCTATGAAGACTCTCATCGTCTACATCTCCTACCACCACGGGAACACCGAGAAGATCGCCAAGGCAATGGGTGAGGTGCTCGAATCTGAGCTTAGAGACCCCGAATCGACCAAGCCGGAGTCGGTCAGCGAATACGACCTGATCGGTTTCGCGTCTGGGAACTACTTTGGCAAGTTCGACAAGAGACTCGTCTCCTTCATCGACTCGCTCCCGAGGGGAATCTGTAAGCCCGCCTTCATCTTCAGCACCCACGGCGGTGAGAGCTATAAGCAGGCACATGAGGAGCTGAAGAAGCGCCTCGGGGAAAAGGGTCTAAACGTTGTTGGGGAATGGCACTGCAAAGCCTTCGACACATTCGGCCCACTAAAACTAATGGGCGGAATAAATAAGGGCAGGCCAAACGAAGCTGACGTCCAAGACGCAAAGAGATTCGCCGAGGGCCTAAGATCCAAGTGATTGGTCGGGTCATAAGACGCCTAATAGAATATCAAAGAATAGGATCATAGGAGATCGATCGAGTTGGTTGGAAGCAGTGAGGTTAAGGAGAAGGCGAGGAGCATAGGGTTCTCCGCCGTTGGCATTATATCCCTTGAAAGTCTCTCCAAGCTCCCAGTTGGAGACGTGGAGGGTGTTCACACCCTCGTACCTGCAGTCGATGAGCTGCCATCCGTTAGATCGGCCATAATTCTAGGGTACCATATCTGGGACCCCGTCTTCAACGTGCACACACTAGACCCACGCTGGAGGGGAATAGGGCTCCACAGCTCCGATGAGAGGTTCGAGTTCCACCAACTCTACTCAGAGGTCGTCGGGAGGAAGACGTGGCAGCTCGCGGCGTGGCTTAGGGAACTCGGATTCGACGCCGTCCCAGCCGGCGGACTGCCCTTGAAGCGTGCCGCCCCACTCGCGGGACTCGGGGTGCAGGGGAAGAACACAGTAGTCATATCCGAAGAGTATGGTCCCACCCTGAGACTGGGAGCCGTTCTGACATCCGCTGAACTTGAACCTGACGCCCCCCTCACGAGAGACCTCTGCGGCGACTGCACTCGGTGTATAAAGGCGTGTCCAACCAAGGCTTTGAATCCCCATGAGGTCGCGATCAAGAGATGCATGGTCTACGCCCTCGAGAGCCCGGAGTCCAATGACGTGGACGAAGACATCAGGGAGATGGCGGACAAGCTCATTATCAGACCAACCGCGGGGAGCTTCATCGAGTGCACAAGATGCCTCGATGCGTGCCCCTTCGGCAAGAAGGCAAAGGGGTAATCTGCTCAGACTTAAATCAGTGGAGCCGCCGAGTATTCACCGACCATTATGAAACTCGTCGTATTCGGTCCACACAAGAGGCTCGGCGCATGGCTGGAGGATGGGTCGGTCGTCGACCTCAACCACTCCTACTCGGCGCTGCTCGAGAGCAAGGGCGAGGCGAGGGCATGCGCCAAAGCGGATGCGGAGGTCCCCTCGTGCCTCCTCGCGTTCATTGAGGAGGGCGACGCCGGATTAAAGACCGCCGCGAAGGCAATCACCTACGCGAAGAAGGCGAAGGTCTCGACAAAGGGTGAGCAACTTCTCTTCAAGGACGGTGTGAAGCTCCACGCTCCTCTGCCAAGCGCAGCATCTAGGCTTGCTATGGCAGGCGCCAACTTCTACGACCACAGTGCTGACGTCTCCAAAATGATGGGACGCCCCACGTCTGTTGAGGAGATCAAGAAGCAGGTGAAGGAGGGGACGTACAATGCCTGGGGTTTCTGGAAGCAGGCCCGTAACGTTGTTGACCCGGACGGATGCACTCCCTACCCGGCTCGGACCCAGCGCCTCGACTACGAGGTGGAGATCGGGGCCGTGATAGGTAAGAAGGGGAAAGACATCAAGGAGGACGGGGGCGAGGCGTACATCTACGGCTACACGATTGTTAACGACCTAAGCATCCGCGATGGCGGCAGGATGGGTGGCCCAGACGGCTTCTTCTTCGCTAAGAACTTCGACAACTGCGCACCCATGGGTCCATGCCTCGTTACGAAGGACGAGATAGCAGACGTCTACAAGCTCAAGCTCAAGCAAACCGTCAACGGCAAGGTCCGCCAAAACGGCTCAATGGAGAGCATGATCCGAAAGTACCCATGGTGGATATCATGGCTCAGCAGGGACATGTACCTCTATCCTGGCGATGTCGTCTGCGGCGGCACATGCTCAGGGACTGCACTCGACACAAGCCCGGTCGTAGATGGCAAGACGAAGCCCGACAACTTCCTCAAGGTCGGCGACGTAGTTGAAGCCGAGGTCCCCGGCATAGGGAAGCTTCGCACGACAGTAGTCGCGAAGTGACCCTTTTTATTTACCAGCCGCCTTTTTCCATGAGTTGTCCTACGCGGCGGTTGATATCGGCGCTACAAACATCAGGGTGGCGGTCGGCGATGAGAAGGGTATAAAGAGCAAGTGCTCCGAACCCACCGACAGACTGAACGGACCCGGTGGGGTCCCGAGGCAGATCGCTAGGATGATCAGGGGACTGAACCTTGAGCCACTCGCCATAGGCGTCGGCTCGATAGGGCCAATCGACACGAAGGCGGGGGAGATTGGGGCGACGCCTAACTTCGCCTTCAAGCACATCCCGGTCGTGACCCCCCTCAACGCCGTTTTCAACGTACCCGTCCAGATAATGAACGACTGCAACGCTGCGGTGATAGGGGAGCACATGTACGGGGCCGGTAGGGGTATCGACAACCTCTTCTACGTCACCATCAGCACTGGGCTGGGCGGCGGCGCCATCGTCGATGGCAACCCCCTCAACGGGAAGGACGGAAACGCGCCCGAGATAGGCCACCTCACCCTTGACCCGGATTCGGAGTTGACCTGCGGGTGCGGGTGCCGTGGCCACTGGGAGGCGTACTGCAGTGGCGCGAACATACCAAAATTCGCGAGGGTACTCCTCAGGGACCGGGGCGTTGAGGGGGGTCTGTTGATGAGAATGGCGGGGGGAGACCTAGGCAGGCTCACCTCGGAGATGATATTCGACGCAGCGGGGAGGGGTGACAGTGACGCGGCCTTCGTGGTTGAGGAGATCGGGAAGATGAACGCCATTGGCTTTGCTAACATCGTCAACGCGTTCGACTCGGAGTTAATCACTGTCGGTGGATCGGTCGCCCTGAACAACCCTGACTTGATAATCGAGCCCATCAAGAGGGGTATCGAGAAGCACCTCATCAACAGGAGACCCGAGATAATGCTAACACAGCTTGGCCACGATGTCGTGCTATACGGTGGCCTCGCCATAGCTCTACGTCTCTTTAGGAGCAAGTCGTAAGCGCGGCTACGGCATCTGCTTAACAATCAGTACGTTGTCTGCGTCATTCCTAAATTGGATGAGATCGCCGTTGTAGAAGTAGAGTGTTATCTCGAAGTTTGGCTCCCTGGCTACCACACACTCGTAGCTCTTCGAGCCGATGCTTACGAACTGGTGGGCGGTGTCGACGCCGTACTCGAACTGCTGGACGATGGCGCCCTGCGGAACGAAGGCGTTGACATGGTATTTGCTCCCCTCCATGGCGTTGAAGCTCTTGGAGAGGAGCTCCCAGTGGGCAGGGTCGTTGTTGTCGATGAGCACCGTGTTCGAGGGGAGGGCGACGGAGATCGTCTGGTTCTTACCACCCGTATTTGTCATGATGTTGACATTATCGCCAACGAAGACACACTGGAGCGTCGTTTTAGTCGTATTCAGACCGTAGTGGATAGTGTAGCCAAGGTGGGAGACTTCGCTGAGGAAACTGTGATTGGTGGTGACCGTGAGGTGGTTGAACTGGTAAGTTATGTTGACCGACGTGTCGAGGAGGTATTGGGTTGAGCTCCCCGAGGTCTGGGTGCTTAGGTCGTAGGTGTAGGTGCCAATGAGTTCGCCGTCCTTGTAGTAGTTGAAGACCTGGGGCGACCCGGTTAGGAGGTTTGTGTAACCCGTGGGGGCGTAGTCGATGAAGGGATTGGAGAAGTTGCTGTAGAGCTCGACGGCGACCGCCCCCACTATTATGAGGGCGCCAAGGATTAGGACGTCTCGGTTGTTCAAGGGTTTCAGATAATGGGGCGGTGGCACGTTTAAAGGGGTTTGGGGCTAGGCCGATTGGGCCGCAGCGGTCTGGTGGAGCTTCTCGAGGGCTGCTTCGATGCTTCCTCTCTTCTTGGCGAGCTCGGACCTCTGCTTCTTGGCTAAGACACTGTGCTCCTTGAGCATTCTCTTTACCTCGACCGGGCTTGGGCTGCCCAGGCTGACCCTACGCTGGAGGCTCTGCATCGGGTCGGTTGCCTTGTCGATGAGGGCCTGGGTGACCTTGACCTTCTTCTTGTAGAGCTTGGCGGCGCTCGCCTCGACGTCCTCTGGCTTGAGCCTGTCGAGTGTCGCGCCCCTGCTGATGGTGAGGTTGACGAGATCTGCGGCTATTTTGTAGGACTCGCGGAAACTGAGACTGGTCTCGTTTGCGAGGGTCTCGGCTAGCTCGACGGCCATGGCAAAGTTGCCCTTAAGGGGCTTGGCGAGCCTCTCGGACTTGATCTTCATGGTGGAAATAGCGCCAGCCATTATTTCGAGACAGATCTGGGTGTTGTCGATGGTGCGCCAGAGGGTGAGCTTCGTCTCTTGCAGATCCTGGACGTAACCACTTGTCAACCCCTTCTCCATCGTGAGGAGCTCTATTAGTGCACCGTATGATTCGCCGGTCTTACCCCTGAGGAGCTCGATGGTACTGGGGTTCTTCTTCTGGGGCATTATGCTGCTGCTCGATGCGTACTCGTCGGCGAGTTCTATATATCCGAACTCGACGGTACTCCACTCGAGTATGTCAGCGGCGATCCTGCTGAGGTCACCCATGATTATGGCGCAGACTGCTGCGGTCTCCATTGCCCAGTCCCTGCTGCTTGTGGCGTCGATAGAGTTCTCCTGAATAGCGTCGAATCCGAGGAGTTCAGTTGTTCGCTTGCGGTTGATGTTTATGCTCGTGCCCCCGACTGGCCCAGCGCCGAGAGGGTTGGTATTGACCCTCGCGAAGAGTTCTGCTAGACGCTGCTGGTCCCTGAGGAGAATGTCGGCGTAACAGCTTAGGTAGGCGCCCATTGTACCAACCTGGGCGTGTTGTCCGTGTGTGCAGAGTATCATGGGTGTGTCTGCGTGTTCGGTGGCTCGATTCTGGAGTGCGTCGACGAGGCTGAGGGTAGCATCACCCATCTTGAGGATGTCCTCGCGCAGCCTGAGCTTTATGTCGGTGACGACTTGGTCGTTTCGGCTCCTGCCGGTGTGGATCATGCCGCCGGCCTCGATGCCGATCTGCTTGATGACTGTTGTTTCGATGTACTCGTGCACATCCTCGTACTCGGCGCCGATGGTGACCTCTCCGCTGCGCCACTTCTGTCGTATCCCATCTAGGGCGGTGAGGATGAGTTTGAGCTCCTTGGCAGGTATGATGCCCTGTTCGTACAGCATTATATCGTGGGCGGTTGTACAGTTGATGTCGTCCTCGAAGATTCGTAGGTCCTCGTTGACACTCGTGTGGAATGTGGCGGTCTTGTTATCGAACTCTTTTGCAAGGCGGGACCTGAATAGGCTCCCCTGTGTGACTGGTTTGGCCATTTGGCTAGGGTTTAGGCCGGTTTGTTTATAGGGGTTGCGACTCGGGTGTTGCATTTTGGGGGTCTTTTGTCACAGTTGGCGTGGGAGGCATCTATTAGGTGATGCGCACGCGACCCTGGCGAGGAGAGGTCCGCCAAAACAGGGATGGATCATGTCAAGGTCGAGGACAATCGTCTTCCAAGCCTCGAGCACCCGGAAGGGCTGCAAGTAGACCAGCCAAGTTTAAACCCTGATTGAGCTACTCATCCCCTATGGATGCCCCCTTAGACGACCTAACCAACATTAGGCGCGTTGACCCTCGTGGGATGCTCGAAGTGATAACCGCCCTCCCGGAGAGCGCGGAGGACGCCATTGAGGTCGCGGAGAAGGTTGACCTAAAGGTCCGTAGGTTCAGGAACGTAGTCGTCGCGGGTATGGGTGGCTCAGCCGTCGGGGGTCTCCTCCTCAGGGACTGGTTGCAGCAGACGTCGAAGGTTCCGATCGCCGTATCGCGCGACTACTCGCTCCCCGGCTTCGTCGGGAGGAACACACTCCTATTCGCCGTCAGTTATTCGGGGGGGACGGAGGAGACTTTGAGCGCCTTCGAGGAGGGGAGGGTGAAGGGGGCCAAGATTGTGGCATTCACATCCGGGAACGAGCTTTGGAAGAGGGCGAAGGCAGCCCGCATCACGACCTTCAAGCTCCCGGCAGGGTTTCAGCCACGCGCCGCCATCGCACACCAGTTCCTCTCACTAGTCGTAGCCGCAAGGAAGGTGGGGATAGCACAGGACTCGTGGTGGGAGGTGAGGGAGGCAATCAACGTGCTCAAGGCGATGCGAGAGGAGATGCGCCCCGAGACGCCCCAATGGTCGAACCCGGCGAAGAAGCTCGCCACGGAGCTACATGGCTACGTCCCGCTCGTCTACGGGGGGCGAATCCACGAGGCGGTAGCTTACAGGTGGAACACGCAGCTCAACGAGAACGGGAAGAGTCCTGCGGGAAGCAGCTTCATCCCCGAGGCGTTCCATAACGCCATCGTCGCGGGAGAGGCCGACAAGAAACTGCTAGGGAATGTATGCGCCGTCTTCCTACTGGACCCTGCCGAGGACGAGCGTGTGACCGCCAAGACCCGCCGATTCATCGACATCATTAAGCCCAGTTTTGGGAAGGTCCTTGAGGTCCAGGCACGTGGGGAGGGCCGCCTAGCCCGGATGCTCAGCGCCCTCTACGTCGGGGATTATGTTAGCGCTTACCTCGGTGTTCTCTATGGGAAAGACCCGAGCACCGTGGAGTCCATCGACCGCCTTAAGCGGGGCTAGCCCCTTTTAACCAGCCGCGCCGATACTTTCTCGATTGCATGGTTGTCGAGGTTGACGACTCGGGATGGGGCGACCTCGTGGGCGGGGCCATCATTGTGATGAGGCGAGTCAGCACAAACGAGAGGTACGTCGGCGAGGTACCAATCGAGGCGTTCCAGGGGTCAGCCTTCAAAGCGAAGACCTATCTCCCGCACGTCCTCCGAATCGTCAGGGAAGGCGCCGAAGCCCTAAATATAACCAAGGATGAGCCCGTCCACATCTGCACGGGCTACATACTCAGCGAGGTTAGGAAAGCCCTCACTAACGAGGGGTACAAGGTAGTCCCTAGCCGTATCACGGGCGTCACCCAGGAGTTCGCTGAGGAGGAATACGCGAAGCATCTGAGCCGCCTAGGCGTGGGCACCCTCGACCAGGCGAGGAGGCTACGCGGCTTCGACAGCTTCCTAGTGTGGGTGCTCCGAGACGTTGATAAGCGGGAGCGCCTCGTAAAGACGGGCTGGAAGGCTTGGCCCAGGTTAAAAAAGGGTGAAGATGTTGACTCCGAGCAGGCGAAGGAGTAAGCTTTCTATCGCGGTCCCCGCGTCACTCGTCGCTGAGTACGCTAATCTAAGGGAAAAGACCGAGGTCATTGGCCACGTCGCGCGAAGTGCGGCGATATTCAGGGCGGAGGAGATTGTCATTTACCCCGACCAGCCCGACGAGTCGGCGCTCATTAAGCTCATCTTCGGCTACGTCGAGACTCCCCAGTACCTGCGCAAGTACCTATACAAGGTCCGCCCCGAGCTGCAGTACGCCGGCACGCTCCAGCCGCTGCGTACGCCTCATCACCAACTGGAGGCACATGCCGTGAACCTACGTGTCGGTGAGTTCCGCGAGGGCGTCCTCCTCGACCAGCAGGGCGTAAACGTCGTCGACATAGGCGTCGAGAAGCCGATACGCTTCGTAGGCAAGTCTCCCTCACGCGGGAGCAGGGTCACCGTCAAGGTCACTGAGGTGGGCCCCGAGCCCCGCTGCGAGATGGCGAGGCGGGTCGACATCCCTACCTACTGGGGCTACGAGATTCAGGCTTCGAGGAAGCCTCTCGGTGAGCTGGCCTCGAGCGGTTTCTACGACCTAACGATTGCTACCAGTAGGACAGGAGCGCCCTTCGTCTCCGATGAGGAGCGACTAAAGGCGAAGCTCTCAGAGGCACGCAACGTCCTCGTCGCCTTTGGCAGCCCCCGCATGGGGCTGCAAGAGATCCTGAAGCACGAGCACAGGGACGTTCCGGACTGCTTCCAGTTCAACCTCAACCTCATCCCGGAGCAGGGGACGGAGACGGTGCGCACTGAGGAAGCGATACACGCCACACTCGCCGTCCTCAACCTCCTCCACTAGCGCCAACGTTAAATCCCTCACATTTTTCTTAAAGGTGAAGCCAATTGGATGACGCCAACATAGAGTCGGAGCTGAAGGGGAAGACGCTCCTAGTCTACATGCACATCCTGAAGGGCAGGCAGGAGACTGTCGGCGTCCGTGAGGTCCAGCGCGCTCTCGGCTTCAGCAGCCCAAGCGTCGCTGCCTACCACCTCCAGAAGCTGCAGGACCTCGGCTTAGTCGAGAACGCTTACGGGGACTACCGCCTTATCAAAGAAGTCAAGGTCGGCGTCCTCCGCAGCTTCGTCAGTGTCGGCGGTGTGATGCTCCCAAGGTTCCTCTTCTACGCTGTACTCGTCACATCCATGCTCGTCACCTTCCTCGCGACATTCCCATTCGTCCTCACGAGGGAGTACATCACCACACTCGTCATGGGCCTCGTCCCAGCCGCCGTGTTCTGGTACGAGACCGTCAAGATCTGGAGGGAGAAGCCCAGTTGATCGCTGTTCTAACAGTAGAACGGGTGTTCGGAAGTCTAGCATTAAGAGAGTCGGCGGGAGGGCTATAGATTGACAGCAATGAGGACGAGTGTGTACGCGGTGTTGGCCGTGGTCGTCGGGGTCATGTTGGTCGGGCTTCTGCCCGGGCAGCTCTCCAACTTCGCCGCGCTTGCGGGGGTTAAGACCACGGGCCTACAGTCGGGGGCAGCGCCTGAGTCCACCCTGAATCGCACATCGGCAAACGGAGATGGGGTAAGCAATGGGACCTACACGATCTCCGGAACCCATTTGCCGAGTCCAAAAAACAACACAGGGTTTGTAGATTCGACTGGCTCCGACGCATCGACTACTAGTGCAGCAACTTCGGCTCCGGCAACTGCGTCAAATACCGACACCGCATCCGGGGCTGAAACAGCTGGCGCTAGGAGCTACAACTCCTACGCTGACCTGGGATACTATGCCATGTGGGGCGTCGGCCTCTTGGCCGCTCTCGGCGTCTACCTAGTATCGAGGCGGATGTTAGGCTAGCCGCCTGATCCCGTTGAGCAACATCTCCGCCCTCTCAAGGAGTTCTGCCTTTCCGATCTTGATTCTTGGTCCGACTGTCTCAACGACAGCGGACGCCGCAGCCGAGCCTAAGGCGGCGCACCACTCGACTTCCTCCCCCGAGGCGTATGCGGAGAAGAAGCCCGCGATGAATGCGTCCCCGGCCCCCGTCGTGTCAACCGTCTCCCCCGAATAGGCGGGCACTATCATCCTCCCACCCGCGTGCCTGATGTTGGCGCCCTCCCCACCACGAGTCTCGATGGCGACCTTCACCCCGAGCCCAACCAGCTGCTCCAATCCCGTCCAGCCTCCCTCACCAGCGACAAGGCGTAGCTCCCTCTCTGACGCCTTAAAGACTGACAGGCGGCTAAGAAGCTCGACGTCGCGCCACGGCCGGATACTAATCGAGCCTCCCGGTTCGAGCTTCCTGACGAATCCCTGCGGATCGAGGGCCAAGACCTTCGATTTTATTGCCCGGAGCGTCTCAACCGGTATCTCACCGACTATCGGGGCGAGGATCGAAGCGTCGGGTAGCCCCTCGACGTCCCGCGGCTCTATTGGGGCACAGAGGCTCTCGTAGCCGAGGCCCCTCTCCGCGCCCGTGTAGTCGAGGACGAAACGCGTAGTCTTCGCAGAGGGCACGACATCGCCTCGGATATCCAGTCCTCTCATCGCCAGCTCAGAAGCGTATTCGCGGGGGAAGTCGCCGCCGACCTTTGTCGCTGCGGTAAGCGGGACGCCGACTAGATTGGTTATCAGGGAAACATATGTGGGTGGCCCTCCAAGCTGCCGCCGCTCCCCGCTGCGGGTTATTATATGGTCTATCGCGACGTGGCCGACGACGCCGATGGGCTTCACGCCTACTAGATAGGCCGACAAAATAAAAGGGGGAGGCTGAATCTTGGTCAGATTTAGATATCGAGCTTCCCCGGGGAAAAACGGGGCAGGGGGACGTCCTGTCGACGTGTATGCCGACCATAAACGTTGAGACGAATATGGTGTGCCCTCCCAGCCCCGCCTTCTAGCAACCGATAAAAACAGCCGTCCCAATGATCCCCCCAGTGAATAAACATTGGTTAAGACGATGACCGAGCTGAACCTGATAAGCGCCTTTAGCGGGGAGAGCCAGGCACACATGAGATACCTCATCTTCGCCAAGAGGGCCGCGGAGTCGGGCTTCCCCAACATCAGCCGCCTCTTCACCGCCGTCTCCCACGCGGAGAGGATACACGCGGGTAACCACTACGGGAACATACTGACAAAGGGGCCCCAGAACACCTTCGGCGGCGCCCTATTCGGGAGCCGCTCCACCGCCGAGGATCTCCAGCACGGCATAGACGGTGAGAACCACGAGGTGAACGAGATGTACCCAGCCTACATGGCCGTGGCGAAGGACCAAAAGGAGTATGGCGCCGAGATCACCTTCCGCTACG
>JADGNG010000079.1 GCA_017883585.1 Candidatus Bathyarchaeota archaeon
GATGAGAGGTAGGGTAGACTAGGGATGAGAGGTAGGGTAGACTAGGGATGAGAGGTAGGGTAGACTAGGGATGAGAGGTAGGGTAGACTAGGGATGAGAGGTAGGGTAGACTAGGGATGAGAGGTAGACGAGAGGTAGGGGTAGCTTGAGAGTAGGCTACGGGGTATCCGCACGCGAGACCCTAACCTCATAGCCGCAACGTCACCGCCAGCATCGAGATCAGACTCGGAGAGACATGGCTCGAAACCTGAGCCAACCCCCCGACCCGAAGACCATCCAGCAGCAGCCACTCCTTAGCCCAACCGAAGAGCCTCTTGAGGCTCCACCGCTTCCTGAACAACCCCAGAACTCGCCTAGCACCCCTGGCCACGAAATCGCGGCCCAAGCGCAACACCGCCTCAACCCTGGAGTACCTCCTCACCGGGATGACTGGCTCGGCACCGAGCCACTTCGCTGCGTCACGCACATTCACGGTGCTGTACTGCGTGTCAGCGAGAACCGACTTGAACCCCACGCCGAGGCGATGCACCCGCTCCAGCAGCGGCTCGAAGTAGAGCTTATCGTTCTCGTTACACGGGGCCACCCCGTAGGCTATGGGTAGCTCTGAGTCGGCGCAGCAGGCAATGTGCACTCGATACCCGAGGATGAATCCTCTTCGACCTCTTCCAACCCTCGCATCGGGGTCGCTTCCGCCGACTCGGTTGTCTATGGCTCTTCCACCGTAGGCCTTCACGTGGGTGCTGTCGACGGCGATGACTTTGCCGATGATTGTTCCCGATTCGAGTAGCATCCCCGTGAGTCCGTTGAAGATGTTGAGGTAGGTCCCCTCTCCGAGTCGGTGTCTGAAGTGGGTGAAGAGTCCGTGGCTTGGGGTTCTGCTTCGGAAGCCGCATGCTCTGACTGTCTTGTGGTCGTTTCTGTGGCGTAGCGTGATTCTGCTGTCGCTGGGGATTCGGAGGAGGTGTTTGGCCAGCTGTGCCTTGAGCATGGCTGGTGGGTTGATTGGTGTTCTGCCTGGTCCTTCTCTATGGTAGTGGGCGGTTAATTCGGTTCGGATCTGGTGTAGGTTGAGTGAGTCAAGCAATCGCTTAACGTTCAACCTATACTCAATGAGTAAGTGGTGTAGGTTCTATTTAATTTCTAAACAGCCTAGCGCGCCACCTGATCGCGAGGGAACTCGAGATCGTCTTGCGGGAAATGGCCGAGGACCTGTAACCATACACTTTCGGGCACCTCCCCACCCTCCCGGGGTAGCTCATGATTTTATCCACGGACCCTACGGTCGAACATGATGGGCGCCACAGCGACGGCTCTTCTCCCCCTCCACCCCGGTAAGGCCCCTCGGTGGCTTTTTGGGAGGATGGTTGAGCTGGCTCGCTGCATCACTAGAATAGTAATCGATGAGTATGGACGCGATGACCTGATGAACCGGCTGAGCGACCCTTGGTTCTTCCAGAGTCTAGCCTGCGTACTCGGTTATGACTGGCATAGCAGCGGTACAACCACTGTCACCTGTGGTGCGTTGAAGGAGGCGATAGACCCGGCGGAGACGGGACTCGCCATTGCGGGTGGGAAAGGGAAGACCTCGATGAAGGCACCCGCAGAGATCAAGGAGAAAGGGGAGTTATTTGGTCTTGGAGAGGCAACGATAGAGGAACTCGTCTACAGCAGCAGGATGGCGGCGAAGGTGGACAACAGCTTGGTGCAGGACGGGTACCAGCTCTACCATCACTGCTTCTTCTTCGATGAGAGGGGAAAGTGGATAGTGATCCAGCAGGGGATAAACCAGAAGCGCGCCGACGCCCGACGCTACCATTGGCCCCTAGAGCACCGCGGCTTCATAGAGGAGCCCCAGAACGCGATACTCTGCGACACACGCCTCCCCCAGGTACTCGACATGACCAGCACCGAGAGCAAGGAGAACAGGGGAGCATGCGTCGACCTCGTAAAGGAGAAGCCCGAGAGGCTCAGGAGGACCCTACTCGTCCCAGTGCCGGCGAAGCAGAGACGACTCGACTCCTGGGCAGGCGTTAATGAGCAGGAGCAGCTCGTGATGCCGAGGAACGTGAACTGGGACACCCTGCGGGAGGTCTACGAGTTCCAGCCGAGGAATTACGAGGAGCTCATAGCCTTCAAGGGGGTTGGCCCCTCGACTGTGCGGGGCCTCAGCCTAATCGCGGAGCTCATATACGGTGGGAGGGCGAGCTGGGAGGACCCGGTCCGGTTCAACTTCGCCTTCGGGGGCAAGGACGGCGTCCCCTTCCCCGTCGACAGGCGTGCCATGGACGAGGCCGTTGACGTCCTAAAAACTGGAATATCGTCGTCGAAGGTTAAGGATGAGGAGAAGACGCGCGCCTTCAGGAGACTCCGAGACTGCGTCCCACCGATACCAGACTTCAGGCCTTGATTGCCTGGCTGATAACGTAAGCGAAGTCGGCGGGGCAGGTACCCGCCATCACGGTCTGTTTCTCAGCGAAGAAGCCCTTCACGGTAAAATCCACCGAGTCGGCGGAGGAGCCCCTGAGTCTCGCCTCGAGTTCCTCTAGGTCGGTCTCCGGCTGCATGAAGAAATCGCCGGTGAGCTGGATGAAGCTGATGCGCCCCTCCGCAGTCTCAACCTTTGCCCGGAGGAGCTTGCCCCCGGGAACCTTGTACTCGTACTTCTTCAAGCAGCTACCTCCGGTATATCCACTCCTTGCTCGCATAGCGTGCCCTGAACTGCTTGACGAGCCCCTCCTCGTAGGTGGTGAGCTCGCTCTTGATCAGTTTGGCATCGAAGGCTCTCATGTACCCCTCCTCGAGGGCATCCCGCACCTCGGGGAAGCCTATCGGGCGCCCAAGGAGTCTACGGATGGTTGTGACTCTGTCCTCCGCCTGTTGTATCATCTTGTCGCTAAGCTTCTCCTTCGATATCTTGAGGATGCCGAACATGTGGCGGACGTCGAAGTCGACTAGGAGGGTTCCGTGGTGGAGGACAGCGCCGTAGCGCCTGATCTGGGCGTTGCCGCTAATCTTCTTCCCAGCGACGACTATGTCGTTGATGGGCTTGAAGTCGGCTTTTATGCCGAGTAAGTCGAGAGCCTCGATTATACCCTGGCAGAGGAGGTGGTAGGACTCGACGGGGTCCGTGCTCACCCGCGGGTCGTCCTCCCGTAGGATTACACTGTAGGTGATCTCCCCCGTCTCGCTGTTGAGGACAGCACCACCGCCGCTGATCCTCCTGTTCAGGTTGAAGCCGAACCTCTCAAGCACCTCTAGGTTTACCTCGTCCTCCACGCTCTGGAAGTAGCCGAGGGTTACGGCGCTGGGCTTCCACATGTAGAATCGGAGGGTGTCGGGGGCCTTTCCCTCGCCTCTTGCCTTAGTTATGGCCTCGTCTACGGCCATGTTCGTGTAGGCGTCGTTGACCTTTAGGTCGAGGAACCTGAAGTCCTTTGGCAAATGTAGTCGATTCTATGGGTGATATAGGGGCGATAAAAAGGGTTGGAGGTTGTCACCACCTGTCGAGATGGAGGACCTCTGTAATGGGGCGGCGCGGCCGTGGTGCCGGGTCCTGGTCGGGATAGCCGACGAGGATCAACGCAACCGGCCTGACGCCTGTTGGGAGCCCAACGGCCTCCGCAGCCATCCCCTCGTCGAAGGCGCCGATCCAACATGTAGCAAGCCCATTGTGGACGGCGGTTAGCATGATGTTCTCTATGGCGGCCGCCGTGTCCTGTAAGCAGTAGAGGGTCTTTCCCCTGTCTCCGTACCGCTGGGCGTTCCTTGCTGGGTCCACGCAGACAACGATCACGACCGGCGCGGTCGCTATGAAGGCTTGGCCGTGGCTCGCCTCGACCAGCTCCTCCTTGACCTCCCGATCTCGGACAGCGACGAAGCCCCATGGCTGCATGTTGCCCGCACTCGGGGCGTGGACCCCGGCTTCTATGAGTGTCTGTATATCCTCGTCCATGAGCCCCTTAGGGGCGAAGGCGCGTACACTCTTTCTCTTCAGAATGGCTTCTGGAATCTCCATCTCCTCACCTGAGGGGTTGGTAGCGCTCGGCGGCTTATATCGTCTGCTTCCTAGGGCGGCGGGACGTGTAGAACATGAAACCGATGGCCGCTGCAACGACTACCCCAAGGCCGATCATCGTCGGGTCAATCCACGTCGGCTGTACGCTCTCCACGGTCTCCGTCGAGGTAACGTAGAGGGGAGAGGAGGCGATCCTCTGCCGCGTTTGCACACTAAGCGTCGTGTAGACCTGCTTCGAGATCTTCATCGCCGAGACGACGACGGGGGTGTACTCGGGGGCGTTCTGCACCATCTTAAGGGGGTCGGTCTCGGTTGTGTAGGTGAGGTCAACGGGTATCCAGCCCCAGGGGGGCGTGTAAACCATGGCCCACCCGTGCCATCCTAGCCCCTTCTCCGAGATAGCGAGGTGCCCGTCCCAGATCGTCTCGCTGCTATCTATTCCCGAGTTGAGGACGACCCCAATCTCGAGATAGGAGGGGATACCGAGGCTGCGGAGCAAGCTTATGAGAAGGATGCTCTGGTCGTCACAGTCCCCCTGCTTAGTTGTGAGGGTCTGGTTCGGGTAGAGAGGAAGTTCGTGGGTTGCATAATTGACGTTCGTGTGGAACCAGGAGACGAGTGCAACCAGCTTCCCGAGGGTTGTGGTCTGGTCCGCCGTTATGCTTTTCGCCAGTGCAGTTATCTCAGTGTTGTTTGACCAGAAGGTCTCCGTTGTTGTCGTGTAGTTCGCGACTAGCCCTGCTGGGATGTCGGCGTCAGTCCCAGCTTTTGATGTGTCTATCTGGGGGTTTGTTAGGCCAGAGGGGGTGATCATGTAGACTACTGTGTATGATATTTTCCCATTCGCGGGTATAGAGAGGCCCATGTTGGGGTCTGACAGGAGGTTCCCGTCATCGTCAGGGTAGGCAAGGCCTAGTGATGGTGTGGCGGAAGTCACGGTTACTGTCTGGGAGGAACTATTGATGAAGAGTGGGACTGAGAGGTCGTCCTTCTCGAGCGTGGTCGCGGTGCTCCCGTGGTTCTCGAAGGTGTAGGTGAGCGTGTACTTGTACTGAGTCGCCGCGTGAGCAGGAGCTAGCTGAACAAGGACTATTAATAGGATGAATAGTGGCGCGGCGTATTTGGCTTTCAAACTGGCTCTAGTTTGATGCGGATGCGCCGCTTAAACAGTTTACTCAGTAAGAGGGTTAGCCCTTCTGGACCTTCTCCCAGTCCTTGGCGAAGATACGGAGCCCGTCATCGGTGAGGGGGTGGCTGAGCATCTTCTCGATGATTTCTGGGGGGATGGTCGCGACGTGTGCCCCTATCCGTGCGGAGTCGGTTACATGGCGCGGGTGTCTTATGCTCGCGACTATCAGCTTGCTGTCGAGGTCGTAGTTGTCGAGGATGTCCATGACCTCCTGTATGACCTCCATTCCGTCTTGCCCCCTTTCGTCGAGGCGCCCAACGAATACGCTAATGTATGTGGCGCCCGCCTTCGCGGCGAGGAGAGCTTGGTTGGCTGAGAAGATGAGGGTCACGTTTGTCTTTATACCTAACTTGTCAAGCACTTTGACCGCCTTGAGGCCCTCCGCGGTCATGGGTATCTTGACGACGATGTTCTCGCTATAGGCGGCGATCTTCTTGGCCTCGGTTATGAGGTCGTCGCAGACAGTGCTGCAGGCCTCGACGCTTATCGGCCCCTTGACGATCTCAGCGATCTCTTTCACCACGTCCTCGAACCTGCGCCCACTCTTCGCGATGAGGGTCGGGTTCGTTGTCACCCCGTCGACGACGCCTATGTTGTAGTATTTCTTGATCATTGCGACGTCGGCGGTGTCTATGAAGAACTCCAAACTGATCCCCGGGTTGGTCTCTGTGTTACGCCCTTTTTGCTTAACCCTTTCGGCGCGGCTTGGGAGAGATATTTAAACTGGTCTCTGGCTTTGATTATTGATTGAAATGATAAGAAGGCAGCCATTCGGGAACACAGGACACGATAGCACTGCGACACTCTTCGGCGCTGCGGCCCTCGGCGACGTGACGCAGGAGGTGGCGGACGAGACCCTCAAGGTTCTACTTGAGCACGGGGTGAACCACATTGACGTCGCTGCGAGCTACGGGGACGCCGAGCTCAGGATAGGCCCGTGGATGGAGAGGCACAGGGGTGACTTCTTCCTCGCCACCAAGACGGGGATGCGCACTTACGTGGAGGCGAAGAATGAGTTCAACAAGTCGCTGAAGCGGCTCCGGGTGAAGAGCGTCGACCTCATACAGCTGCACAACCTCACCCACCCCGACGAGTGGGAGACAGCCATGGGGGAGGGAGGGGCACTAAAGGCACTTGTCGAGGCGAAGGAGCAGGGCCTAACCCGCTTCATCGGTATCACGGGTCACGGCCTCTACGCCCCAGCCATGCATATGAGAAGCCTCAAGAGGTACGACTTCGACTCCGTCCTTCTCCCCTGGAACTATATCCTCAACAGGGATGAGCGCTATAAAGGGGAGTTCGGGGCTCTCCTCAATGAGTGTCGGGACAGGGGGGTGGCTGTTCAAACCATCAAGTCACTTACCAAGGGACCATGGGGTGGCAAGGAGCAGATCACCACAACATGGTACGAGCCCTTCACGGAGCAGGGGGATATAGACCTCGCTGTCTCTTGGATACTCGGGCAGGGAACGATATTCCTCAACACGTCGAGTGATGTTAGGCTTCTTCCGAAGATAATTGCCGCTGCTGGCAGAAATGTTCCCAAGCCGAGCAACGAGATGATGGACGAGCTATGCGAGAGGACCCATATGTCTCGCCTCTTCGTCAGCTAAGCCTTGTTGGTAGCTGCTCGTGATGCTGAAAAAAAGTCAAGCGTCAAATACTACCAGTAGACGACCTCGCAAGGCTCAGTAGTTCTATAAATCTACCTTGCGCGCGCGAGATTCAGTTATTGAAGTCAGAGCCTCTCCCTGTTTGGTTGGAGATCCCGCACTCTCTCTTCAGGGGGCGTGATGAGGGGGGCGACCTCGTCCATGAAGTATTCGACCGACTCGGCCTCCGATCCGTAGGGGAATACTATGACGAAGTGGGTGACATCGAGGTCCACGTAGCTGTTGATGAACTCAGCTGCCTGCTTGGCGGTCTTCGGCTCCCACTTCTTAGCCCCCGAGTACTTCTCGTGGGGAGCTGGTGTCCCGGTCCCGACCTGCTTGAGGGCGAGGTGGAGCCCCGCCGACTTTCGGATCGAGCCGTAGTTGACACCCAGCTTCTCGCAGTGGCCCTCGAGGACGCCGAGGCGCTCCGCGAAGACCTTGAGGTCAGTATTCCACGCAAAGTTCGCGAGCTGGGCGTGCTTCGCAGTGACCCTGAGGAGATTGTCGCCTGTGCCTCCGACTAGAACGGGCACCGGGTCCTGTATTGGCTTCGGCATAGCGACGCTGTCGTTTACACTGTAATATTTGCCTTGGTAGTTGGCACGGGGCTGGGTCCACATTTGCCTAGCGATAGTGAGCGCCTCGTCGAGCTGACGGACCCTCGCCCCTGGGCTGGGGAACTCGTAGCCGTATGCCTTGTACTCAACCTCCTTCCACCCGGCGCCTACGCCGAAGTAGATGCGCCCCCCACTAATGTTATCGAGCGTAGCTGCCATCTTCGCTGCGAGGCAAGGGTTCCGGTAGTTCTGGCAAGATACCATCGCGCCGAAGCGGAGAGTCTCAGTCTCCGCTGCGAGAGCGGTGAGGAGTGTCCATGCCTCAAGGCAGTCGACGTCGACGGCTAGGGGGCTGATGAGGAAATGGTCCGATGCCCACATGCTCTCAAGGCCCGCTGCCTCCACACGCTTCGCGACACCCCTCAGGTACGCGTACTCGTAACCATACTGAGGCTCGATCTGGACGCCATAGTCGATGTTCAAGTTGATCGGTTAATATTTGGATGGAATGTGTATAAACGGTTCCCCGGACGTTCTCGGTAAGGTCTAATACCCGGCATTTCGACATTCTTAGTGGGAATATAAAATGATGACATGCTCGAAGTGTGGCTCCGAGATATCAGAAGACTCGAACTATTGCAAGTTCTGCGGTATGAGGCAGGGGAAGTTCGTGACCGAGGAGTTTTCGGTCGCTGCCAACGACGTCCTCAAGAGGGTCGAGGAGCTTCTCCATGAGGGTAACATCACGAGGGTGATAGTGAAGGATGAGTCGGGGAAGCAGCTTCTCGAGATCCCGGCGACGGTCGGGGTGGTGGGCACGCTCCTCGCGCCCTGGATGGCGGCACTCGGCGTCATAGCGGTGCTTGCGACGAAGTGCACCATCGTCGTCGAGAGAAGGGAATAGCCGCCCTTTAATTTCTGAGGCAATGGATTCATCATTTGCCGAGGAGTCGAGAGAGTAGACGACGGTAGCTCGACTTCGTGTCAACCACCTCGACAATGGTGCATATATCGCATCCTGTCTTTGGCGTCCTCACGTCGAGGCTCGCCATCGACACCTCCCAGAGGTTATCGAGGGGTCTGCAAAGAAGGTAGTAGGTGACCTCGACGCTGAGCCTCTTCACCTTGAAGAACCTCATCGCCTCGCCGATGGAGTCGAAGCTGAACCAGTCGCCGTCGGTGCGCATTTCATTCACCCCCTTCTGCTCCGTAGCCTTGGGCTCGATGTGGAGGCAGTCGCCCTTGTGCAGTGTCGCTGCCCCAGAGACGAGGTCGACGTCGAGCCAAAACATTATTGTCTGAAACGACGAGGATATTAAAAAACTGAGTAGGTGACTTGGCTTACTTACGCTTCTCTACTGCCTTCTCCGCCCTGTCGGCTATTTGGGCGGGGGTCAGCCCGTACTCCTTCAGATAGCTGTCGGCGTTGCGGCTCGAGCCGGCGTAGACGTCCGGGATGCCGAGCCTTATGATGGGGACCGGGTACCTCTCCGAGAGGGACTCGGCAACGGC
>JADGNG010000080.1 GCA_017883585.1 Candidatus Bathyarchaeota archaeon
CGTGGATGAGGTAGAACCTCCGACCTTTGATGGGCTTGACTTTGTCAGTATTTTTGAAGGTGTTGATGACTATGTCCATCGCTTTGCCTCCGCAGCAGTGTATGCCGGAGAGCATCCCACGTTTGTTTGCTGCATCGACGAGGTGTTGGAGCTTCGCCTCGGGTACGGTGAGGAGGCCAGTACGGGTGTCGTTCTCGTATGGCTCGCGGAGGAGAGCCGTCTTTCCGCCGATGCCGCCGTCTATGAGGATCTTCAGTCCCTGGAACCGGAGCATATCGTTCCCGTAACCGGTGATCATGGGAAAGCTGTTGATTCGCCGTAGGCTGCTCTCCTCTGACTCGTTGCCGTCTATGGCGCGTAGCATGTAGTTAACGCGGACGTGGAGGAGACCTCTCTCTAGTGCGAGCTGGTAGGCGACGATCTGGTCCTCAGTGACCCCCGCCTCGATGACGCTTGTGAGGCCGACGGCGTTGAAGGCATCCGACGCGAGTTTGATTTGCTCAACGGTTTCCTCGATGCTGTCGGGTGGGATGAGCTTGGTGCATAGGCTCATTGCAGGAGTCTCCTCGAGCATACCAGTAGGCTCACCGTTCTCGTCGCGGACAATCCTGCCGCCGACGGGGTCTTTCATGACCTTGGTTATCCCCGCCACCTCCAGCGCCTTACTGTTGACAACGGCGAGGTGGCCGCAGGTCCTCGTGAGGTAGACGGGGTTGTTGGGGGCGACCTTGTCAAAGTCGTAGCGGGTGGGGTTCCGGTGGTCGGCGAGCTTAACCTGGTCCCAGCCCCTGCCGACTACCCACTCACCGGGCTTCGTTTTCTTCACCTTCTCGCCGACGGCCTTCGCCATGTCGGCTATACTCTTCATGGGGGGCGTCCTCAGGTTGATGATCTGCAGGCCTACACCCGTGAATATCATGTGCAAGTGGCTGTCGTAGAGTCCGGGGAGTACGGTCTTGCCTTCGAGGTCGATGACCTCCGTGGCGTCTCCCTTGAGCGTTTTAATCTCCTTCGTCGGGCCGGTCGCCATAACCTTGCCATCCTTAACCGCTATGGCCTCCTTCGTGCTGAACTCCTCATCCACGGTCACGATCTTGCCGTTGATGAGGATCAGGTCCGCTATGCACGTCTTCGTGGACATCTGAATCAGGTTAGAGGCAGCTTCGTCCGATATAATATCTCGGCTCATCCGAGAAGGATTGTTACCTCTTGAACGAGTAACTCCGGGACGAGGCTCCTCCCCTCCTCGACGAGGCGGAGGAAACCAAGGCTCTCCAGGACCCGAAGGTCACTATAGACATTCTTCACGTCTCGCCCGATGTGGTTAGCTAACTCATTTATTGAGGATGCGTGCTCGTCAGCGAGGTAATCGAGTAGCTGTAGCCTCTTCGGAGTGAGGCTCTCAAACTCCTCCGATGTGAGGGCGAGGGCCTCTTCTGCGTAGTAGTCAAAGTCCTCGCCTTCCCCTGCGGCTCTGAGGGCGTGTATCATGCTGCTCCACTCGATGTAGTCGTCCAGCCTCTCGCGTGGCATCTTGCCCGACTCGAACTCCCTGCTCAGCTGTTGGTACTGGTCGCTGTATCTCTCAACGTATTTGGCGACCCGCTCCCTCACTTCATTCAGGGGTACCCGCTTCACAGCCCTCAAGCGCATATCCATTCATTGGTGCGGATACCAATAAAGACTTATAAATCTTCGCCGGGGTCCTTGGTTGATAAAAAATGAAGCCACCTTTCAACAGGATCGGCGACCTCGTATGGGAGATACCGACGTCGGCGGACCCGAACATGAGGGTCCCGGCGAGGATCTACGCTGATGAGCAGCTCTTCCATGCGATGCAGGATGACATGACGCTAACACAGAGCATGAATGTGACGCAGCTACCGGGGATTTTGAAGTATGGCATCACACTGCCAGATGGCCACCAGGGCTACGGTTTCCCAATCGGGGGCGTAGCCGCCTTCGACGAGGAAGAGGGCATAATCACCCCCGGTGGTGTCGGTTACGACATTAACTGTGGCGTCCTCCTGATGCGGAGCGACCTGACTTACGCGGAGGTTCATCCGAAGGTAGATGAGCTCATTGATAGGGTCTTCAGCCTAGTTCCGTGCGGCGTTGGCGTCGGCAGCAAGATCCGTCTCAGCAACCTTGAGCTAGATAAGGCGGTGACAGGCGGCGTCGAGTGGGCGATCGAGAAGGGTTACGGTTGGGACGGCGACCACCTTCACATGGAAGAGAACGGCTGTATGAAGGAGGCTAACCCAGATATGGTCTCACCGAGGGCGAAGAGCAGGGGGGCGACTCAACTCGGCACCCTCGGCGCTGGTAACCACTTCCTAGAGGTGGCGAAGGTGAGTGAGGTCTTCGACAGGGAGGCCGCGAAGGTCTATGGGATCACAGAGCCGGACCAGATAGTTTGCTGGATTCACACCGGGAGCCGTGGCTACGGCCACCAGATCGCCACCGACTACATTCGCGTCATGGAGCAGGCTGTGAGCAAGTATAAGATCAAGCTCCCGGATAGGGAGCTCGCCTGCGCCCCCATCAAGAGCAGGGAGTCGGAGGACTACTATGGCGCTATGGCCTGTGCCGTGAACTGGGCATTCATCAATCGCCATATCATCCTTCACCAGGTTCGCACAGCGTTCGAGCAGACGTTCCACAAGAAGGCGTCCGAGATGGGGATGGAGCTCGTTTATAGCATGACGCATAACACGGCGAAGAGGGAGGAGCACATCGTCGACGGCAAGTGGAGGAAGACGGTGGTGCACAGGAAGGGGGCGAGCCGTGCATTCGGCCCTGGCCGCGAGGACCTCCCCGCAGACTACAAGTCGACGGGGCAACCCGTCCTATTAGTCGGGACGATGGGCACAGCCAGTTACCTGCTCAGGGGGACAGAGAAGGGTGAGGAGACGAGTTTCGCCTCTACAGCCCACGGTGCGGGTAGGGTGCTTTCACGTGCCGGTGCCAGGAGGGCTTGGAGCGCGAACGAGATCATAGCTGACCTAAAGAAGAAGGGCATAGTCATCCGAGCAGCCTCTGGAAAGGTCGTGGAGGAGGAGAGCCCTGAGAGCTACAAGGACATCCATAAAGTGGCTGAGGTCAGCCATCGCCTCGGCATAGGGCGTAAGGTCATGATGTCCGTCCCAGTTGCAGTCGCCAAGGGATAAGCAGCCCCCTATAATTTTCGTTTTGATTATTTGTCTTCGTCAGAGATATTGGGTAACAACCCAATTCTCCTCACCCACCAATAGACCAGACCAAGTGTGACGATTGTCGAAGTGAGTATCAGGGTGATGTACCAAGGCATATCCTTCGGGGAGAACGTGAAGATGTTCGTCTGGGAGAAAACAGTGGCAATAGTATTAGGGACTACGAACCCAGCGCCTAGAATCGCAAGGAATGCGCCTAGAAGAGTGATCCTATTATTAGTCGCGGTCAGTCGATTGTTCTTCTCCGACAAGGTGTTGTTCAGATCTTGCAGCTGGTTATTCTTTTCCTGAAGTAGATTGTTCCTGGTCTGTAGGGTATTATTTACGTCCTGAAGCTGATTGTTACGATCCTGTAGCTGATTATTATAGATGGATTTCAGACTCTCTAGATTGGAGGCTAAGGCGTCGGAGAGGTGTTCGGCTAGTCCCAATTGTTGATGGATCTCGTTTTGCAGCTGAACTATTCTGTCGAGAATAAGAGGTGTGTCGGAGATTAGATCAGCATCGCCATAACGCAGGCTGGAGAGTATGTCTCCTGTCCCCCAGAGCGCTGAGAGGTACTTCAAGAGGGCGTGCTTCATCTCAGAAACCTGGTCTCCAACGTGAGGCTCTACGACGTTGTTGTTTTTCAGGTCCATAGTCAGGTCATCGCTACGCTCATCCATTTCCTGAAGCTGTTTGAAGTTCCATGAATTATTCTCGTCAATTATTCTTACGAGAAGCATTGTTAGGAGGTCGACAGTCTTCGTACTTTTAGGCAGCTTTTTGAGATATTTATCGGCATACCGACGCATCAAGTAAAAGCGGGATCTGCTTCGCGTGTGGAAAGTTACGAGGAGATTTTCTCTAAGTAAGATTATCAATGGTTCAATGTTGATATCGAATCCTTCGACATGAACAACGGGTAGAACTAACCCTAATTGGGTATCAATATCCTCATAATTCCCCCTAACATCCTGCAAGAGTCTCTTTACGAGCTCCTCCGAAAACCCAATCTTTGCAGCGGATTTACTCGCTTCATTTTCGAAGTCATCTATTATGTAATCTATCCATGCGACAGAGGCGTGATCAATTTTGGATGAGAAGTCATCGATTTTTAGGGAAAATGAACTCTGAGTTCCTTTTTTATTAAGGATGGCACAGAAACCGCGATTGTTTTCATCGAAAATTGGGTCCGAATTTAGGTGTGTCTCGGGGTTCATAGTCTTCAATAACTTGCTTTTCGATAAAGACTTTTTGCATTATTTTTGTTTTCACGAATTAATGAATAATTTTATTTTATTCTTCTTGGTCAGTTTCTTTCTTCACCGCATATCTGCTACAATGGCTATGTGCGAGTGGCTACCAAGAAATAGGTATAAATAGTGATCGGTTACTCATTTCCGTGACTCCCATTGGAAAAGGATGTAAAACCGCATCTCTGGTTCACACTTTATAGCTTGCTGACTCTGGGTGGGGGTAAGGCTCCGGTCAAGGTGTCGACGACAGAGCTCAGCCGCGCACTCGGCGGATCCCAGCAGTCGGCTTCACGCCACCTCCAGCTACTCGAGGAGATGGGGCTCATCACGAGGCGAATCGACCCGGACGGTAGCCTCATAACTATTACCGATGGGGGGCTCAACGCACTCGACGAGGTACTGCAGGAACTTAAGGTGCACATTGAGGGAGTGGGAGCGGAGGTCTTCGTCTTTGACGGGACGGTCGCCTCGGGGCTCTATGAGGGGGCTTATTATATCAGCAGGGAGGGATACAGGAGCCAGATTAGGGATAAAATTGGTTTTGACCCCTTCCCCGGTACCCTCAATGTGAAGATTAAGCCGGAGGACTTCGAGAGGAGGCGGAGGCTCGAGAGGCACCCGTCGGTGATGTTAGAGGGCTTTAAGGACGGGGAGAGGAGCTTCGGCTCGTGTAAGTGTTATCCGCTTCTGCTTAACGACGAGATCAAGGGGGCGTTGATAGTAGCTGACAGGACGATACACGACCTATCCACGATGGAGATAGTGAGCCCAATCTACCTGAGGAGACATTTCGGCCTCAGTGACGGTGACCCGATCAAGGTTTCTTTCCTGAGCCCTCGGCGATCCGTCGCTTGATCTTGCTGCTACTGTTGAGGTCCTCTGGGCCGAAGCGGCCGACCCGCTCAACTCGGGTCTTGTAGCCCTTCTCGGCGACTAGGCGGTTGACCTCATCCTCGATGTCGTGCTGGTCGTGCCCAACGGCGACTATTTCGGGCTTGATCGTTTTCATGACCTTGTCGAGGTCCTGGTCCTTGTAGCCGAGGATAGCCTTGTCTACGACCTTGAGCGACTCGACGACTGCGCGTCGCTGGTCCTCGGGAATTATGGGGGGCCTGCCCTTCGCGCGTGTCACTGTCTCGTCGCTTGCGACTATGACGACTAGCTTGGCGTCTGGTCCCCCTAACTTCTTCGCCTCCTCTAGGAAGCGTATGTGGCCGTAGTGGAGGAGGTCGAAAACACCTGAGGCGAGGACCTTCATCTTTGTCACCACTGGAAGTCGGCGATGCCTAATAGCTTTAGGGCGTCTAGGATGCCCTCAGCGTAGGCGACGCTGGTAAGGGCGGTAGGTTTCCTTTCAGCGCGGTAATACTCGGCGTCGACGAGATAGCGGTCGACATGATCGAGTAGGTCTCGTATCTGCTCGGCTGTGAGTGGGGTGGGGGGAGGCGTCATTTTCATTGCCTCACGGACTCGTCGGCACCCAGCGATGTATTTGCCTATGAGGCGGTCGAGTTCCGGCTTCAGGTCGCGATTCTTCAATGCCTCCGGTGGGCATTGTGCTATTCTCTTGAGGGCGTCCTCCTCGAGGAAGTGGAGCTGACCGGGGACAACTAGGCAGTGTGGAGGCTCGCCGAAGTCGATTGTTTCAATGTTAGCTGCGTGCCCCGCCCTGATCATGGCTTCCGGCTGACCGAGCCGCGCAGCGCCGACGACGAGGGAATCCGGGCTAATACCCGCGTCGATTAGACCCCGAATCACCTGGGTGACAGACATGTACTTGTTCTGCTCGTTATCAAGATCGAGGAGGACGAGGGTGTGCAGACCTTCGGCGAGGTTCCCCTGTATGCCGCGGAGTACGGTGTCGGTGGGCCCCTTCTCAGGGAAGGGCATGGTGACGGTCCTGCCGAACTTGTAGAGGCTTAGCCCAGTCTCGGCTACGGCGCTAAATATGCTTGAGCCGTGGATGACGTGAGTCTCAACGCTCTTCTCAGCTGCTTCTAATAGAAGACTGATGTGGGTCGTGGCGCTAAGGCAGTCACCGCCGATGAGTACGCCGACCTTCCTACCCCTCGCCTCCTCGATTATCTTTGAGCTACGATCCTCTAGGTCGCCGCGTGGGAGCAGTGTGACGGGCTTCCCGATCAGCTCGGTTAAGGCAGCGAGGGTCGTGACGAGCTTCATCGTATAGAGCTCTGCGTAGATGGTGTCGCAGCCCCTCGCTTCGTCGAGGGCGCGAAGACTCATGTCTCGCTCATCGGCAAGGCCCAGGCTGATGAGGCTTAGGGTCATGGCTTCCTTCTCCTGAAGGGTATCCGGGTGATGTGTCCGCATTGGAGGCAGGTAACAGTAATATGCGGCTCTCGCTCCTGCCTAATCCTCGTGCGACTCTTTGATGGGCTCATGTAGGATTTGCAGCCTGGGCAGACGCGACGCTTGAACTCGGGTGAGAGGTGGATGCGGTTGCGGCTCGCGATCCTGCGTGCTAGCGCCGTATACCTCTGTGCCCTCTCAGAGTGCTCTCGATCCTCGCGCTCAGCGAGGGTGAAGAGTATCCTTATCCTCTCCGAGGCTAGTCGTCGCGAGTTGTCAGGCACCAGGTTTCACCGCTTGGTTTGGGGGAGTCGGGAAGAGTTTATAAGAGTTGGGTGAATACTTTCGGGGGGAAGCGGGGTAGGGCAGCCAGGTTAGCCCGTGGGGCTCATAACCCCAAGGTCGGTAGTTCAAATCTACCCCCCGCTACCAATGATTTACCGCCCAATGTTGATGAGTGGCTCTTCAAGGCCCTGTGGAGCATTAGGGGCCTGAGTAAGAACTCTCAGATTGCTTACTCCAAGTACCTGCGTAGGTTGCGGAAGGATGTTGATCTCTCAAAGCCTGAGGAGGTTGAGAGGTTTGTGCTGGGTCTCGATGTTACCAATAAGACACGCACGAATTATCTCCTC